>JBFMEC010000036.1:13152-18015 GCA_040753575.1 Nitrospirota bacterium | reverse complement strand
CAAGTGTTTTTGTCCTGCCCTCGCTTTTTGAAGGGCTTCCTTATGTCCTCCGAGAGGCACTTGCCTGCGGTTGCCCGGTGATTGCAACTGATTGCCAGGGCGGGGGACCAGCTGAAATTCTGGAACAGGGAAAATGCGGACAATTGGTACCACCTCGTAATGAAAAGGCCCTGTCTGAGGCAATCCTCAGACTTTTACGGGACAGTGAATTAAGAGAGAGGCTTTCACAATCAGGATTAGAACGTGCGAAGGATTTTGATTCAGGATTGGTCTTGAAAGAATACGAAGATATTATCCTGGGAGATCAAACGGGTAAAGATCTTGAATGAGAGTCCGAGGTTAACAGTCCTGTTTTTTATATCTTCTCTGGAGGGTGGCGGGGCAGAGAGGGTGATGGTCGACATCCTCCGGAATTTTGACAAAAATAGAATTGAGGCCACTCTTGTTTTGTTGTACTCCTCTGAGAATTCGCCCTATAGAGAATTCCTGCCCAAAGATATTGAAATTATTGTAGCCAGAAGAAAATCCGATAGCATAATCCAGAAATTGAAACAAATGACCTCTTTTGTAACAATCGTCAATAAGAGAAAACCAGATATCATATTGAGCATGCTTACTCATAACAATATAATGGCTCTTCTGGCCGGAATATTCTTTAAAATAAAAGTGATTATCAGTGAACACAGCACGCTCAGCGAGATTATAAAAACAAGGGAGGGTAACAAAATCCTGGGTCTTCCCGTTACCTTTTTGGTGAAGGTCTTTTACAGATTTGCAGAAAGGGTGATAGCTGTTTCTGAGGGGATAAGGTCTGATTTAATTCAAGGATTCAATATTAGACCGGATAAAATCAGTGTCATTTATAACCCTGTAGATCTGAACCGTATCGCTGCCCTGAGTAGCTTACCCGTAGAACATCCTTTTTTTAAAGATGCCGTCCCGCTTGTCATTTCTGTAGGTCGCTTTGTCTGGCAAAAAAGATTTGACACTCTAATAAAGGCTTTCAGCCTGGTTCTAAAAGAAATAGATGCGCGATTAATATTAGTAGGAGAAGGGCCGGAAAAGGAAAAACTTGAGAAGATGGTCAAGGGCCTTCAGATTGAAGATAAAGTCTTCTTTACTGGATTCTTGAATAATCCTTATAAATTCCTGTCAAAAGCAGATATCTTTGCCCTTTCATCCAGTTATGAAGGGCTACCAGTGGCAATCCTTGAGGCAATGGCCTGCGGTGTTCCGGTCATTTCCACTGATTGCAGGTCTGGGCCAAGGGAAATATTACAGGATGGGAAATCCGGCCTGCTTGTTCCGGTTGGAGATGAGCTTTCTCTCTCTGAAGCAATACTAACATTACTAAAGAATCAACCACTCAGAGAGAAATTTTCAAGACTGGGAAGAGAAAGGGTTAATGATTTTTCTGTAAGAAAGATAGTAAGACAGTATGAAAATATAATATTAAGGTGAAGATCCTTCAACTCATCTATGAAAGTTCTGGCAGTCCCTTTGGCTTTGGCGGAGCCGGGGTTAGGGCCAATGAGATTTATAAGAGACTTAAAGAAAGACATGACATCACACTCCTCTGTATGAAATATCCGGGAGCGCGTAATGGGGAAATTGAGGGACTGAGACATATATTTGTCGGCACGGAAAGTAAGAGTCTCACCAAAAGTGTTATCAGTTACACACTGAGGGCTTCAGGGTACATAAGAAAATATGGAAGGGATAATGATATTATTATAGAGAACCTTCTTCCTGCCACCCCTTTTTTCAGCAGGTTTCTTACAAAGACACCGGTAATACTTCAGATCCAGGGTATTATGAACAGGCATGCCCTGAGCAAATATAACATCTTTTATTCGATGCCGATGTATATAACCGAAAAGGTCTATCCATTTTTATATGACAATTTTATTTTTGTAACCGGCATAAAGGCCGATAAATTGATGAGGAAGGCAAAAAAATATGTGGTTATTCCGAATGGAATAGGAAGAGAGCTTCTCAATATTGATGAGAAAGAAGATGATTACATCCTCTTTTTCAGCAGGATAGATATTTATACAAAGGGTCTTGATATTCTTTTAGATGCATTTACTTCGGTTGCGGATAAATACGAAGGGATAAAATTAGTCCTTGCAGGTTATGAGTTCAACAGCGCAGCCAGACTACTCAATAGAATGCCAGCGAGGCTTAAAGATAGAGTCAATTATGCAGGTTTTGTTACAGGAAAAGAAAAGACAGAGCTACTTTCCAGGGCGAAGGTCTTCGTCCTACCTTCAAGGCATGAAGCACATCCCGTGAGTCTCCTTGAAGCGCTTGCCTGCGGAAAGGCAGTCCTCGTGAGTGATATACCTGAACTCCAGTATGTTAGAGAAAATGGGATAGGACTTTCCTTTAAGTCCGGCTCCTCCCTGGATCTTGCCGACAGACTCTGTCACCTTTTAGAAAATAAGGATTTAAGAGAGCGCCTCGGCAACAGAGGGCGTCAGTATGCCTCAAACTTCCTATGGGATGATATAGCCCCGAGATTTGAAAAATTTCTTATGGATGTAACCGTTAACCCAAATAATGGAGTTCTTTAACCCTAAATGCAGACATTGTTCAAAAATTTATTTAACTCGATGAATTTATTGAAAAATATCTTTAATTGTTATATTCACTAAAACATTCCGTAAACCATCAGTTAGATGTACGCTAAGGTATCGAAAAATAAATTTTCTCACAACATCTGCATTTCCTAATCTGCATTATTCGAGTTGATCAGAACTTATATGTATGATTGACTGCAATTTACAAAGGAATTCTTCCGGCCTTGAAAGGTCATTAAAGACAAAATCGGCCCCCGTCTCCAGAAGAGATTCATAACTGTAAGGACCTGTTGAGATAACTATTGATACAGCACCATAAGGTTTTGTACACTCCACATCTCGTGGCGTGTCTCCTACGACAATGCAATCTCCATAGGAGAGATTAAGATCGGTCAGCCATTGAAACTTCTTCACGGCAATCGGCAAGAGACGATTTCTGTCCTCGTCGTCACTTCCAAAAGCGCCGATAGGGAAATACTTATAAAGATCAAAGGCGCCAAGCTTTATCTCAGCCCCCTCCTCTATGTTTCCGGTCAAAAGCCCAAGCCAGCAGCCGTTAATCTCTCTCAGCCTTCTTAAGACCTCAATAATTCCTGGCTTAACATGCCTTCTTCTATTATTAATTTCCACTCTTAGATTCTTTATATAACTTGATGCAATGGACAGGAGCATGTCTTCATTCACTGGAAGTCTGTGAACTGTAAGCCCCTCCCTCATAATCTGGACATCAGTTTTTCCTGCCATACTGATTCCTGAAAAGGCGTCTCCGATAGAGAAAAGTTCGTGAAAAGCCTTATTGAGAGATATTGTTCCTGCGCCTCCGGTATCTATAAGTGTCCCGTCAATATCAAAAAGTACTAACTTCGGCATCGATTTAGGTATTCTATAACGATATTCTTTTTTTTATTTCTTCAGATTTTCAAAGGCCTTGAGAATATCAGAGGCACCCGTGAATTTATCTTTCTTAACCCCGCTATAAAATACGCAGCTGGGTGTCATATTTATTTTATCTTCTTTTAAAAAACTCATGTAGACGGCAAAGGTCGGCTTCTCATTAAATGGCCTGAAACCTATACCCCTCGCCCTGAGAAATTCCTCCAATTTTCCTTTCTCCATTATGTTATTTTTTGCAGCTTCGAATAAAAGGGCCCTTGCACGAAGGGCATAATCTAACTGATTTTTTTTATTCAAGATATAAAGAAAATACTTCGCATATAAGGTTGTTTGAGTATGAATAGGGGTATCAATAAAGGTGATATTTATAACATTCTTTTTAACCAACCGGGAAATTATGGGCTCTAATTTCGGTTCCAGAGCCCTGCAGGGACCACAGAAATAATCAGTATACAATCTCACCTTCACCTGCCCCTTGCCATAAGAAGGCAGAAGAATTTCCTCGGCATAAACGGGCGTAACAGAGCCCTTAAAGAAAACCAGAAAGAGAATAAAACCAATTACTAACGAAAGGGCAATAAAGATCTTCCTGGACTTTTCAAAGTTTAGAAAGAATAAAAGAAAAACAACGGCACCGAAAGCAAGACAGTAGAAACAATATACACTTTTAGTAACCTGAAATCCCAGAAGGTACAGTTCTGCACCCATACCAGAGGAGAGCAAGAAAAAGAAGATCAAATCCAGTTTTAGAAGATTGGAAAAGATTAACATCCCCATATAGAAGATTCCCAGGTAATTGAGGTTTGATCCAAAAATAGAACCTACCAGATATTCACACGATTCGTTGCAGATACTATATAGTAAGGCTATGCCGATGCCGATTAAGGATAATGCGATATTAATCCAGCGTCTTTTCACGATTTTTATAATAACATGTAAATACCGAGGAATCTAATAACCTGTATGTCTTTATCTTTCCAAAAGCATCCTTGGTTTATCCCTTCTCGCATTCACAATGCAGAAGAAGCCGAAAGGTTCCTCATAGGGGTTCCTCAGCTGGTGGGATACATAAGGGGCAATATAGAGTGTATCAAGGAAGCTCATTTCATAGGTCCTGTTTCCACATAAGACTTTTCCTCTTCCTCTGATCCCCACAACAACATGCTCATGTTTATGCACTTCAAAACTGGTATGTCCACAAGGCAGGATCTCAAAATATCTGACATGGAATTTAGATGTCTCTCCGTGGTTTCCAATTAATGTTTTTCTTAAAACATCTGTCCATCCCTCGCTGCCTGATTTATATCTCTCGGTCTTTATACCTTGCCAGACAAAATTCCCTTTATATTTATATAACCTGCTTTTATCCTCCACAAATGTCTTCTTT
>JBFMEC010000036.1:0-13052 GCA_040753575.1 Nitrospirota bacterium | reverse complement strand
TGTTTTTCTTAAAACATCTGTCCATCCCTCGCTGCCTGATTTATATCTCTCGGTCTTTATACCTTGCCAGACAAAATTCCCTTTATATTTATATAACCTGCTTTTATCCTCCACAAATGTCTTCTTTTCAATATTACCTCTGACTCTTACCTTCAGATCACAGGAAATCGCAGATTTCTTCCCTTTGAACATTTAGAACTCCTTTATATAATTTTTATTAGATGCTGAAACAAGTTCAGCATGACATTTCTGCCAATTTTGCCATTCTGCAATAGACTGGAAGGCGGGAATCCCTGGATTCCGCATCAAGTGCGGAATGACAAAAATGCATCATACATAGAATCGTTCATTCAAAAACTATAACGCTCTTTAATGAATCCTTTGCCTCTGCTGTCAACCTGAAGGCCTTGGCAGTTTTCTCTATGGGAAATCTGTGGGTAACAAGTTTTTCAGCCCTGACAGTTCCCTCTTCTATGAATTTAAGGGCCTCTGCCGTATCAGTAGGACCGCAGGAATAGCTGGTAATTATATCTATGTCCTTAAAATACAGATCATTTGGCTCGATCTGGAGTCGCTCTCCCGGCCTGGCGGGTGTAAAAAATAAAATTCTTCCACCCGGACCTGAAGCTGATATACCTTGTTTCATTGCCTCAACAGTATTGGGTCCGACTACAACGAGGTCTGCCATAGCCCCCTTTGTCAAATCTTTTAGAGAATCGATAAGATCATCCTTTGAGACGTCAACAACATAGTCGGCACCGGATTCCATGGCTTTTTCAAGCCGGAAAGGAACCATATCAGCACCAATGATTTTTGCAGCCCCATATCTTTTTGAGAGCAGTATATTCAATTGTCCCATAACGCCAAGGCCGATAACGAGAACAGTGTCACCTTTTTTTATGTTAGCCCTTTTTAATGCCTTGACAACACAGGCAGCAGGTTCCACTAATGTCCCATCTTCATAACTTAAACCATCATTGAGTTTTAATGTATCGTTTTTAAGGTTTATCTCAGGTATAAGTATGTATTCTGATATCCCTCCTGGAACTATCTTTGTCTTTCTCCATGTTTTACACTGAACATAATCGCCCCTTTTGCAATATTTGCATTTAAGGCAAGGCGCATGATGGTGTGGAAAGACACGGTCTCCGGGCTTAAAGGATGTCACTCTATTGCCAATTTCTACAATCTCGCCAGCTGGCTCATGTCCCGGGACTAAGGGAGCCTTTTTTTCGATATACCAGGGCATCACATCTCCAGAACATATGCCCGATGCCTTTGTTTTCATAAGCGCCTCTTCAGGGCCTATCTCCGGCACAGAGATGTCTTCGATTCTTATGTCATCAAAGCTGTATAGTTTTGCAACTTTCAAAGGATAATCACCTTAAAGCCTTTGAAGATATCAACTTCTTTCAATAAAGGCATCCCTCAGGAGCTTGCTCTGTCTTTCAAATGCCTGTCTCGGATTTTTAGGATCTTTCATGAGGGAAATTTCCTGCGTGATAAGTCTCGCAAGATTCAATATATGTGTATCAACCTTTGCCGATTCTCTCTTATAAAGGGGATGATCTCGGTTTATATAGATAGTCGTTTCTTCAGAAAAGACCTCAGGTCCGTCCTCTCCAAAGCTGTCCACAACACAGGAGACACCTGTCTCACCAAACTTTATCCTTTTGATTATGGCATTTGGTGTAAGTCTTTTGACCTTCGGTCTTTTCTTCCTCTTTTTCTCAGGCACCCTCAATTTTTCTTCCGCCCTAACCTCCTCTTCCTTAGTCCCTTCTTTTTTCTGAGATACTCCGGCAGCACTGCCAATTCCCTTTGTCTCATCGCCGACGGGAAAGGCGCCAAAGGGCGACAAATCAGGATTTGCTGCCAATGCTTTATAGATCCTCTGAAGGGCTTCTTTGAGGGCGCGGCTAACCTTCTTACTTTCCTTCTTCACAGTCAATTTCTGAAGCGATATCTTGACACCCTCCATCACCTTTTCCATAACCCTCAAGAACTCCCTATATTCTTCGGAGTCTCTTACAAACCCCGTCCTGTCACTCGTTATGGGAAGGAAGTCAGCATTAATCTCTCCTCTGACTCTTGCCATCGCCTTCCCCCATGTCTCCATTCCAAAAAGTTCCCTTCGAACGGTCACCTGTTTGACCTTAACTTCTATGCCAGGTTCAGTTGCCACAGAGGCAGTCTCAGGCAGGATTATTATCTCTCCGGTAACAGGACCGAAAGAAGTCCCTTCAAGGAATGGAAGTCTATGGCCTGAGAGACTTCGCGGGGTAACAGTATGATTATTTATCCTTACTTTAAAATAGGGGGCTTTAATTGGCGTACCTTCAATTATTTTTGCCTCTATGTCCTTTGGCTCAAACCTCCTGTCCAATCCTGTTAATATGACTGCTGTTCCATTCTGTTTTCTGAAATCGGGAGGAAGTATTTCAAGAGGTAATTGCCATACATCGCCTGCTTTTTCCCATTGTTCTTTATCAAAGACGACCCTTCCAACAAAATCGTCCTTCTTCGTGATAACCTCAAATCGCTTGCAGGCAGAAAGACTTGCAAACTTTCCGATACCGAACTGGCCTATTCTGTCTCTATTGAAGATAGGTGATCTGGGAGCGTAAAGTTTTTGCTGCGAACCAATATTAAAATACTGTCTGAGCCCCTCCCTGTCCATACCTGCACCATTGTCCTTTATCTCTATCGTGTCCTCTGTTACCAGAATCTCTACGAGAGTTGCATCAGCGTCATAGGCATTATTGACAAGTTCTCTCACAAACTCGATGCTCTCTGCATACAGCCTCTCGCCGATAGTGATAATATGGCTTTTATCTACAGTTACAGGAATGAAATCATGGTATGATTGCATACTTTATCCCGATTCCTTTCGCCAATTTATTGAAGACCCTTTGTATATGCCTGAGGGGATAATTACCTGAAAGCAGCCTTGACACGCCGAGTTTACCATCGCACAGGAGCCTATAAGCTTCCTTCACATCCGATGGGTTATAGTGAAAAACTCCCTTCAGTGTTATTTCATCGTAATGAAGTCTTGCCGTATCGTATGTAACCTTTGTACCTTTCTTGCACCCACCGAAAAGTATGACTGTTCCACCTCTGCTCGCATAGTCTATGGAGGCCCCCCAGGCCTCTGTCGTTCCCGTACACTCAAAGACATAGTCGAAACCAATATCATCATTGAAATCCTTCATTACACCTGCGATATTTTGAGGTTTAACTGCAAGATCAGCGCCAAGCCCTTTTGCTACCGAAAGTCTCTTACCATTGACATCAGTGATAACTACTATCACTCCTTTCTCCTTTAAAAGCAGGAGGTGAAGAAGCCCGATGGGACCTGCTCCCAGGACAAGTGTATGATTTCCTCTCTTAATATTAAGGGGTTTCAGACAATGGACCACGCATGAAAGAGGCTCAAGGAATGCAGCTTCTTCAAAGGTCAATCTTTTTGGCTTATAAAACACGTTCTGCTTCACAATATGCGAAGGCAGTAAGACATATTCCGCAAAGGCTCCCAGGACTTTTTTATTCATTATTTTTTCACAGAGGTTATAACGTCTTTTTTCACAATATCTGCACTCAAGACAGGGAGCACTATGAACCGCCATTATTTCATCACCTTCTTTAAAATTTTTAGCTCCTTTGCCTGTCTTTGCGATTATCCCTGAGAATTCATGCCCAAAGACTCCCGGCATTGGAATCATAGGATGGCCCCGGATGAATGCCTTCAGGTCTGTTCCACAAGTTAGGGCCGCCTTAATCTTCACCAGTATCTCCCCTGGAGATGGCCTCGGTGTATTAACCTCACGGTACTCTATGATGCCTGGTTTGATGAGGATTCCGGCCTGCAAGCCTATAACTCCAGTTTGCCACCCAGTATCTGACCGGCAATTGCAGCAACTGCAAAAATTGGCATGTATCTTATGTCAAGGTGTGCAAGGGTCCTTGCGATAAATATCACGGGTATGGGGACATGTATACATAGAAACCATCTTAAGGAGAATCTCTTCGTCTTTGTCCTGGCATAGCCGAAGGGCAGGTTGAGCAGCAATGTAAAGGCAAATAAAGCTAATATGGCATATAAACTTTCCATCAAAAGGATAACCTGAAGAAAAGTATCTTCGGTGGCAAGGTTATTATAAAATATGCCTTCTCCTTTTCTCAACAGCTTGAATAAATAACCTGCTACAGGGAATTGCCGGGTTAAATAAATGACTTGATGGTAAAATATTGAGCATTGGAGGGGACTCTTGAAAATTGCCTACCTTGATTGTTCTTCAGGCATAAGCGGGGATATGTGCCTTGGTGCACTCGTGGATGCAGGAGTCTCTCTTAAAAGACTCGAAGGGGAACTCAAAAAAATTCCCCTTAAAGGATACAGGCTCAGTGCCAAAAAAGTGAAGAGGGCCGGAATCGCTTCAACTAAGGTGGAAGTTACAACATTAAATTTCGAAGTTCTAACTTCAAAAAAGTGGGAAGACATTGAAAAAATAATTAAGACCTCTTCACTTCACCGGGATATAAAGCAAAAAGGGCTCAAGACCTTTGAAGAGCTTTTTAGGGCAGAGGCAAAGGTTCACGGGGAGGGATTTCATCAAGTTCATCTCCACGAACTCGGCGGCGTAGACTGCATAATAGATATCTTTGGGACGATCATAGGCCTTGATATTCTTGAAATAGAAAGAGTTTATTCATCACCTGTAAATCTCGGTTCCGGTTTTGTCAGAACTGAAAGGGGAACTCTACCGGTGCCTGCACCCGCTACAGCAGAAATTTTAAAAGGAACTCCCGTGTATTCAACAGATATCTCCTTTGAACTTACTACCCCGACAGGCGCAGCAATACTGAAAGGGCTTTCATCGGATTTCGGAAGTATCCCGTTGATGAATATCGAAAAGATCGGTCTTGGGGCGGGTAATAAAGATTTTAAAGACAGTCCAAATGTATTGAGGTTATTAATAGGTAATCCCCTCTCATCCCCCTTTGCTAAAGGGGGGATGGGGGGATTTTTAGATGAAAAAGTGTCAGTCATCGAGACTAATATTGACGATATGAATCCTCAGATATTCGAATATGTCATGGAAAGGCTTCTTAAGGCAGGCGCCCTCGATGTCTTTCTTACACAGGTCCTGATGAAGAAGGGAAGACCGGGCATAGTGCTGACGGTCTTATGCAATGAAACGCGAAGAGAAGATTTAATGAAAATCGTTCTGGAGGAGACCAGTACGACAGGTCTGAGATTTTATGAAGCACGAAGAAGAGTTCTTAAGCGTGAGATCAAAAAAATAGATACGGAATTCGGAAAGGTGAAAGTTAAATTCTCGATGCTTGGGAATAAGATTCTGAAGGCGACACCGGAATATGAGGATTGCAAGAGGATTGCGAAAAAATTTGATATACCACTTATAGATGTTATAAAAAAGATAAAACCCAATTGACTTAAATGAATGTAAAAGATTGGATTTGATCTATCAGACATTATCAAGCATATTGTTAACTTCTTCACCCTCAAAAGTCGCATGACCGATTTCTGGAACGCCTTGTTATGCCCCGATAATTTCATTCAAGCCTTCAACAATCTGATCTAATTCTTCCGGTGATACCCTGCCGATCCTTTTCCCGATCCTCTCAACGGTAAGCGTCCGAATCTGACTTATTTTCACCCATGAGCGTTTTGGTAAATCCGTAATTTCCAGTTCAAAGGTGAGCGGAAAACCTGCGCGTTGAGACTGACTTGTAATAGCTACGGCAATGACAGTTCCAGAACGTTCATTAAAAATGTCACGACTTAAAATCAAAACTGGCCGTATGCCTGTCTGCTCACGGCCACGAACAGGATTCAAATCCGCCCATCTAATATCGCCCCTCAATATTTGGGCCATTGGCTCAAATCTTCGGACAAGGCTTCTTCTGCCATTGCTTTTTCAAAAGCAAGATCGAGTTTGGAACATTCTTTAGCTAAACGGGTGCGTTTCAATCGTTTCAGTTTTTCATCTACCGCTTCCTGTATTGCCTGACTGCGATTTTGAAAAACATGTTCACTCACGAGTCTGTCAAGCTGTTCGATAAACTGTTCGTCCAAAGTAATTGCTATTTTTCTCTTACTCATAAACCACCCCAGGTATTACTTTATATCATACCATCGGCTTTGTCAATATTTTTGGGCATAATTGAAAGCCTGACCCCACTTGCCAGAGAATGGTCTGAGTCCAAGGCAGACAAAATAAATCCTTTTTTATAGTTACTTTTTCCAATTGATAACCTCCTAAATAATTATTCTTAGAAGAATCTTGAATTTGATCAGTAGATCACAGGTAAATACATTTCCAACGGGGTGGGTTCAGCCCACCCCATCTCGATTATCTCTATTTACCGGAAAGTGTGATAAAGAGAGATGACCCGTTCCGGAATATCAGCAACAGTATATCCTGACCCGGTTTTATCCTCGTTACTACTTCCTCATAATCCTTGACACTGGAAATCCTCTGCCTGTTTATCTCCTGTATCACGTCACCTTGCTGTAGCGCCATCGCTGCAGGGCTGTCCTCTTCAACGCTCGAAACTACAACGCCTTTCAGTCTTTTCGGGAGGTTAAGTTGACTGTAAATTTCCGGGGTGAGGTTCTGCACATTGACGCCTCTCAGAAGATTATCATATTCGCCCTTTATGGACTTCTGTACACCCGCAGGCAACTCGCCTATGGTTACAGTTTTTGTTTCTGTTCTATTTTCTCTGATAATTTTCAACTCTACTTTTTCGCCTGGTGCGGTATTGGCAACCATATTTCTCAACTGGTAAGGCTCGTCAATTTTTCTGTTTTCATACTCTATGATTACATCGCCTCTCTGAACACCGGCTTTTTCAGCAGGGCTTCCTTCAGTGACGTCCCCCACAAGGGCACCTCTGTCTTCTTTTAGATTAAACTGTTTTGCGAGTTCAGGGGTTATACTTTGCACCGAGACACCAAGCCAACCTCTTATAACCTTTCCTTTCTTTATGAGGCTCTCCATAACGGTCTTTGCCATATTGCTGGGTACGGCAAATCCAATCCCCTGATAGCCGCCGCTTGTACTGAAAATGGCCGTATTAATTCCTATGAGCTCTCCCTTCACATTAACCAGAGCTCCACCGGAATTGCCTGGATTTATCGCAGCATCTGTCTGTATAAAATCCTCATAATCGGCGATGCCTACATTCGCCCTTCCCACCGCACTTACTATACCCGATGTGACGGTCTGACTTAAGCCATAGGGACTTCCAATTGCGAGCACCGTCTCGCCTACTCTTAATCTGTCTGAATCACCCCACTTTATTGTGGGAAGATCTTCAGCCTCTATTTTTATAACTCCTATATCAGTCATGGTGTCACTGCCGACAATCTTTCCCTTAAACTCTCTCTTATCAGAAAGCGTTACTTTAATCTCCTCGGCATTTTGAACAACATGGCTGCTCGTTAAAATATAGCCCTTTGGATCAACGATTACTCCGGAACCGAGGCTTGCAGCCTTACGTTCCTTCGGCATCGTGAATTCATCACCGAAGAATCTCCGGAAGAAAGGGTCATTGAAAAATGGATTGATCTGTTGCGGGACTTTTATCGTCCTTGTGGTAGATATGTTTACCACAGAAGGTTTCACAGCTTCTGCGACCTCTGCCGTGGCCTCACCTATTTTAGTAAGGATATCGATGGACTGCTGGGAGATCTTTGGTTCTTCAGCATAAGTGTTTGACAGGAAGGGAAATCCTGACATGAGCCAGAGAGTTGTAAAAATCAGAAAGACGTAAAGTGCTTTTCCTTTTGAGATCATTTTTTCCTCCAAATTTTTATTTTTAAAATTGTATATATTTTATGAGATCGATTGTCAAGTTGCACATTCTAAATTATCTCTCCGTAAATTATAATATTTTACCTGGAGGCAGATTGAGAGTAGCCATCATCGGACTATCCAATTCGGGAAAGACAACGATTTTCAACGCCCTTACGGGCCGGAACCTTGAGACCACCATCTACCCGACGACCTCGGGAGATCCTCATACGGGGATAGTAAAGGTGACTGATCCGAGGGTTGATAAACTATCCGAAATATTCAAACCCAAAAAGACCACTTATGCAACTGTCGAATTTATTGATTATATCGGTCTTACAAGGGGGGATGTCAATCAGAACAGAAAGGTCTTTGACCTCATAAAGGATGCAGATGCCCTTGTTCATGTGGTGAGGGCCTTCGAAGACGATGCTGTCATTCACCCCCTGGGCAATATTGATCCGAGGCGGGATGTTGAGACGATCGAACTCGAATTGCTCTTTGGAGATCTTGAGTTTGTTGAGAAACGTCTTTCCAGAATGGAAGAGGCGGCAAAAAAGGCGAAGAAGCCCGACGAAGCGGAGAGAAAACTTCTTATCAAATGCAAAGAGGCCCTTGAAAATGAGATACCTCTGAGAGATGTATACTTCAGCGATGAAGAAAAGAAAACTATGAGGCCGCTACAGTTCATTTCTATAAAGCCTGAGATTGTGGTTCTGACAATTGGAGAGAATGACATAAATACAGAGAGGGCGGAGAAGTTTACTGAAGAAATTGAAGGATATTTTGGAGAAAAATTTTCAAAGACCAGTCGGTCCGTTCCTGTATTAACACTCTGTGGAAAGATCGAGATGGAGATATCAAGACTTTTGCCCGATGATGCAAAACTATTCCTGGATGACCTTGGAATTAAAGAGCCCGCATTGAACAGATTAATTCGTGTCTGCTATGACATTCTGGGCTTGATATCTTTTTTCACATATGTCGGAGACGAGGTCAGGGCATGGACCATCTCAAGGGGTACAAATGCACTGAAAGCAGCTGGAAAGGTTCATTCTGATATCGAAAGAGGATTCATAAGGGCAGAGGTTGTCTCCTTCGACGATTTCCTGTCCTCTGGAAGCACTCATGCTGCAAGAGAAAAAGGTCTTCTAAGGCTTGAGGGCAAGACCTATGAAGTGAAGGACGGGGATATAATCAATTTCAGATTCAATCTGTGACATAAAATAACCAATGACCGATTACAATAACCAAACATAGTGAAAAAATCCTAAATTCTAAACTCGAAATCCTAAACAAGCACAAATGCTTAAAACTCAAAACAGTTTTGAACATTTGAAATTGGAGATTTGTTTAGGATTTAGATATTAGGATTTGGAATTTATTCGATTATTGTGCCTGGTTATTGGAGCTTGTCTGGTAATTGGTTATTGGTGATTAAGACGATGGCAACTTGACAAAAGTTCTGTAAAGCATAAGTAATATATTATGGATATACCAAAGCATATCCTTGTTGTGGATGATGAGGCTGACCTCGTAGAGCTCGTCTCTTATAACCTCAGGAAAGAAGGTTTTAATGTGGACTCAGCCCCGGATGGTGAAGCTGCCCTGTCAAAGATTAAGAAAGACAAATATGACCTCGTGATACTTGACCTGATGCTTCCAGGAATTCAGGGCATTGAACTCTGCCGGATTCTGAGAAATGATCCAAAAACAGAGGTTCTGCCAATTATTATGCTTACTGCAAAAGGTGAGGAAGTGGATAGGATACTCGGCCTGGAGATAGGCGCCGACGATTATGTGACAAAGCCTTTCAGTACGAGAGAACTTGTGGCAAGGATCAAGGCGGTTCTGAGGAGATCCATGGAAAGGCCAGTCGCAGAAAAGATACTCACCGTTGAAGGACTCAAAATAGATAAAGAAAGATATACAGTCTCCATCAAAGGAAGACCTGTTAAACTGAGTGCAACGGAATTTAAGCTTCTCTTATATCTCGCTGAAAGAAAGGGAAAAGTATTCAGCCGGGAACAGCTTCTTGATGCGATATGGCGTGATGAGGCATTTGTTGAACCGAGAACAGTTGATGTCCATATAAGAAGGTTAAGGGCCCAGATCGAGGAAGACCCGTCCAACCCAAAATACATCAAGACACTACGCGGCATCGGATATTTCTTTAACGGAAAGTAATGAGACGCATCCTCTTCAGGAGAATCCTATTCCTGTACCTGATTATCGCACCGCTTCTGATCATTATACTCGAACTCTACCTATCGAGCACCATCAAGAATCATTATATATCAAGACTCAGGGAAGGCCTTATTATCCAGGGTCGCCTGATAGCTGATCAGATTCCATCATCTTTTACGGCTAATCTCGATGACTTCTGTAAAGGGTATAAAGAAAAGACAGGCGCCGGGATAACTATCATAGACAGTTCAGGCCGCGTCCTGGGAGACTCTGATGAGCCATCTTATAAAATGGAAAACCATTTAAATAGGCCGGAGATTAAAGAGGCAGAAGTCAGCGATGTTGGAAGTTCGATCAGGTTCAGCCATACACTTCAGAAGGATCTATTCTATCTGGCAGTTGCATTCGATAGAGATTCCGATAAAAGATTCATAAGACTTTCCATGCCTCTTTCTGATGTCGAGGCAGCAGTTAATAAGATAAGGATAAGGATTATCCTCGCATCTCTTATTGCCTTATTTGCATTAATTCTGATAGGACTTTTACAGACTGGAAGGATCACAAAATCTGTAGAAGAGATTACAGCCTTTTCAAAGGAGGTGGCAGCAGGAAATTTCAAAAAGCGACTATTTCTGAAGGAAAAGGGTGAACTGGGTGAACTCGGTAGAAATATCAGCCAGATGGCAGAGGAACTTAATAGGAGGCTTAAAAAAAGTGACGAAGAGAAACAGAAGGTGGAGGCGATCCTGGGGAACATGTCCGATGGACTCATGCTCACGGATGCCGGAGGCAGGCTATTATTGTGTAATTCAGCTCTTAAGAAATTTTTCGGTATAGAATCAGACATTGAAGGACGAACACTGATAGAAACTTTAAGGAAAACAGAACTCATAGAAATCATAGACAGGGTCGTAGAGGGTAAAGAAACAATATCCCATGAGATTGAAGTTACCCACCCGAAGGAACTTTATCTCATGGTCACGGCTGCGCCCTTTTACTCTCATGAAGTCAGAGGAGAAATATCAGGTGTGGTTTTAACATTCCATGATATCACGAGACTCAGACAACTTGAGGACATGAGAAAAGATTTTGTGGCAAATGTCTCTCATGAAATAAAAACTCCTATTACAGCGATAAAAGGTTTTGCCGAGACCCTTCTTGAAGGAGCTATGGATGATAGAGAGAATGCCTATAAATTTCTCGAGACAATAAAGAATAACAGTGAAAGATTAAACTCACTCGTCAACGATCTTCTCACCCTTTCAAGGATAGAGTTCGGTGATATAAAAATAGAAAAGACGGCCGTGAACCCTTATGATGTTGTAGATGCAGTCTTTGCGACCCTGAGAGACAAAGCGCGAAAGAAAGGACTCTATCTAAAAAAACAGATATCACCGGAGGTCCTTGAGATAGGGGCTGATAGAAATCGTCTGATCCAGATACTTCTCAATCTTGTGGATAATGGGATTAAGTTTTCCGAGGAAGGAGGAGTAACAGTGAAAGTGACAGGTGACAAGTTAAAAGTTAAAAGTGAAGAAGAAAAAGAGTTCGTAGAAATCTCTGTTGAAGATACGGGCATAGGTATCCCGAAGAAACACCTCTCCCGCCTTGGAGAAAGATTCTACAGAGTTGATAGGGCCCGTTCAAGGGAGCTCGGAGGTACCGGCCTTGGCCTTGCGATTGTCAAACATCTTGTGAAGGCTCATGGGTGGGAGATGAAGATCGAGAGCATACCGGGAAAAGGCACAATAGTGCGTCTCATATATCCCGTCGGTTGACCGTGTTTCTCACCGAGCCTTTGGAAAATCGGACTCAGGCATCACACGATGTTTGTTGTCTGCCATCATTCTACAATCTTTAATAACTTCCTCCGGGATCATTTTCAGAGCAATGACAACCAGTGCGGGAACTATGATCAAATCGTCGATATGACCAATAACCGGAATAAAATCTGGAATAATATCGAAGGGCAAAAGGGCATACCCAATTGCGAGACCGAGAAAGAATTTGGCAATCTTGGGCGTCCGATCGTCTTTAAGAACTCTACGGTATACCTCGATTTCACGTTTCAAATCTTTTTCAATAGCTTTCAGCCTGTTAAACATACCAATATTATATCTTTTTCCAGGGAAGGTGGATTGTGCAAGAAGGGCCTATGTCACCATCAATGCTGGTCTACTTCGCCGGAGTTAGTTCCTCCCAATGCAGATTGGAACCGATGTTCGGATTATAGCTCGGGCTATCGGTGACGATATACTCGCCGAGATTGTTCGCAAAGGCACGACCATAGCCAGAAGGCAGTTCGACTTCTTTGCCGGCAAAGGGATCATGAAATCGATCTACTCCTCTGATATAATCGCTGAAATTCTGGGCGATTCTGTCCTGCGCCTGCTGGCGCTGTTCCCATGCATGTAATTGATCCTCCCTCATTTCGCTACCGGCCCGAGCGACCATCTCGCCAATGCGGCCCACCGCCTTGATGCCCCTTATAATATTCTGGGCCAACATCTCTTTGACATTGGCGACTTTGGCAAACCACCGGGGGTTGACCCTCAGGGAATAGACCATTGTCTGGAAAACTTTGGATTGCGAATCGAGTCTGTTTTTTTCAGCCTTGAAAGAAAACACGTAGTCGATGTACCAGTAGTTGATGAAATAACTGCCGGTGAAAACAGAACCAGGCAGATCGGTGATGAATTGACTGACCGCAGCGTATATTTCTTCTTCCATCGGCCTGCCGTTTTCCTGGTATTGAATTCTGATTTTACCGCCTTCTGCTGAGCTACGAACCCCCTGTATCGGCTCTCCTCTGGCTATCTTTGCAAGTTCCGCCACTTCTTTTTCTTCAATAATTCTTAAGCCGCTCACCCCAGCTCTGGCTCGAGGAATGATAACTTTCGTAAAGGCGGTACGCAGGTCAATGGGTCTCATGACCAGGGTGCTAAAGCGCAGAGTACCGGGCGGGTTGGTGCTGAGAAATATCGGGTTATTCGTCCAGAAATAAGATTGGGTGGGGAAAAGGTTGAATTCCTCGGTACC
>JBFMEC010000035.1:0-18151 GCA_040753575.1 Nitrospirota bacterium | reverse complement strand
TTTCTGAGAAAAACCTTCAACCAGATTATTTTTGTGTTCGTAAATGCGCTTCATAAGATCAGATGTAATGCCTGTATATAAAGTGCCATTTCGTTTGTTACAAAGGATATAAACATAAAATTTCTTCATCCAACATCTCTGGATTCCTGCTTCCGCAGGAATGACGAAGCTAATGTATCAGTTTTCAATGAAAGAAACAAGTGGTCATTAACATGTCCAATTATGATTTTTACAAATAGTACATAAATGATATTTCCGTAACAATCAATTTATCTCCCCTTGACGATCTTCTTCAAATTGAATTAGAATAAAAAGTTTTTTGTGAAAATTTCCTGCGGTTCTATGTCCGCACCACAGCTTCCAATCCGCAGAGTTAACTAATGGGGAAATGCGTGTCTGGTGAATGTGGAAGGAAATTCTAAAAGTTTCAAACAGAACTCAAAAGTGAAAGGAGGGAGCAGCATGGCAGAGAAAGGAAAATCGAAGACCGACGTTGCCGCAAGGGCCGATTCAAAGAACAGGATACAGCGCTGCAGATTCTGCGGAAACAAGGTCGAAGTGATTATGGTCGTTTCACCCACAGGAAAGAAAAGGATGAGACGCCTCTGTTGCGAAGGTTAATCTTAAAGTTCCCTGTGACGAAGAAAATTTCTTCGTCACAGGAGACAGTTTTCACTCTCAAAAAATCTTCAAAGGAGATCGATTTTGAGTAACTATCTTGCTATTACTTCAGTTTCCACCATCATCTCTCTTAAATTAGTATATCAAAAACCTGCCTGACCTTTCTTCTGGGCATCGCCGAAAAAGGTCACACAATATTGGGTAAGATCGTATCTCGATAGGATATATTCAACCAGGCCGGTATATTTGATTTCCGGATTTAGATTTGATTCTTCGAAGTAAAACCGATCATAAGAAACTTCAAGACCAGACTTATCGGATATTAATATCGCCTTCAGAATATTGTTAAGAGAAACTCCTTTTTTATACAAATTAACGACACTGAGTGTCAATCTCAGAAGAATCAGTTTTTCAGGCCAGACTTTCTTACTGAAATTTTCGTATAAATTGATCTCTTCGCAGGATAATATTTTAAACCTGAAATTATAGATGTCCAGGTCAGGTGTCCAGGCATAAGCTTCAAACCAGGATCCCAATTCAACGGCATCAGCAATTGGTACCCTTATTTTCATTTATGGGTCTTATAATTCTTCAGGAAAGACATATCTACAAAACATTCTTTTTTGACAGCCCGATAGAGTATCTTAGGATCAAAAAGATTCAGAAGAATAAATGATTTACTAATGAACAATTATTGTTTCAGACAATCATCCCGCCAGAGACAATTAATTTGATCACAAAAGCCTGCGGTGGCAGTGCCAAAACAGTCAAAATTCCCTTCAGCCCGCTGGATGGATCGGATAAGATCTTCTTTTTTTATCCTTTCAACCTTCAATCCCTTTTTCTTCCCGATCTTTTTTATCTGTTTCAAGGTCATAATAGTCCTCCTAAAAGTCACTATACCAAATCTACTTGACTATCTTCAAGCTTATATCTGCCGCCATCGGCGAATGGGTTATGGCACCGACAGAGATAAGATCAACGCCGGTCTCGGCGATCGCTCTTACATTCTCGATCTTGATATTGCCTGAGGCCTCAAGCATGACCCTGCCATTTGCAACCTTTACTGCCTCTTTCATGTCATCAATCGACATGTTATCTAACATAACCACATCCGCCCCCGCATCTATTGCTTCATTCAGGTCGTGCAGATTCTCAACCTCCACCTCAATTTTTGAAAGATGGTGGCTCTTTTTTGCGAGTCTTATTGCCTCTTTGATGCTGCCGACACTCTCGATATGGTTGTCCTTTATAAGGATACCGTCAAAAAGACCGAATCGGTGGTTCTCTCCTCCCCCTATTCTAACAGCATATTTTTCCATGAACCTCTGACAGGCCGTCGTCTTCCTCGTGTCAACGATCTTTGCCTTCAGACCTTTTACTTTTTCCACGTACATGTTTGTAAGAGTTGCAATACCGCAGAGCCTTTGAAGAATGTTCAGACTCACCCTTTCACCGGAAAGAATAGATCGTGTCTTTCCATAAACTTCAGCAAGAACATCTCCTTTTTTGATCCTTGCCCCTTCATTGTAAAAAACCTTTATATTTGAGGAGGGATCAAGTATCCGAAACACTTCTTTCACAAAAGGGAGACCTGCTAAAACAGAATTTCCCTTGGCAATATAAAGGGCTCTTGATTCACTATCTTCTGATATCAAAAAAAGGGTGGTTAAATCGCCAGGACCTATGTCTTCTTCAAGGGCACGACTTATAAAATCAACGACACTCCTGGGAAGCTCCATATCATTTCCTTCTGAACAAAGAAAGAAAACCCCACAGTCCTCCAAAAATTGCACCGAGGGCAAGGGCTGAACGCCAGTCAAGGAGTGTTGTCACATTTCCCTCGATCTTGTTGGCAAGAACAAAAAGTGCTGAGGTGTTTTCTGACTTTACATCCTTTCCTACCATAAAACCCACGGCAGACCTGTTAGCTGTTGTCTGCTCTCTTGAGATCGCCAGGGGAGAAAAAGAGAAATTTACCGAGACATTGTTAGCAGCAGTAAAAGCACTGATGCTCTGGTTCAGGCTAATATCATTTCCTTTGAGGATAACAGAGGCACCCTGTGTAACCTCCACCCTTTCGCCGTCTATAGTGAGGGCTCCCACCTGCTGGAGTTCGATATGACCTCCTTCAACGGACCGGACAGTACTCTGTTTTATATTGACAAATTCGCCTTCAATAATTTGAAGATTGCTTTTTTCAAGTTCTCTTTCCTCTCTCGTCATTTCATACCTCCGCTTCTTTAAGTCTTTTAATACTCACCATAATCTTCTCCTTTTTTTGCACCAATTCTTCATATCTTGACCTTTCCTTTTCTATAACCTCTTCAGGTGCCCTATCGAGAAAATCCTTATTAGTCAATTTCCTGTTCAGGAAAGTGATAGACTCTTCCAGGTCTGCCTCTTCCTTCTCAAGTCTCTTAATTTCCATCTCAATATTCAAAAGATCTTTAATAGGAATGTATATCTCCAGTGAACTCTTCACATACGTTGCAGAGCCTTCCGGCTTCTTAATGTCCATACCTATATTGACCATGTCAACCCTGGCGAGCCTCCTGAGATAGTGTACATTTTTTTTTAATATCTTTTCTGTTTTATCTGAAAAGGGCTTTATCGAGACATTCAGTTTTAAGGAAGGAGGGATATTAAGTTCTCCCCTGATAGTTCTTATTCCTGTCACAGCTTCCATAATGCAAGACATATCCTCTTCGGCCTCGTAATCTCTCTGCAAAGACGCCGGAAAATCGGAAATCATAATACTCTCTTTAATATCGCTTCCGGCGTGAGGAATCCTTTGCCATATCTCCTCTGTGATGAAGGGCATGAAAGGATGGAGCATCTTCAGGGTTTTATCAAGCGTATAAAGTAGACACCATATTGCACCGGTCCTTGATTCTGGATTTTCGAGTTCATCCTTTGCCATCTCGATGTACCAGTCACAGAATTCATGCCAAATAAATTGATATATGCTGCTTGCGGCATCATTAACCCGATAGTCCCCGAGTGCCTCGTTAACGTCATCGGCTGTAAGGGCAAGTCTACTCATTATCCATCTGCTTGCCAGATCGAGTTCATTCTTTGGACTTTTGACCTCACCTTCCTTTAAATTCATCATAATAAATCTGGTTGCATTCCAGATCTTATTCACAAAATGCCTATATCCCTCAACCCGCTCTTCCGAAAACTTAATATCCCGGCCCTGAGCTGCAAAGGCAGCAAGTGTGAAACGAAAGGCATCAGTGCCATATCTGTCCATCATTATCAAGGGATCAACAACATTACCCTTCGATTTGGACATTTTCTGGCCCCGTATGTCTCTAATAAGGGCATGGATATAAACATCCCTGAAAGGAACATCTCCCATGAATTTGAGACCCATCATTATCATCCTTGCAACCCAGAAAAAGATTATATCAAAAGCTGTCACGAGAACACTCGTAGGATAGAAGGTCTTGAGGTCATCGGTCTGATCAGGCCAGCCTAAAGTGGAAAATGGCCAGAGGGCGGAAGAAAACCATGTGTCCAGAACATCTTCATCCTGAACCAATTCCAGGGACTCACAAAAAGGACATTTCCGTGGTGTTTCGCGAGAAACGATGACCCCTTTTTGTGCCCTACATTGTTCGGTCTTCATTTCCCTGCAGTACCACACTGGTATCCTGTGACCCCACCATATCTGACGTGATATACACCAGTCCTTGATATTCTCCATCCAGGAAAAATATGTGTTCTCCCATGTTCCGGGAATAAATCTTATCTTTCCCTCTTTGACCACTCTTATCGCTTCCTCTGCAAGGGGCTTCACATTTACATACCACTGGGGCGTCGATAAAGGCTCGGTGATCGTCTTACATCTATAGCAGTGTCCCACCGAATATCTGTGCCTTTCTTCCTTTTCTATGAGACCTAATTCCGTCAGGTCTTCAAGGACAAGTCTCCTGCATTCATATCTGTCAAGACCGGCATACCTTTTTCCCGCATCGGCGGTCATACGGCCTTCGGCTCCAATTACAGATATAAATTCTAAGGGGGGTATCTGCTTTTTTGCTATGGCTTCATCATTAAAATCATGGGCTGGAGTGACTTTGACTGCACCGGTGCCAAAGGAAGGATCTACCGCATCATCGGATATTAGGGGAATATTTCTATCGGTGAGAGGTAATTTTACGGTCTTACCTGCTAATCCCTTGTATCTTTCATCATGAGGATTTACCGCAACCGCAGTATCTCCAAGCATGGTTTCAGGCCTCGTCGTTGCGACGGTTATGTGGCCACTGCCATCAGAAAAGGGGTATCTAATATAAGTCAGATTTCCCTCCAATTCTTCGTGTTCCACCTCAAGGTCTGAAAGGGCAGTATGGCAGCGGGGACACCAGTTTATAAGTCGATTATCTTTATATATCAATCCTTCCTCATAAAGTCTTACAAAAACCTCCTTTACAGCTCTGGAAAGACCTTCATCGAGGGTGAATCTCTCTCTGGACCAATCACAGGAAGCCCCAAGTCTCTTTAGCTGATGTATTATCTTTCCACCATATTCGGCCTTCCATTTCCATACAAGCGCTATAAAGGCATCTCTGCCGAGTTTATGCCTGTCAAGACCTTTTAGGGCAAGCTCTTTTTCCACGACATTCTGTGTTGCTATACCGGCGTGATCTGTCCCTGGCAGCCAGAGGACGCTGTAGCCTGACATACGTTTCCAGCGAGAAAGAACATCCTGAAGGACTGTATTGAGGGCATGGCCCATATGGAGAGAACCCGTAATATTCGGGGGAGGTATGACTATAGAATAAGGGCAGTCTTTCTTATAGGGGTCCGGTCTAAAGTAATCTTTTGAGGCCCAGTATTCATACCACCTTTCTTCTACTCCTTTTGGATTATAACTCTTCTCTAAAATTCCGACCTTATCCTCTCTATCTCTTTCGAAACCATTTTCTCCGCAGCATCATGTATGGTCTGCCAGATTGTCTTTTCAATATTCTTTGTAAGAGATTCGAAGGAAGCCCTTAAAATCTCAGGAAGTTCAGGTTTAATCTCTGCCGTCAACCTCTCGACAGAATCCTTCATTAAAGGCATAAGCGAACTCAATAAAATTTCCTTCATCTCCAGAGAAGCTAACAGGGAAGAAATCTTATCTCCAACAATCTTCTCAAATATCTCCTTCATAAAACCGGGTGTCACTTCCCCCATTGTCTTTTCGACTGAATCTCTTATCAAAGGCACGAGAGAACTCAAGAAAGGTTCTTTAATATCTTCTATTACCTTTACGGCATGACCCTTTATCAAAGGTAACAAAGGATCAACGACGGCAGATTTTATATCGGCTCGAGCAATTAATGAGGAAATCCGGTCGTTAACAACCTTCTCGAATATTTCTCTCATCGAATCAGTTTCGATTTCTGATATCTTTTCTATAGAATCCCTCATCTGGGATTTTACTGATTCAAGTATAATTTCTCTTACATCAAGAGAACTAAACAATGAAGATATTTTCTCGTTCACAGCCTTCTCGAATATATCTTTAAGCTTATCATGTGACGGAATCTTTTCCTCTGGAATGGCAATCTTCACCTTCGCTGCCCTTTCAAGAGAAGTTTTTTCACTTTCAATCACTTCCTCTATCGGGAACTCTTCAACTTCTGTGCTCACAGGAATCTCTTCTTTTTCCCAGAATTCTTCCCCGGTTTCCAGTTCTTCAGAGGTGGTTTGTGCTTCGATATTCTCTGCTTTTCTCTCTTTGCGTGTTGCCGAGACTTCGAGAACTGCATTTATTTTGTTGACCAGGACCTGTGATTCAAAGGGTTTGATTATAAAGTCATCTGCTCTAACTTGTCTCAAAAGGTCTTCATCAATCGGCTCGAAGGCGCCTGCAAGAAGTATTACGGGCATATCATAGAAGGAAGGATCTTCCTTTATCTTCTCACAGAGCTGGTATCCATTAATTTTGGGCATTTCTATATCAGCGAGGACGATGTCGGGCTCAAAGGAAGGAATAACCGACAGAGCTTCTTCGCCATTGTTGGCAGTTTTTATTTCAAACCCCTCATCAGCAAGAATGATCTCAACAACCTTTTGAATGGTGATACTGTCATCTGCAAGCAGAAGTTTTCGAGACATTTTAACCTCTTAATATTTAAGAAAAATTTTATTGTTACAAACTGAAAAAGTCAAGGACTTTCACCTAATTAATGAAGAACCGCAGGGATACAAATTTAAAGAATCATTACTTCCTACCTGTAGGGAATAAAAACCACATCTCCTATCTCCGTCGCTGGACTCTCCTTGGACGGACCGATGGCAGTTACTCTGTAATTCCTACTGACTGTCGGTCTCTCATTATCGACGAATGCAGGGATCTGTGTATCTCCAATAAAAACAAAACCCTCCTTTTTATCTATCTCTCTGTAAATTCTGTAACCTGTCACCCATGTCTCGGCTGCCTCTTTCCATAAAAGATATGTTTTATCCTCTGTAACCACCGCCTGAAGTCCTTCAGGAGGAGACGGTACAAATTCCGAGGGGTTCACTTCGACCTCCTCGGAAAGAGGCCCTTCGTCTCTCACATCACCTCCTAAGAGACTTCTTATTGCGTAATAAACGGTTTTCTCAATCTCGAAGTTATCTTTAAAGGATGTTTCTCTGATCGGTTCTCTGTTCAAAGGCATCAAAGTATATTGGCCCTTTTTGTAAGTCCTATAAACGTTATACAAGATTCCATCACCTGCCCTTTCCCAGCTTAATAGCAATGAATTATCTTCAACCCGGAATTCAACCTTCCTGGGTGGAAAAGGGACTTTCCGGGGAATTATATTGATAATGTCCGAGTCATTGCTAAGTATTCCTCTCAAATTCTGAGAGACAATCTTATATCTATATTCAGTTCCGATATTAAAGTCTGTGTCCGCATAAGAGCGTTCGTCACTTTTAAGAAAGGCAATCTTCTCAAAATCCTTTCTTATTCCTTTTTCTAAAGACGGAGAGGAGACTATTGCCTTCATCAGATAAAATCCCTTTATTGATGGTTCCTTTTCCTTAGAAAAGTTCCACAGGAGAATAATCTCTGATCCTCTATGGATAGCCCTGAGTCCCGAGGGCGGATCAGGCTTTTCATAGGATTTGAGACTAGGATCACCTCTTTTGCCACACGAGATGAATAGACAAACTGTAAATAGTAAAAAGTAAAAAGTAACCTGACGTCTCACTACTTCATCTTATCAGTTGCTTTAGTCTTCTTATCTGCCTTCTTACCTCATCAGGAGATGTGCCACCCTGAGATTTTTTATGTTTTACGGACCCTTCTGCCTTTAGAATTGAAAAGATGTCATCTTTGATCAAACTGGAAAAGCTATTAAGTTCCTTCATTGAGAGTTCTTCCAGTTTCTTTCTTTTCTGAATACAATAAAGGACGACCTTTCCCGTGATTTTGTAGGCCCTTCTGAAGGGTACCCCTTTTTTTACAAGGTAATCTGCTATATCTGTAGCGGTCGAATAGCCCTCCCCTGCTGTTTCATGCATCCTCTTCGTATTAAATTTAACCCTGTGCAACATTTCGTTCAAGACAGTGAGACAGGATTTGATGGTGTCCACTGTATCAAAGATAGGCCTTTTATCCTCCTGAAGATCCCTGTTATATGAGAGAGGCAACCCTTTCATTACGGTTAAAAGAGAAAAAAGGTTTCCGTAGACCCGACCCCCTTTTGCCCTGATAAGTTCTGCCACATCAGGGTTTTTCTTCTGAGGCATGATACTTGAACCTGTTGTAAAGGCATCGGGAAGTTCTATAAATTTAAATTCCTCCGTTGACCATAATATAAGCTCCTCTGCCAGCCTTGAGAGATGCATAATAAGAATAGAAGCGACAGTTAGAAACTCTATCGCAAAATCCCTGTCAGATACGGCATCAATACTATTCTGGGAGATTCTTTTGAAAGATAGAAGTTTCGCCACATAAACCCTATCTATAGGAAGGGATGTGCCTGCAATTGCACAGGCACCTAACGGAAGCACGTTTATCCTTTCCGAGGCATCCCCAAGCCGGTCTCTATCTCTCTGAAGCATCTCAACATAGGCCAGCAGGTGATGGGAGAGGAGTACTGGTTGAGCCCGTTGAAGATGTGTATATCCCGGCATAAGTGAATCGAGATGGATTGTGGCGATCTCCAGAAGTATCCCTTGGAGTTTCTTTACAAGAAGTATTATCTCCTTCACCTCTTCCCTGAGAAATAATCTGAGGTCAACTGCTACCTGGTCATTCCGCGACCTTGCAGTATGAAGTTTTTCGCCTGTAGGACCAATCTTTTTTATTAGCGCTGCCTCGATATTCATATGAATATCTTCGAGGTCCTCTCTGAATTTGAACCTGCCCGCTTCTATTTCTGTTGCAATCTCCAAAAGACCCTCAATTATCTTTTCAGAATCTTGCCTCGTGAGGATAGCTTGCTTACCTAACATCTTTACATGGGCGATGCTTCCCTGAATGTCATATTTCCAGAGACGGTTGTCAAAGGATATAGATTCTGTGAAGTGCTCCACAACTTCAGATGTTTTCTCTCTGAATCTTCCAGCCCATGGTTTTTTCATTTCATGAATTCCCTGTTGTGTTCTCTATGTTAGAATAGAAAATATTTCAGCCTTAACTCAAGGCTGCGACATTTTACCATAATCTACTTTCGATGAGACAGCTATTTTCTATAGGCATCGGAGGAGCTCACAGCGGAGTCGGAAAAACGACTATCGCCGTCGCTTTGCTGAAATACTTAACGCGTCTCGCTGAGAATCCCTTTACTGATTCACCAACACCTAAGTGGGGTGCCATCAAATTCACTAAGACAGACCTCTATTCATCGATATCTGACGATAAAGAGATTCTCAATCAGGAGAACAAGGATACCAGAAGACTACTCAATGCCGGAGCTGAAGAGGTTCTCTGGGTTCAGTCACCTGAAAATCAAGTTGATGAAGTAATGTCCATGGCAATCTTCAGGTTATCCCATCTTGATGGGATAATTATCGAGGGAAATAGCGCCATCGAGTTTGCACGGCCTGACATCGTGATTTTTCTGCATGATCCTTCTCAAGACAATATCAAATCCTCGGCTCAGAGAGTATTGAAACAGGCTGATATCATTATTGTTCCCGATAAAAGGATTTCTGGAAATCTATCTGAAACAGACGATAAAAAAACAATCTTTGAAGTCAAGCGTTCAAAAAAAGGAATGGATGAAAGAACGACGATAAAATTAATTGATTGTATGGAGAAGATAATAAAGGGGAAAAAAGTTTAAGGTTTTAAATTATAACTTTCTTTTCAGATATCTATTCTTTCCAGCCATATTCTCCGATCAGAGGGACAAATACACATGGTGTATGATATTCCTCGTAAAACCTGTCTTTAAATTTTTTAACCTTTATAAGCTGCTGGGAAAAAAGGTCTCCCACAGGTACGACGAGTAGACCTCCCTCAGACAACTGCTCTTTCAGTGGTTCCGGAATTTTCGGGGTGCCCGCAGTAATCATAACCCGATCGAAGGGTGCCTCCTCCGGCCATCCCAGTGTTCCATTACCAACCCTGACAAAAATGTTTGTATATCCAAGAGAACGAAATCTTTCTTTTGCCCTTTCAGCAAGTATTGGGACCCGCTCTACTGTGTAAACCTCTTTCGAAAGTTCAGCAAATATAGCCGCCTGATATCCTGAACCCGTGCCTATTTCCAACACCTTTTCGTCTCCCTTAAGTTCGAGAAGCTGTGTCATAATGGCAACCATATAGGGTTGTGAAATCGTCTGCCCTTCGCCAATTGGCAAGGCCATATCTTCATAAGCCTTGTATTGAATGGATTCGTCAACGAAAAGATGCCTCGGAACTTTCCTCATAGCATTCAAGACTCGCTCGTCTTTAATATCTCGCGACATAAGCTGTGTCCTTATCATGAATTCTCTTAATTCCTTAAAGTCCATAACGCTGAATTACCAATAACCAAATTCCAAATAAAAATTAAGGTCGAGGTTAAGGCTGAGGGTAAGGTTGAGATCAAAAACCTCATCTCACCTTAACCTTAATCTTAACCTTAGCCTAACACAAATTTGGTCATTGGAATTTGGTCATTGGTAATTGATCACAGCCTTGCAGCTATCTCCCTGGCAGCTATTATCCCTGAAGCTGATGCCTGGATAAGTCCTCTGCTGACACCAGCTCCATCTCCGATGGCAAAAAGATTTTTTATTTCCGTTTCGAGAGATTCTGTCAGCTTTGGATATCGAGAATAAAATTTTACTTCAGCTCCATATAACAGGGTATGTTCTGAGTTAACACCTGGAGCAATCCTATCAAGTGTCTCAAGCATTTCAAGTATGTCAGACATATAGCGATAAGGTAACACAAAACTAAGATCGCCCGGTGTTGCATCTACGAGCGTCGGCTGAACAAGTCCTTCTAAAATCCTCTCATGAGTTGATCGCCTTCCCTGGTGTAAATCGCCCAATCTCTGAACAATCACACCTCTTCCAAGAAAATTTGCAAGCTCAGCAATATATCTTCCATATAATATTGGTTCATCAAAGGGCTCTGTGAAGAATGTACTCACCAGTAATGCAAAGTTTGTATTATTGGTCTTCCTGCTTGCATAGCTATGGCCATTGACAGTCCAGATACCTTTGAGATATTCCTTTACGACCTCCCCGTAAGGATTTACACAAAATGTTCTTACTTTGTCATTAAACTTACTTGATTGAAATATTAGTTTCGGTTCATAGGTTATCTTCGTAAGAGGTTCAAAAACACGGGCAGGTATTTCCACCCTGACGCCTATATCGACAGGATTTTGCAGAAGACTGAGATGCAGTCTCTTCGATTCCCCCTCGAGCCATCTTGAACCCTCTCTTCCCGGCGAAAGGATTACAAAGTCAGAATAAAGTCTTATGCCATTCTTAAGCCTTACACCTTTAACTTTCCTTCTTTCTGTAATGACCCTCTCCACTTCTGAATTGAATATAATCTTCACCTTTCCATGAAGATTCTCCCTTATATTTTTAAGAAGATCCCGGCACCTTTCTGTACCTATATGTCTCACTCTTGAAGGTAAAAGCCGAAGATTATTTTCTGACGCAATTTTTCCTATTTCCTCTATATATCTTCTATTTCCTCCGTATATTTTACGAGGAGCGCCATACCTTACATAGATTTCATCCACATAGACAATCAGAGACTCAAGATCTTTGCTGTCTATGTATCTTGAAAGAAAACCCCCGATCTCCGGGGAAAGATTTAACTTCCCATCGCTGAAGGCACCCGCACCACCCCATCCACTGAGAAGCGCACACTCAGGACAGGCTGCACAGGAAATCTCCTTTATCTTCATCGGACATATTCTTTTATTAAGATCCCTGCCTTTTTCGATGATTAATATCTTTGCTTCTTCATTTTCTTTAATTAGCTCCAGAGCAAAGAATATACCCGCAGGACCGGCCCCAACGATTATGACATCATATTTTCTCACTTCAATATTCTCAGTCTTTATTTCTCATTTTGGAAAGCGGGATGGCCACCCAACCTTCAGGAGTTTTAATGCCTCGTAGTTTGTAAGGTCAAGATGAAGGGGGGTGATAGAAATGCAGCCTTCCTGAATAGCCTGAATATCGGTGTCTTCTCCATGCTCCCAGTAAGGTTGGCCTCCACCGATCCAGTAATGTCTCTTGCCTCTCGGATCAAATATATCCTTTATAGAATTGTTATAAATTTTTTTCCCCTGTCGCGTAAATTTGACTCCCCGAATTTTACTTTTATGTAAATTCGGCACATTAATATTCAATAAGGTATCGTAGGGCAAGGATTTTTCAAGAATTAACCTGCCGATTTCAATTGCAAATTCAGAGGCAACATCATAGTGTATAGGTACGGCGGTTTCAGTTCCCATAACCAGAGATATAGCAAAGGAAGATATATTCATTATGGTGCCCTCTATTGCCGCAGAGACAGTGCCCGAATAGGTGATATCATCTCCAAGATTACTACCACTATTTATTCCTGAGACCACAAGAGCAGGTTTTTCAGGTAACAGCTTGTTTACACCTAAGAGCACACAATCAGTGGGAGTACCATCAATGCTAAAAACGCGTTCCCTGAACTCTTCCGCCTTCAGAGGTCTATCTAACGTCAAGGAATGGCCTGCAGCACTTCTTTCTCTATCGGGGGCGACAATATAGGCGTCGCCCAATTCTTTCATTGCCTTGAAAAGTGCAATAAGACCCGGGGAATGGACACCATCATCATTAGTGACAAGGATAACAGGCATCACAAAATATTTTATCAGAATAAGTGATTTCTTTGGGGGCGTATTGCCTTTTGACAGACATTCGTGCAATATAATGAATCGGAAAAATACAAAGCTTCCTCGTTCTCTATGACCTCTGTCTTTTGAATCATTTCGGTTATGAGTGATAAACTTACTTACAAAAAGTCCGGCGTTGACATTGAAGAAGGTGAAAGGTTTGTAAGACTGATTTCTCCAGTAGTGAAGCGCTCTTTTAGACCTGAAGTAATGACAGAGATAGGTTCTTTCAGTGCTCTTTTTAAACTTGACACGAAGAAATATAAAGAGCCAGTACTTGTGAGCGGGACGGATGGTGTCGGTACGAAGCTGAAAATAGCCTTTACGATGAACAGACATGATACTGTTGGCATAGACCTTGTCGCCATGTGTGTAAATGACATACTCACGAGTGGCGCAGAACCTTTATTCTTTCTTGATTATCTTGCAACGGGCAAACTCAAAGCAGAGACCGGCCTAGAGGTCATAAAAGGGATAGTTAAAGGCTGTAAAGAGGCTGGTTGCTCATTAATAGGCGGAGAGACGGCCGAGATGCCGGGATTCTATTCTGAAGGCGAGTATGATCTCTCTGGCTTTGCCGTGGGCATGGTGGATAAAGAAAAAATAATAGACGGCTCATCCATAAAAGAGGGAGATGTAATTATAGGCATTGCATCAAGCGGTCTTCACAGCAACGGATATTCTCTCGTAAGGAGACTGTTTTTTGATCTGAAGAAAATGGATGTGGATACATTTATGCCAGAACTCGGAAGCACTCTTGGAGAAGAGCTTCTGAAGCCCACAAGGATATATGTGAAAGCCTTCATGTCTTTAAAGGAAAAGATGAAGGTGAAAGGCATGGCTCACATAACAGGTGGCGGAATACCTGGAAATCTTCCAAGGATATTGCCCGAGGGCACTTCAGCGGTCATCAGAAGGGATTCATGGACCGCACCACCAATTTTCAGTCTGATACGGAGAACTGGCAATGTACCTGACAAAGAGATGAAAAAGACCTTTAACATGGGAATAGGTTTTATAATCGTACTTCCTGAGATAGAGTCTAAAAATGTCATCTCATTTCTCAATAAAACGGGATATAAGGCTTTTATAATTGGAAATATCGAAAAAGGGGAAAGAGGTGTGAGATATGTTTGAAAAAAAATCCTAAAAGTTTTGTCATTTAGAATTTCGAATTCGGATTGGTGCTCGGGTATTCTGGTACCAAAGTATACCATTTTGACATATCTTTACCATAAATTTTATAATTTTGTTTTATTCAGAGTCTTTCAGATGAAAATAGTAATCGCAGAGATACCAGAAGAAGGACTTGATTTAGAATTTGAAGAGACGATCACGACAGATGCCTTTTCCTCACCTATCCAAGCAAGATTAAGGGTTAAGAAGGTAGCCACGGAAGTTGCGATAAAAGGCAATCTGACTGCTAATATTGAGCTTCAATGCAGTAGATGCCTGAAAAATTTCATAAGTCCACTGTCTGTTCCTGTTGATGTGGTATATCATCCTGTAGAGGAGCTCAGGGAAGAAGAGAGGCATGAACTTAAAGCTGAAGAACTCGATATGGGTTTTTATTCCGGTGAAGAGATGAATCTGTATGACCTTATCAGGGAGCAAATAATGCTCAATCTTCCTATGAAACCTCTCTGCAGTGAACAATGCAAGGGAATATGTCCAAAATGCGGGGTAGACCTCAATCTCGGCGAATGTGGATGCAGTAAAAAGGATATAGACCCGAGACTTGAGGCATTGAAGAAATTGTTAGAATGAGATCCCAAATGACTAATGTTCCAATTACCAATAAAAAACTGGAGCTTTGCTTTCATTGATTATTGGTTATTGGAATTTATTTGGAACTTGGTTATTGGTGCTTGGTAAATTAAAGTGAAAGGAGTGTTAGAGATTGGCAAATCCGAAACATAGACATACAAGATCAAGGAGAGATAAGCGTAGAGCTAATTGGAAAGCCTATCTACCAAACCTGAGTCTTTGTCCTGATTGCAATGAACTGAAACTTTCTCACAGAGTTTGTACTAATTGCGGCTCGTACAATGGGCGCAGGATTCTCGAAATAGTCGAAAAAGAACCATGATAATAGCCCTTGATGCTATGGGGGGTGACTACGCCCCTGCCGTAAATGTTGAGGGCGCTATCGAGACTGTAAATAACTTTGAAGGCATAGACATAATCCTTGTTGGCGATGAGTCTTCGATTAACAGGGAGCTCGATGGTAAAAGATACCTTCCCGGTCGAATTTCAATAAAACATGCCTCACAGGTCGTCGGAATGGATGAATCTCCTTCTGTTGCCATCAGAAGAAAGAGGGATTCATCCATAAGAAAGGGTCTCGAACTTGTAAAAAATGGTGAGGCAGATGCCTTTGTGAGTGCAGGACACTCAGGTGTAATAATGGCAATGGCATTATTACTTTTGGGGGCCTCCACTGGTGTTGACAGACCTGCCATAGCCGCCATAATGCCCACCCTGAAGGCACCCTTTGTTCTTATAGATGCCGGTGCAAATCTTCACTGCATGCCTCAAAACCTCTTACAATTTGCATTGATGGGAAATATTTATTGTAAGCTGATCCTTGGAAGGTCAGAACCGAGGGTGGCACTTGTTGGTATCGGGGAGGAGGATACGAAGGGAAACAAACTTACAAGAGAGGCATTTAAACTCCTTAGAGAGACTGATATCAATTTCACAGGCAATATTGATGGTAAGGATGTATTTACAGGAAACGCCGACGTTATAGTCTGTGATGGATTTACAGGTAATGTTATCCTAAAGACCAGTGAAGGGCTTGCGGATGCAATTATAAAAATGCTCAAAAGGGAAATTGTTGAGCTCACAACCGGTAGAATCGGATACCTTCTTATGAAGCCGGCCTTAAAAAATTTCAAAAAGAAAACCGATTATGCTGAATATGGTGGGGCACCGCTTCTTGGAATAAATGGCACATGTATAATAAGCCATGGCAGATCAACTGCAAAGGCTATCAGAAATGCTATAAAGGTAGCATCAGAATTTTCAAAAAATAAGATTTATGAAACTATTTCTTCTGACATAGAGAGATATTGTAAACCCAGATGATTAGCAAGATGCAGGACTCCCGACAAGCGGGAGTGACAGATAAAGAAACGATCTGTCATAGGACATTTATTATGCAGGAGTGAATAATTGTAAGGAGAAATGTTGCTGAGAACTAGAATCATATCCACAGGCTCCTATCTTCCTGAAAAGATTCTATCAAATTTTGATTTAGAAAAGATGGTTGATACCTCTGATGAATGGATCACAGAGAGGACCGGTGTAAAGGAGAGAAGGATAGCTGATGAAAGCCAGACAACATCTGACCTTGCCTATGAGGCCTCAAAGATCGCTCTTGAAAGCGCCCATTTAAAGGCAGATGATATAGATCTTATTATTGTTGCAACTGTAACGGGTGATATGCCCTTTCCATCGACGGCCTGTTTTTTACAGGATAAACTGGGAGCCAAGAGAGCAGTTGGATTTGACATAAACGCAACCTGTTCAGGATTTCTTTACGGCCTCTATATAGCGGACGGCCTCATAAGAAGCGGTTTACGCAAAAGAGCGCTTGTTGTTGGCGCTGAGGAGCTCTCAAAGATCACGGATTGGGAGGATAGAACTACGTGCGTTCTCTTTGGTGATGGCGCCGGTGCAGCAATAATCGAAGCCACGGAGGAAGACAGAGGGATAATTTCTATATACATCAATTCTGATGGAAGTATGTGGGAGCTTATACATATGCCAGGTGGGGGGTCAAGAAAGCCAGCATCGAAGGATTCGATCGAAAATAGGCTTCATTATATTAAGATGAAAGGGAACGAAACATTTAAAGTCGCTGTAAGGACATTAGAAGATCTTGTTGTTAAGACCCTTTATGAAAATAATTTAGAACCCTCTCAGCTTTCACTTCTTATCCCGCATCAGGCTAATTTGAGGATAATACAGGCAACGGCTGATAGGCTTGGCCTGTCGATGGATAAAGTTCTTGTAAATATTGATAGATACGGAAACACATCCGCTGCATCCATCCCTATAGCACTTGATGAAGCTGCAAAAACCGGAAAGATCAGAGAGGGAGATTATATCCTCCTTGAGGCCTTTGGGGGAGGACTTACCTGGGCCTCGGCATTAATTAAATGGTAGTTTGAGAAAATCCAAATGCCAAAGCCCAAAGTCCAAATACCCTCCTTAGTTCCCCCTTAGTAAGGGGGGATTGAGAGGGGTTGGATTTTTGCATTTGGTTTTTACTACTTGATTTTTGCTGAACTTAAGCGGCTTACTGTGGAGAGCAGGACTGAGCCTTCGAATGGTTTCTTGATAAACTCATCTATCATCATACTATCTTTGTCAATTGCTTCATCGCTGAAACCTGAGACCGCAATTATTTTTATGTCTGGCTTTATTGCCTTCAGGTTCCTTATCAGCTCTTTGCCATCCATGACAGGCATAATTATATCAGTTATAACAAGTTCTATCTCCTCAGAACCCTTTTTAAATATGTCTATAGCGCTGACAGGACTGTTTGTAAATAGAACCTTATATCCATGCGCTTCAAGGACATCCCTGATAAAGCTCAGAACCTCAGTTTCATCGTCAACTACGAGTATATTTCCATGCTCTGCTTTTGCTGAAAAGAGAGCTGGCTTCTTTATGGCCTCTTGAATGATTTTGTCAGAAAGAGGAAGGTAAATATCAAAGGTAGAACCTTTGCCTACCTCACTCTGAACAGTAATGTATCCTTTATAATCTTTGACAATTCCGTAAACCATAGCGAGACCGAGGCCGGTCCCCTTGCCTCTTTCCTTTGTAGTAAAGAAGGGATCAAAAATTCTATTGATAATCTCCTTTGGGATGCCATGACCTGTATCAGATATTGATAATACGATATATCTTCCGGGCAGGATGTAAGATGGCATATCAGATATACCCTTTCTAACCTCTGTCAAATAAGTCTTGACAGAAATAATGCCTCCGTCAGGCATAGCGTCTCTGGCATTGACAATAAGGTTCATGAGAACCTGCTCCATCTGGTTAGGGTCGCCCTCAACTACAGGTGCGATATTACCCAGATCCACTCTTAACTCTATTCTCTTATTTATAACACCTTCAATAAGTTTTGCAGTATCGTTGATAACATCGTGAAGATTAAATGGAAGAATATCATGTTTTTCTCT
>JBFMEC010000034.1:14145-18359 GCA_040753575.1 Nitrospirota bacterium | reverse complement strand
ATCTGTTATTTCTACTTCAAAGGCATCTCCACCTCGCCAGATGAAACAGATGCGCCATTGATCATTAATCCTAATGCTATGTTGTCCCTCTCGTTTACCCGTCAGTTTTTCCAACCTGTTTGCAGGTGGTATTCTCAAGTCATTCAGATTTTTAGCATTATTAATCATGCGTAATTTTCTCAATGCAACTTGCTGGATATCTCTTGACAATTTAACAGATACCTCTCGATTGTATATTTTCTCTGTTTCTCTGTCCCTGAATGACTTTATCACCCATAAATATTATATAACGTAATGCGTTAAACGACAAGCATTATATTTCGCAGGTAATACTTTCTGAAGTGTTCTTGATAGACAGCTAATGCAGGGGACCAGTGGGGTTAAATAAGGGGGAACGCTACCCTCCGTTTTAAAATAGTTATCGGCTGTATATAAATTCTACATCAAGACTTCCATGACCAATTCCATTTGTAACGATTCATTTTTGGGAAAAATTTAAAAATCACACCTGCAGGAAGAAAGCTTCCAGGTTTGTTTTTTCCTTAGCTCGTGAGAATTGAACCTGATATAATTTGCTCATTCAGATAGAATGACTCAAAGACGCCACGAGAATTCCATGTCATATGAGAATATCAAGGTTATAGCTTATTCAGGTTATCGGGGTTACGAAAGCCCGAGAGCTTTTTTTATTGATGATGAGATAATTACTGTTGTCGAAATCTTAGACATGTGGATTGAAGAAAATTTGTCTGATAGGATGAGAAAGAGATTTTTTATAGTCAAAACGAATAATGATCAGCAATATAAAATCTATATCGATGAAAAGACATTGGAATGGTTCTGTGAGATAAAATAGAATTCTTCCTGTCTTTAGCTTCCCCAAAATGAGCAAAATAATGTAGATTTTATCCAATAATTGACAATCGAACTATTTGCTTTTCATACAGATATGGAGGAATAGCCTAAAATATAAAAAATCTATGATTGCCTGGCTACACAAGAAATTTTCGAGAGGTTTCTATTTTCCTTTCCTGATTCGTATTCGAAGCGCATTGGAAAAGTTAAGCCCTTTTACTTCTTGCTGCCTGAAGTCAACGATTGACAGGATCTCATAAAGATTGTAGATTACAAATCAAAAAGTTACACCTGTAACATGAAATCAAATGGCGGTTAAGAGATGAGGAGGAATAGAAAATCCATTTTTATTGGGGCTTTTCTTATTTTCCTTCTCATAACAGCAAGCGTAACAGTAATCGACGTTTATACAAACTGGCTTTTCTTCAGTGAACTCAACTATACAGGTGTTTTCACAAAGATTCTCTCCACGAAAATTCTTCTCGGTTTAGCATATGGTTTCATTGCGCTCGCCTTTCTCTCCGCAAATATACTCATAGCAAATAAAACCACTTTCCCACCTATTGATCTCATCTTCAATGGTCAAACAGGGATTTCACTCAATATTGAACTGTTAAATAAGTGGATTAAACCTTTAACGATACTTTCAGGAATTGTAATAAGTTTTTTAATCGGTATCTGGGGGAGTTCTTTTTGGAAAGAAATGTTGATTTTTCAAAACCTTCTTACTGCAGGTATCAATGATCCTATCTTCAATAAGGATCTCGGGTTTTATCTTTTTAAACTTCCACTGTTCGAAATCTTAAAAAGTTTTGCGAAGCTGATCATTATTGCAGCCCTTTTTATTGTGTCGATCAACTATTTTTTCCGAGGAGGAATAGTTGCACGAGGAAGAGGGATGTTCATCGATAAGAAGGTGAAAAAACATATTGGAACCCTTGCAGGATTATTCATTCTCACTATAGCGGTAGGTTTTTATCTCGATAAGTTTAATCTTCTTTTTTCACCTCACGGTGTCATATTTGGAGCTGGATACTCAGATATTCATTCTAAACTCCTTGTCTTGCGTGTGCTCACTGTCCTTACGTTTATAAGCGGCATTCTCTTTATTGTTGGAATGTCTAAAGGATCACGGAAAACAGCATTAGTCCCATTAGGTCTTACAGCACTAGTGTACGTAATTGGACTTGTAATATACCCAGCCTTACTCCAGAAGCTCAAAGTCACACCTAATGAACTGGCCCTTGAGAGGAAATTTATAGAACACCATATTGCCTTTACCAGACATGGGTATGACCTCGAGAGATTAGAGATCAGGCCATTTGATGTTTCGTACAATCTTTCCGCTCAAGATATCCAGAAAAACAACGCTACTATTGAGAACATAAGGCTATGGGATGATGCACCTCTCCTCAGGACATACAGCCAGCTCTAGCAAATACGGACATACTATAAATTTAATGATGTTGATAATGACCGATATGTCATTAATGGTAAATATATGCAGGTGATGATGTCTCCGCGGGAGCTCTCTTACGATGACCTTCCGAGCAAGTCATGGATCAATGAAAAGATAGTTTTCACTCATGGAATTGGCATCACCATGGGTCCTGTAAGCAGGATATCGCGAGAGGGTCTACCGGATTTCATTATCAAAGACATACCTCCAGTCACTTCTAAAGATATAAAGGTCACAAGATCCGAGATCTACTTTGGTGAGCTTTCGAGCGATTATATCATTGTGAAGACAAAGGTTCCTGAATTCGACTATCCGACTACGGAAGGAAACATTTATACAACGTATGAGGGTAGCGGGGGGTAGAGTTGTCATCATATTTTAAGAAAGCAGTTTTTTCGTTGAAGTTTGGGTCGGAGAAACTCCTCCTTTCGTCTGACATAACTCCTCATAGCAGCTAGTAACTAGGTATGGGGTCAGACTTGATTATTGACTGAAACATTACCATCAAGAGGAAAAAGTATCTCGCCCTTTTTGTTACCTACCGACAAACAGCAATCTGAAAAGCTTTAATTTTTAATATCAGTAATAATATTTCTGATATTTCACTTTTTCCCATCGGTTCCCGTGTTTCTTATGGTATCTCTTTCTGTCATAAACCTTATGTTTGTGATAATAATGACTTGGGAGTTTATGGATAACTGTAGGAACATACCTGTGATGAATATGATGCCACGGTCCTGAGTATGAAACTCCACGGTGCCAGCAGCCGTCAAATGGGCGATACCAGTACCCTGCATAAAAGAAAAGCGGCGTCTCGAAATAAGGGGCGTAATATACTGGTGTTTGAGGGATCAGGAAGACCTGTGGTGGTGCGACAACTCTGACAGGAGGGAGTGGTAATCCGATCCCGATATAGAAATCGACATCCGAAGCTTGTGTTTTGGCAGGGAAGGAAAAGCTGACAGCAAAAAGTATGATAAGACTTGCGATACCTACTACAAAATAACTTGTTTTTTTCATCTTCCTACCTCCTTTTATTTTTAAGATAAGAATAGCGCAATATTGTGAAGAACCAATGAAGGAAATATGAAAAACTTGTGAATCTCTGTTGCATATAGAAAACGCCTTGCAAGATTTTTAGCCTTGGTTTGTTCTTCCTGAACTCCGCATCTTAGGATTTACTATAATCATGCATATTACAAACGGTATTAATAATACACTTTTGTATCTGTGACTAATCTGTGACTCTGGGGTATCTTGTAATAAATTAATTATTTCTGCAGAAGAAGAAAGCAATAATTTATTGCGCTGAGTAACAAGATGTGGTAAATTTTTATGAGATATTTTTTGTACGGGATGTCCACGTTGCTGTACAGGGGGGAAGACAAATGCAGTACCGTCCTTGCTGTCCTCATGAAAGTGGGGAATGAATCCAGAAAGATCAGCGATAAATTCACAATGCTTGATTCCTGCTCCCCGCTTACGACCTGCGGGGACAAGCTTTGTAGTAATAACTGAGGGAGGAGGTAGCAATATGAAGTCGAGGGTCTTCATAGGTTTTATGGCATTGGTTCTGTTAATCTCGGCAGGTGCCCGGGCACAAGGCCCTGTGGCTGTCTCACCTGGCAGTGGAAGCGGTGAGGCAACAATTACCCAGGAATGTCCCACCTTCAGCTGGTCAGAGGCAGGTGAAGCGGTGGCATACAGGTTAGAGGTATTTGAGATGATAACATCCGGTGTGCCTGCACACAGTGAAATATCCACATTAGCTTCCTCTGTGATAAGGGAGGAGATAAGAGCCCCTGCTCTATCATGGACACCATCAGCAGAGAGTGTCTAAAGGAAGGGCTCAGGTATGTCTGGTATGTAAAGGCAATAGCCGGCAATGGTCATCCTGAGC
>JBFMEC010000034.1:0-14045 GCA_040753575.1 Nitrospirota bacterium | reverse complement strand
AATGGTCATCCTGAGCTTGTCGAAGGATGGTCAGAGGGAAGGGCATTCAGGGTGGATACCCTCCCTTCGGCAGGGCTTAAAGATGCAGTAAAAGGGAGTGTGAATGAGTATCTGAAGAATGAATGGATAGTAAAAACAGAGGAAGATTTCCATATTCAAAGTGCAAGGGCTCACATAAATGGTGTATAAGAGATAAAGTATTAGGTGAGACCTTTTTGAGGAAGGGCAGAGAAAAGACTATAGACAATTTCTCAGAGCAGGTATTCCAAAAGAAGAAAGGGATAAGATATTCAACGAGGACAGGAAGACCCTTTGGCAGTGAAACACATTGGAAACGAATCAGGACAACCAATGTGGTCGAGAGGAGTTTCGGGGAGGTGAAGAGGAGGACGAAAGGTATTGGAAGATTTCAAGACGAAGAAAGAAAGCATTGGCAATGGTTTATTGGCAGCTCAAAGAACTCAGTGGTATGGAGTCAATATGACGAAGGAGGCGCGAGCAATTCTTTCAGCAATTAAGGTGTCGAAGCTTGAGAGAATTGCAGCGTAATTAAAAACCATGGAAACCGTTGAGAATAAAGCTCTTAAGAGAATTTGCAGAAAAGAGTTGACAGCATCGTTTATGCTATGCACAATCGATAAAGAAGTCGATAAGTAAAGAAGAACTTATAAGACTAAGGAGACCATTAGATGTAGTTTTGCGATAATCTTTACCTTAAATAATCATTAATCCTTCCAAGCTTGAAACTGTAGTCCTCAAGGACATTATTAACAAACCTGAAGATAAGCCTCCTCTGTTCTAAAGTAAGATCAGGATAAAAAATGGGGTTTGCCACGACGGCGCCTCTAAAGGCATAGAACGGAGCGACAACGCTGTAAAGTTCGTCATCGCCTGTTAACGCTACATATTTTTCAAAAAACAGATTCAGTCCTTCGAGATAGGAACCTTTTATAGAACCAAAATGCCATATGGAATAGAATATGTAATTTATTGTGAGAGCAGTTACATCATCTGCAGGTTCACCCCAGGGCCCCCTGCTTCTGTCAAGAAGAACAAAGTCTACCACCCCAGTATTCAAGGGGGGTCCGGAAGGGGGACACAGTCCTCCTTCCGCTTTAAACCATATATTACCTGGATGAAAGTCTCCGTGAATCTGTGATAACCTCCTGTAGAGTGGTTTTAGCCTTGCATCCCAGTCAACAGATTTCTTAATGATTACTGCTCTATCTTCATAAGGGAGGGTCCCATCGGGGTAGGAATCAAAAACTCCCATCAGACATTCACCATGTCCTATGATATCTCTGAGTTTTCTCCAGTAAAGGGTCTTTGAGTCCTTTTTCGCCGAATGTATTTCTGCAAGATATGAAGTCATCGCTTCTATCTTTTCTCTATCTCTCACATCAAGAGCATTTTTCTTTGAGAATTCAGTAAGATCAGTAAAATAGTTTTCACCTTCTGCCTTTTCCATGAGAAGAAAATACTCAACGCCTCCACCGATGGATTTCAGCGAACCATCTTCCTTCAATGCTATGACATCAATGGACTTTATATGACGTGGCAGTTTTCCATAGGTTTCATGTGCCAGAAGAAAGACTGCAGCCCTGTCAGAGGGATAGTCATGTCCCAGACCTTCCGGAGAGAGGTCTTTCAGGACATAAGTATTCCTTCCGGCCTCTGTCTCAACCTCAATAAGAAAGCCCGTTCCATGAACACCGGCTCCGAGACGTCTGAAATCAAGGAGCCTTGTAGCTGACCCGAAGGTTTCTCTAAGATATGCTTCAATGGCCTGTTGCATCTCCTTCATTGCAATGCTCTAAGTTCGCCCTCGATCAAAGCCCTCTTCTCTTTGAGTTCTTCCTTCTTCTGCTGGGTGACAAACAACTCCTGTCTGAGTGGCTCAATCTCCCTTTCTAAAAATCTCACCCGGGAAGCACTATATTTATACCTTGTTCCCCATTTTTCATTTATTGTTAACACGAGGTTTGCCTCTTTTTCTTCTACGGTACTGATCTCCGAATTCAGGGCCTCTAATTCAGACCTTAATTGACTGATTCTTGAGCTCTTATCCCCGGCAGCTCCCTGAGGAAGGGCCGCTGGTGCCTCTTCTCTTGTTTCTGCCCCGGGCAACTCCTTTGAACGAAAATCCTTCTCTGGAGCCCCTGTCTCTTCGATCTTCACAATATCCTTTTCGGATATCCCGATCGAGCCCCCGCCGAAGTAAATAATGACTTCCCCCGCCTTCTTCTGGTATGAGCTCGCTCCTGATATGATCGAGCCATTTTTAAGATATATCTTGAAAGCTGCCTCGGAATAATGAGGAATTAATAAGATCAAAATGAAAAAGAATAGATATATCATTGTAGCCTCCTCAATCCGCTTAGAAGGTATTCGGCAACCTTCCTGTTAAAACCTTTAAGTTTTGCTATCTCGTCAATAGTAGCATTTCTCATTGAATCAATACTATGAAAATGTCTCAAAAGTTCTAACCTTCGTTTCTTTCCGATACCGGGAATCTTCTCAAGGGGCGATCGCATAAGCTCCTTTTCTCTCAATCTCCTGTGGTAACTTATGGCAAATCTATGGGCCTCATCCCTTATTCTTTTAAGTAGCAAAGAAGATCGGCTTCCGTCATTAAGATCCACAACCTTCTCAGAGTTTGTAAGATAGGCCCTGTCAGGGTCCTTTGCGATTGCAATAAGCATCGGTGATTTGAGAAGAAAGGCCCTATTCTTATCAATAACCTTTCTGGCAATTTCAAGCTGCCCTTTACCGCCATCAATAATAATAAGATCAGGCAGATTACCTTCAAGGTTCCCTATAGTCCTATCGATAATCTCTTCCATCATTGAATAATCATCCACTCCCTCCACTGTTTTTATTCTGAGCCTTCTGTACATATCCTTCTTAAATTTGCCGCCGGCCCAGTATACGAAGGACCCCACCGATTCATTTCCCGAAATCGTTGAGACGTCGAAGGCACCAATATCGTCAGGAGTCCTTTCAAGCTTCAATTTTTCCTTAAGATCATCCAAAAGGCCCTCTGGCTTTTGTTCCTTTTTTCTGAGGAACGAAAGTCTTGCATTCTCCGATGCCATTTTGAGCAGTTCTTTTTTCTTGCCTCTCTTTGGAGCAAGGATCTTAACAGCTACTCCTTTTCGTTGACCCAGCCATTTTTCAAGGGACTCTGATTCTTCAGGCATTACCGGCACTACCACTTCAGAGGGAGGAATGATTTCCTTTGCATAGAATTGCGAAATAAAAGAATGTATTAATTCTCCTTCCGGAACGTTTTTGGTATTCTTTATAAAAAGATCCTTTGAGCCGATCATTATCCCGTTCCTTATAAAAAAGACCTCAAAGGAGACTTCACTGCCTTCTCTATGGAACCCCAGAACATCTATATCTCCAAGTTCCGGTGCTACAACTTTTTGTGACTCCCAGGCCCTCTCCAGAGCTCTAACCCTGTCCCTGATAATAGCAGCTTCTTCAAACCTCATTTCTTCAGAATACCGGGCCATCTTCTTTTTGAGCTCTTCAATAAGACCCTTTTTCTCGCCACTTAGGAATAGCCTCACCTCCTCGATGAGTTTCATATATTCTTCCCTGCTTATAAGACCTGCACAGGGTGCAATGCATTTTCCAATCTGATTCTGAATGCATGGGCGCATAGGTTTATCGAGGGAAAAACGACATCCCCTTATCTGGAAGTTTCTCCTTATGAAGGCAAGAGTTTCCCACATCGAACCAGCTGGCACGTAGGGACCAAAATACAGGGCACCATCCTTCTTGATCCTTCTTACAACCTCAATGCCAGGCCATTGTTCCTTAACGGTCAGTTTAATATAGGGATAATTTTTGTCATCCCTGAGGATCACATTAAACCTTGGCTTGTATTGTTTTATCAGGTTAGCCTCAAGGGCAAAGGCTTCAAGTTCGTTTTCTGTGACTATATAGCTGAAATCTTTGACATCCCTTATCATAGCCGCCTTTCGGACATCAAGACCTGCTGATCTCTGGAAATAACTTTTCAGACGATTCCTGAGATCCTTCGCCTTTCCTATATAAAGCAAGCGGTCCTTCCCATTCTTAAGTATATAGACACCTGGCTTTGAGGGGACCTTTGAAATATCTTTGAGCACAATCTGTCTTAGCCTGTATCTCTAATTAATAATAAATTTATTTTAGCAGATTTAAATCTTCAGTTCTTTTACACCTTTATATCCTTTTGTGATAAAATTTATTTCCGAAGGAAACACAGTGAGTTCCCCCTTTCTTTCTAAAGGAAAAAAATCAGCGCTTTTAAAGGCAGCCAGAGAGGCTTCAAAACGTGCTTATGCACCCTATTCAAAGTTTAAGGTTGGGGCAGCTCTCTTGACGGAAAGGGGAGGCCTCTTTTCCGGCTGTAACGTAGAGAATGCCTCCTATGGTCTCACTGTCTGCGCCGAGAGGTCTGCAGTCTTTCAGGCCGTGTCTCAGGAAGGTAGAAATATGAGGATTCGGGCCCTTGCCGTCGTTAATGAGAACGGGAAGGCATGTGTCCCCTGCGGGGCTTGCAGACAGGTGATCTTTGAATTCGGACCTGATTCGGCCGTTCTTTTCCAGAGCACCACCGGGCTCGAAGAGATGAAGGCCTCTGAACTTCTTCCGAAGGGTTTTACCGGTCGAAAAGGAGCAAGAACAAAGAGCACTAATTTGAAGAAGTAAACTCTCCTTATTGATTCTGAGAGAAAATTTCTTTCAGGGCATTATTTAAACTGGGATAGGAAAATCTTAAATTCATTTTCAATAATCTTGCCGGAATCATCCTTTGACTGAATAAAATTACATCTGCCGTATCTTTTAAAATCAATTTTAGAATCAGGGAGGGAAAGGGGATAACGATGAAAGTTGAGAGGCAGAGGAAGAGGCAGAGGGACACTTCCCATAATTTTCTATGTCGATTTTACTATCAACCCTGGAGAGCGCAATAGGTTGATCGGCAGGAACGGCCACGATAGGGTATCTTATCTGTAATTTATAAATTCGATATGAAAATCGAAATCTTTTCCCATCAGCATATTTATGACTAAGCTGTATTTTTTGTTATTTTGCCATGGCAGAAAGGCAAATTATTTTGAGACAGAGAAGACGGTTATATGGCGCCATCCAGTATTTGCTGAAGTTGGAGGCAAGTCTTTGTTCTCTGTTGAAAAAAAACGCTGTGGTATAATAAAAGCGAACTCTTCAAAAGGAGGATGTAATGCCTTTAGCTGCGAAACAAAAGGACGATTATATCAAGGTAAAACAATACATAACTAATGCAAGGGGACATAAAGTGGCGGCGATTCTTGACATAAAGGAACTTGAGCGAATCAATGATTTGCTCGAAGACCTTCTTGATTTGAAGACAATTGAAGACAGGATAGCTGAGCCAGCGGAAGACTACGAAACTTACAGCCGTAAACGAAAATCTCGCCTGCATGTATAGACTTGCGATTAAGAAATCCGCAAGAAAAGAATTAGACAATCTGCCAGATCAGATATTTTTAAAAGTCGACAAATCCATACTTGCGTTAAAAGAAAGTCCGTTTCCTTATCCACAGGCTAAAAGACTTAAAGGTGAAGACAGGTACAGGCTCCGTGTCGGGGATTACAGAGTTGTTTATTCTGTCGATGAAGACCAAAAGACCATCACTCTTTATCGTGTAAGACATCGAAGGGATGTTTATAGATAACCCCCTCTTTGGCAAAAACCTTTCTGGCCGCTTTACTGAGTGCGGAAGATAGAAAGGGCGCATTGGGCTGGTCGGCAGGAACGGCCACCTAAGGTCTCTCATCTGTAATTAATAAATTCGATATGAAAATCGAAATCTTTTTCCTTTAGCATCTTTATGACTGAGAGAAAATTTCTTTCAGGGCATTATTTAAACTGGGATAGGAAAATCTTAAATTCATTTTCAATAATCTTGCCGGAATCATCCTTTGACTGAATAAAATTACATCTGCCGTATCTTTTAAAATCAATTTTAGAATCAGGGAGGGAAAGGGGATAACGATAGCCCTTCTGAATTTTCTGAGATGATTTATAAAATCCCCGAAGCGTACTGGATTAGGAGAAGAGGAATTGACAGGCCCGGAAAGGTTTTTGTCAGTGACGGCCAGATAATAAATGCGAACGAGGTCATTCATGTGAATCCAGGAAAACCACTGGCTTCCGGATCCAAAAATAAAGGTAAAACCGAAACGAAAAGATTTCAAGATTTGCCTCAAAATGCCGCCGCTCTTATCAAGAACCGGTGCGGTTCTTATCTGAACTGAGCGAAGGCCCAGTTTTTCGGCCCTTTTTGCCTCCTCTTCCCAGGCTTCGCAAAGCTCGGCAAGGAAGCCCTGACCCCGGGAAGCGCTTTCATCAATTTCTGTTTCTCCTTTATTACCATAGTAACCAACGGCTGAAGCCGAAACAAAAACCCTCGGCCTTCGGCTAAGTCCTGAGATAAAATCGATAAGATTCCTATTCACCTTCACCCTGCTATCCCAGATTTCTCTTTTATTCTTTTTGGTCCAGAGGGTGAATATATTTTTGCCGCTTAAGTTCACTACAGCGTCTACACCCTCAAACCAGTCTTCTTTAAAAAATTCCGGTCTCAGCAGATCAACTTTAAAAAATTGCAAAAGTGGTGAAGTAATCTTCGCTCTATTTCTGTCGAGAATGACCACCTTATGACCCTGCTCTAATAGATATTGCGTCAGATGTTCGCCTATGAAACCACTTCCGCCGCAGATGAGAATTTTCATACCTCAATTATATCAAGGAAAGAGGAGAGATCAATTAAATAGGTTAAAGCTGGCTTTGGATTTTGGATTTTGAAATTACATCATGTCCTTTTTGCTCATTTCAATGACCCGATCGATCTCGGCTTTCAATTCATTGGGTAGTCCGGGTATATCCACAGTAAGGAAGCCCCGTACTATAGTAGACGTCGCTTCTTCTTCATTTAAGCCCCGGGACATCAAATAGAAAATCTCTTCCTGAGCTATTTTCCCCACTGCTGCTTCATGGGACATCTCGACTTCGTCAACATGGCCCTCGAGCTCAGGTACAGCGTAAATCAGCCCCCCCTTTATGATGAGTCCTCGACATTCAAGATGGGCTCTAATGTCCGGAACTTCACCTATCAGATGGCCCCTCGAAATTATTTTTCCTCCATTACTTATGGCGCGGGCCACGATTTCAGCACGGGTGTCACGCTCCTTCAGGTAAATTCTTCCTCCCACATCATATTCCGATCCCGGACTCCCAACAATGATGCTATAGAAACGGGAAACTGCATCTTTCCCTATTAAATAAGTGGTGGGATACATCTGTAAAGTTCGTACAGGCCTCATACAGATGTAATTGTTCAAAAAGAGTCCTCCCTCTTCCACCTGTCCTACAGAACGAGGACGCACCACCATATCTTCAGCCCAATTGTGGATCATTGTGAAGCTCAGCTTTGCATTTTTTTTTACAAAAAATTCTGAAATCCCTACATGTACACCTCTTACAATGTGTGGTGAAGTAGAACAACCTGTGATGATATGAAGTTCTGAATCTTCTTCGGCTATTATGATGTTGTGAACATTCTGCTGAAGTCCCTTCTTATCCAGATAAAGGCATGCCTGGACAGGATAAACGCTTTTAACACCTGGAAGTGAACGGATCACATAACCGTTGTGAAGTTCCATCTCTGCAGCGGCAGTATATTTGTCTGCGTCGACAGAGACCAATTTCCAGTAATAATCCCAGATCCAGTCATACTGTTCAAGGGCCTGGCGAATCGGTATCACTTCAATACCTTTTTGTTTTGCCTCGCAATGAATTACTGCAGTGTCTTTCTGGAAATAAGTACCCCCCCGATCCTTTTCAGTTACATCTACTCCTGCCATCAGCAACCGCTGTTTTTCTGCCTCCGGAAAGGCATGAAATTCTTCATCGTCAAGATACTTATGGGGTACGGGAGCTTTATCAAATTCATCGAGATTGATATCGGGGCCTATAGCTGCTTTCTTATTTAAGGCCTTAGCTGCCCTTTCTCTCAGTTCATCTAGACCAGGCATCGCACACATTCCTCATATCCCACTTCGCTAATACATTTTAGAATGTCACGCGGGTTATCGGCGCAAATCAACATACCATTGCAGAGCAGTTGCCCTTTATCAGCATTGACGTAATCAAGAATATAACCAGTATGGGTAATTATCAATCCCATTTTGGTACGTTCACGTTTAACCTGTAACATCGATTTTTTTCCTGTTGGGTGGGGTTCTCTCTGAAGCAGTGTAGCAATAGTCTTGCCCACCAGGGCAATGTTTTCCAGATCTACTCCTGATTCAGGTTCATCAAAAAACATGAGATCAGGATCCTGTGCCATTAGCTGAAGCAGTTCGGAACGCTTGATTTCTCCACCCGAAAATCCGGCATTAACATCTCTTTTCAAGAAATCTACAAAATTGACCCTGCCAGCCAATTCTTCCACATCCATTTCCCTTTTTGCGCAAATCTGGATCACCTGACTGGTCTTTAGACCATGAATTGTTGGAGGACGCTGATAGGCCAGGCCCATACCCAATTGTGCTCTTTCGTTAATAGGCAGGCGGGTTATATCAACACCCTTAAACATGATTCTACCCGTTATAACTTTGTACTGTGGATAGCCCATTATAGTCATGACAAGAGAGGTCTTTCCAGAACCGTTCTGCCCAAAGAGGACATGCGTTTCCCCTGGCTTGATTTCAAGATCTATATGTTTGAGAATTATTTTACCTGCAATCTCTACCTGCAGGTCTTCAACAAGAAGCATGGCATCCTCTTTTTATTTCGAATCGTAAAATTGATTTAAGAATTGTCATAAGTTTTACATGGTTTTCGCCCGGTTATTTACAAAGTAATAGGCTGGATAAAACTTTCAAGACTTTTCCGGTCTTCATCAGACATCTCGACAAATTCAATCCCTATATCATACTGCTTCGGAAAAGTATCTGCAATCTCTCTACAGGAAGCAACCCTCCCTACGAAATTAATACTTTTATCATCCTGAAGGAATATCTCCATAGGAAATCTATTTTCAATGTCCAATGCTTGTGAAGTCTCTATAAGCATCCCGCCAAGACTGATCTTCTTAACACTGTAAGAATAGTTCAGAAAAGCCTCTTCTTCAGTATGAATTTTGAACCTGAGACCTCTCAGTCTCTCGTCAGGCCTGATTTCATCAGATACCTTATGTTTTTCTATGAATTCAATAAGCCTTGACATCTTATCAGTCAGGACATCAGTGAACTTCAGGCCTGCCTGATATATCGGAATTACATCTCCCCGGGAATCCTTTACACTGCTGCCCAGGACAGACCATACAACAACACCCTTCAGGTCGATATGGCCTTCTTTGCTCTGAAGTTTCAGAGTATACTCATTACCTATCGTCAGTCTTTTGTTGATTTCTATTGCCACTCCACCAAGGCTAATGTTAAAAATTTTTGCATTGGAGGCAAATATCATATTGCCGTGAATGCCCTCTACAGCAACCCTTTTGTACCTTCTTTTGTCGATCATTGCCAGCCGGGGATGTTTTTTTGCTACTTTACTACTATAACAGTGCATCCGTCAAGGTTACAGAGCTTAAAATAAGCTATCAGGACTTGAAAGGAATACCTATAATATCAGAAATTTCTTTATAGATGGCCTTACCTATCGAAATGCCCCGATCGATTATCTCAGGACCATATGTCTTACCAGTCCCTGTTCTAAATGTTGCTTTGATACTCTCTATATATTCAATATTCCCCATAAAATTCCTGTGCAGTATTTCTATAGGTAAATCCATAGAGTCCAGCATCAACCATAGTGTGGTCGTAAAATTATCGGGTCCCCATCTGAATTTGTCTGCATCATACAGAGAGTCACTGATCAGTTTGGCAATCTCGTCTTTAGATTCTACTTCTTCCTTAAAGGCTTCATGATTTCTTATGGCGGAGACTATATATCTTTTGTAACGTTCTTCTATCTGAAAATCTCTTAGTATCCTTCTTGCCTCATCACTTCCAGCAACAGAGTGGTTCTTTTCCTTCCTCTTTATGTCATGCAGCAAGCCCGCTACCTGAACATAAACCATAAGTTCCCTTATCAATCTGCTTTCCCTGTTTTGCATCCTTCCTTCTACCTGAATGATGGTTCCTGCATCAAGAGCAACCGCATCGGCATGGGACAGACCATGTCCCGAATTCATGACGAACCCATCCAAATAAGACAGGCATTTTTTCAAAAGATCGTTTGTCTTCAAGGATTGACGGGATACCTCCCTTTCCTTTTTATAATGCCGGTAAAAGGAAGGAATACCAAGAATCTTTGCCTCTTCAAGGGCTATCTTCCTTAACCTTGAATAAAGAGGGTTTTTCAAATGTTATCTCCGCCTTCTCTAAGTAAACAGTAATCATCTCTTCGTGTCAAGTTTGTTTATAGGGAGTATTTATAGGGAAAATAAAAAGGGCAGAAAATCTGCCCTTTTTATTTTCCAAAATATTATATCTCTTAAACCTTGAAGGGGTTCACAAAGAGGACAATAAGAACCACAACGAGGGCATAGATCGCAAGAGACTCAATCATAGCAAGACCGATGATGAGGGTTGTAGTGACCTTTCCAGCCGCTCCCGGGTTTCTGGCTACTCCTTCACATGCCTTGCTCAGTCCTATACCCTGTCCGATGCCAGTGCCAAAAGCTGCGAGCCCAATTGCAATACCGCAGCCGAGAACGGCAAAAGCGTAATAATAGATGTTTGATGTTTTGGCAGCAGCTACAGCTTCTTCAGCAAAGGCGAAGGGAACAAATAGACAAAGCATAAAAACGGAAAGCAACATCACAGCAGTCAGTCTTCTCATCCTGTTTCCTCCTTTCTTAAAAGAAGTTTAGAAATTAATGTGCCTCTTCAACGGCACCAGCAATATAGGCAGTACTCAAAAGAGTAAATACATAAGCCTGGATCAAGCTTACCAGAAGTCCAAGACTAAGTATTAAAACCGGAATAATGGCCGGTACCATTAATCCAAGAACGAACAGTAACACATGCTTAGCTGTCATATTGCCAAAAAGTCGAACAGAAAGTGTAACGGGTCTTACAAAGTGTCCAATAAGTTCTATAAAGAACATCATTATCATAAGAGGAAGGGCTGATAGAGAGCGTATCGGCCCTAGATAATGATTCATATACTTTATGCCATGGACCTTGAGTCCGTAAAATTGATATATAAGAAAGACAGGTATAGCAATCGCTGCATTTGTATTCAAATTAGCTGTAGGAGCGGTAAAACCCGGGATGAGTCCCATCAGGTTATTCAGAAGAATATATATAAAAATAGTACCGATAAGCGGAAAGAACGTCTTCCCATAATGATGCCCGATGGTCTCCTCTGCCAGCTTCAGTATGATCTCTGCTATGGTTTCAATCAAGTTTTGAACACCCTTAGGCACAAGCTTCATAGAACTTTTTACGACAAGAGCCACACAAATCAGGGTTGCTGACGAAAGGACTGCATATGAAACATAATGTGGTATTACCTCTGGGTCAATAAATATGTCCATTAAAAGCTTCTCTTCAACTGCCACAGGGACCTCCTCCAGGAAAAAGTAGGAAAAAAGTAGCGTTATATTACATAAGCCTCCTTCAAAAGTCAAGATTGAAATAAATGACTTGAAAATTTTTTTTTAAACGGTTTTAATAACTGGAATTACCAGGGTATTTATTTAATAAAAATTAATATATTAGAATATGAAAAAAGGGAAGATGAAAAAAGAAATCACCGAAGACGAAAGAAAGAGCATGCCTCTTTATTCTATAGGAATAGTAGCGGAGCTTTTGGGGACGACCGACCAGACTCTTCGGCTTTACGAAAAACACGGCCTTATAAAGCCTGCCAGAAGAAATAAAAACCGGTTTTATTCTGAGAATGACATAAAGTGGCTGCAATGCTTGAGAGACCTTATACATAACAAAAAAATCAGTATTGAAGGTATTAAAAAGCTTCTTGATTATGCGCCATGCTGGGAGATGACCAAGTGCACCGAGGAAAGAAGAGCTAAATGCTCTGCCTATATAGACAGGACAAAACCCTGCTGGGAGCTTAACAGGATGATATGCAACAGGGAAACCGGCAGGATCTGCGAAGATTGCGTAGTCTTTTTGTCAAGAACTCTCAAAAAAAGAGCTGCTACATAAAGTCGACCAATATTGCCTTCAGTCTCGCTTCCGTCAATTCCTTTATCTCTCTTAAGGAATCTTCATCTTCTGCCTCAAATCTCAAGACTAATGCTGGCTGTGTGTTTGAAGCTCTTATAAGTCCCCAGCCTTTACCAAAATCGATCCTGATACCATCAATATCATTGAAAGGATAATCCCTGAACACCTCCTTTGCCCTTTGAACCACTTTAAACTTAATGTCATCGGAACAGTCAAATCTTATCTCAGGGGTCGAAACACTCTCGGGCAGATCACCGAGTAACCTATCCATAGAATAAGGTTTACCATTTTTGGATAATATCTCAATTATTCTCAGGCTGGTATATATCGCATCGTCATAGCCTAAGTACCTGTCCGAAAAGAATATATGTCCGCTCATCTCTCCAGCCAGCAACGCAGCGGTCTCTTTCATCTTATTCTTAATGAGCGAATGGCCGGTCTTCCACATAAGAGGATTACCTCCGAGCCTTTTTATTTCGTCATACATGATCTGGGAGCATTTGACTTCACCCACAAAAGTCGGGATCTCTGACTTCACACCTCTGACTTCTAACCTCCAATTTTTGATGATATCTCTGGCAAAGATGACCATTAGCTTGTCTCCCCATATCACCTCACCTTTATCACTGACAACGCCGATTCTATCGGCATCCCCGTCAAAGCCTATTCCAAGGTTAGCACCTGAGGATAATACCCTTTCTATAAGATCCTTTATATTTTCCATCACTACCGGATCGGGATGGTGATTCGGGAAGCTTCCATCGGGATCACAATAGAGTTCTATCACCTCGCAGCCGAGGTCCTTCAATAATAGAGGGGCCACAAGCCCAGCAGTACCATTACCACTGTCAATGACGACCTTTATCTTGTCAAAAGGGAGAAAATCTTTCTTTAAATAATCTATGTATTCAGGGATTATCTCATATCTCTCCATACTCCCTCTGCCATGAATAAAATCAGCCTCTTCAGCTATCCTTTGAAGATCCTGTATCTTTTCTCCAAAGAGGGTCTCCCGGCCTATACTAAGCTTCATACCATTGAATTCCGGAGGATTGTGGCTTCCCGTTATCATCACTCCGCCGTCGAGGGGCAAATGAAATAGTGAGAAATACTGTAGGGGCGTGGGACAAACTCCAATATCCACGATATCAATACCGCTGGCAAGAAGTCCTCTGGATAACGAGTCGAACATCAAAGGGGAACTCAGTCTAATATCCCTTCCAATACTTATCTTTATATCCCTCTTTCCGAGAACCTTCCTCAGACAGACCGCAAAGGCCCTGCCGATTTTTTCAATGACCTCTTCTGTCAGGTCTCTTCCCCATACTCCTCTTATGTCATATTCCCTGAAGATTGCGGGATTAAGAACAGACATCTAAATAAAATCTCTATTTTTTGGTATTGGCGGTACGAAATTTGGATCCAGGACATAGGATTCTTCGAAATACTTAATCGCCTCAGAATGATTTTTCATTTTATAGTTAGCATAGCCCAAAAGATAATAGGCATAGGGATCAGGGTTTTTCTCCACATATTCCTTCAGATATTTGGCAGACATCTTAAATTTTCCCTTTTGATAAAGCGAGAGCGCTTTTTCAAAATTATCGCCCTGAGCGAAAACAACCGTGCTCGTAAGAATAATAAATAATACCGTTGTAAAGACTCTCATAGAACCTCCTGGTATAATCCTCACCTGTAGATTAGGTAAGGAAGTTTATAATAGTTTTTGAAGTCTTTAAAGCAGGAAAGACAGTTTGCTTTCCTCCTTATGGATCTCTCCTTGGGAGATACCATTTGCA
>JBFMEC010000033.1:0-18947 GCA_040753575.1 Nitrospirota bacterium | reverse complement strand
CCACTGACTGGAGAGCCGGATGCGGGAAACTCGCACGTCCGGTTCGGAGGGAGGGGAGGCGAAAGCCTTCTCTACCCCTATCAGATTGGTATTCCATGTCGCCATACTTATAACCGCATTAGTAACTTGATTCTTATGCGCCGTGTCTTAGAATCTTTCCGGCCTTCGTGTCTGTCAGTTTTCCTTCCCACAGAGCTGGAGAACCATTGACAAAAACATAGTGAATGCCCTCCGGACTTAAATAAGGCTCTTCAAAGGTTGCTCTGTCGATTATTCTTTTGTGGTCAAAGATAACAATATCCGCAAAGGCACCTTTCTTTAAAACGCCTCTCTTCTTAATGCCAAAGGTCTCAGCAGGCAGCATTGTAATTTTGTGTATTGCTTCGCTCATGTTCAAGAGTCCACTGTCTCTAATATACCGTCCAATAAATCTCGGAAAACTGCCAAGGCCTCTCGGATGAATTTTACCCGTACGAGTCGGCCCGGAAAAAGAGCGTGCCGAGCTGTCAGAACCTATCATACAATAAGGCAATGACAGAAACCTGTTGAGATTATCTTCGTTCATGGACGAAAATATTGCGCTAACTTTGAGATTTTCCTCAATAAGTATTTTAATGAATATATTGGCAGGTTCGGAATCCCCAAGACGAGAAATCTCAGCGATACTTCTGCCTTCCATAAATCTGTTTTTCCGGGAGGAGACAGATGATATCCTGATCTTATCCCAGTATTCTCTTTCAGGATGTTTATCCAGTATCTCTTTTTTTATTCTTTTTTGAAACTCCAAACTTTTTAATTTTTCCAGTTCTTCTTCTGCACCTCCTGAAAAAGTCCAGGAGGGCAGTATTGAATCAAGATCAGTCTGTGATGCAGTGTAAGGGTATCTATCACAAGTCATGCGAATACCCCCCATCCTTGCTTCTTCTATCAGCGAGATGACCTGGTCTATCTTATGCCAGTTCTTCTCCCCGCTTGTTTTTATATGGGAAATGTGGACCTTTATCCCTATTTTTTCCCCTATCTTTATTATCTCCCTGACAGATTCTATTAATTTATCCCCTTCGCTTCTCATATGAGATGCATAGATGAAATTATTACAATATCTTGACATCTCAATAAGTTCTTCTGTATTCGAATAAATGCCAGGAGGGTATATCAGTCCAGTTGATATTCCTATAGCTCCTTCACTGATTGATTCCCTGAGAAGATAACGCATTTTTTTAATGTTCGAGGCTGTTAATTCTCTGTTCTCATAACCTGCTACAGATGCCCTCAGGTTTCCGTGACCTACGAGCGAAGCAAAATTAATGGCTAAACCTCTTTTTTGAAGGATTCTAAAATATTCTCTGAAAGTAGACCAGCGTTCAGGGATAGAAAATTCCTTAATGTCATTTTCCCTCTGCTTTAAAGCTTCTCCATAGAGAGGTGCAGCGGAAAGACCGCAATTACCGTTTATCTCTGTTGTTATTCCCTGGCAGACCTTTCCTTCTGCACCGGGGTCGGCGAGGAGAGTAAATTCAGAGTGTCCGTGAGTATCAATAAAACCAGGGGTCACTGCCAGACCACGCGCATCTATAACCTTTTCTGACTCCTGACTCCTGACCTCTGACTTCTTTTCTATAAAGACAATCTTATCGCCAGCGATACCGATGTCTGCTTCAAATGGCTCTGAGCCGGTGCCATCAAAAAGGAGACCTTCTTTAATCAAAATATCAAAATTCTGTCCCATTCGGATTTTGTATTCCTTTATCCTCTGCGTCTCTATTCATATCACTATCGTTAAAAAACATTTCAGGTGACTGTAAGCTTTTTATGAATAATGGGAGGAGAAACATTGAGATCACCCTGGCACGACCCCGGAAGCCTGTTATGTTGTTTTCTTTTATCTTTTCTCTATAAGTCAGGGCTATCTGATTTTTTAGTCCCGGAAGGGCCTTCATGGTAAGACCAGTTGTCATGAAAAATTCGACTACGGGTATGCCCAATTTCTCAAGCGGTTTCAGCATATTTCCAAAGGCAGCCACAAGTTGTTCTATCGGCGTCGTGGCAGTAAGTAGCTTTGCTCCTGCGATCATAAAGAAAACTCTCATCGTTCTAACTGACGCTATGGTGAGCCCTTCTTGAGTGATAATGACAGGACCTATAATGTAAAGGATTCTTCCGTGCTGAAATAAGGCATTGCTTATAAAGGTGAATAGAAGAAAGAGGCTTATGGGAATCCACCCTCTCTTCAGAGATTTAAGAGGTATCCTGGAAAGGGACATGATTATTACAATGAAAATAAATGCATAGGCAGTCATATCCTTTATGATGAATAGACATGCGACAAAACTCACATAGAGGATAATCTTAATCTCCGGGGGCAAAGAGTTAACCTTAATAGAAGTTACTGCTCTTGATCTCCGCAACTTTCTGAAATGCCGGTATAGATGAAATATAGTTATTGAGACCTTCAGCAATCGCCTCTGCTATGTGTGATCTATAGGATTCACTTGAAAGCAATCTTTCCTCTTCATAATTACTTATAAAGGAGACCTCAACAAGGACGGAGGGCATCTTGGCACCGAAAAGGACATAAAAGAGCGCCTGCTTGACACCAAGGTCTGTTCTATTTTCAATCTTGCTATTAAGAGTTGATATCAATGACGTCTGGATGTAGTGGGCAAGCTTGATAGATTCATCTCTTTTGTTTTCCCTCATTAGATCACTCTTGATTATCTCAAGAACATCCATCTGACTGTTCAGTTCTTTCATCTTCTTGAGTGATATTGAATTTTCTCTTGCCGCAACCCTCATGGCCTCTTCGTCATTCGTCCAATTAAGCAGATATGTTTCAATTCCCTTTGCCTTCCTTCTCGGGCTTGCATTAGCATGTATTGATATGAAAAGGTCTGCACCCTTTTTGTTTGCAATGGCGGTTCTTTCCTCAAGGGGTATAAATATGTCTGTTTCCCTTGTAAGGAAGACTTCATTTAATGGATTGGCCGAAAAGATTTTCTTAAGTTTCAGGGCTATGTCAAGGACAACATCCTTTTCACGAAGTCCTTTAGGACCTATGGCTCCAGGATCATGGCCACCATGTCCGGGATCAATAACAATCCTGGTTCTGGTCAGAATCTCTTCCGGTTTCTTTATCATTTTTTTAGTTCCATGCACATCAATAACAAGTCTGGCTGGATTCTCAAGAATGAAAGTATCGAAGTCAGAAATTTCTTCCAGGTCAAGGACAACTCTTACGGTCCGAGGATCAAACTGTCCAGCCCTGACGGCCTTCAAAATCGCGTCTCCTATGGGAAGGCTCTTATTGATCTCCTTCGGCATAAAAGTATCCTTCAGGTCGAAATAAAGCCTGTCGGGATCAGACAGGCGTTTTTTTGAAAATTCTACAGACGATGAAAGATCGACAACAACTCTCGTGTAATCAGGAGATGACCAGAAGCGGATCTCTTTAACCTCAGCTTTTTTGGAGGCAGGGGAAAGGGAAGGGATGGAGATAAAATAAATGAGAAACAAAGAAAAAGTTAATATTGTCTTAAGATTCATAATCTCCCAAAATGTTATCTCTGAGAGTCTATAATCCTGAAACTCATCCTTCGACGTCATATTATACTTCATTTTTTCCATTTCAAGTGCTAAAAATCATGGATCAGGCGTTCAAGAAATCACCTACTTTAATGTATAAAGCAACATTAGATTGATAACATAAACTACTACTATCCCGAGTGAATCCCAGGCCAGAAACAACCTCTTTTTCTCTGCACGGTAAGTCAGGCCAATGACGGCAATTGTTGTCATGGCAATAGCAGACAAGGCCGATATTATATGATTTGAATCGACATAATAAAGAAGAGGACCTTTTATGAAAAATATATCGTCTATGGCAAGGATAAAGATATTGAAAATATTACTCCCGAAGAGATTGCCTATTGCCAGGTCTATAGCATCAATTTTTACGGCGGCAAAAGAAACCACGATCTCAGGAAGAGATGTGGAAAGGGCAATGAAAATATTGCCCACGAATGTCTGTCCCAGACCTGTTGTTTCAGCTATACCTTCTCCGATCTTCGGTAGAAACGTAGCTGCGGTAATAACAACGGCCGCATTTATACTGTAATTGACAATGGCAGTCTTCATAGGGATATCCTCATACCTTAATTCAATGGCCTTTTCTTTTATAAAAGCGGAAATCTGTCTTTTTTCAAAGGAGAAGACTAATTTGATAGCGAAGAAATAGGTCATTATGAATAATAAACTATAAGGACCGATCCATCCCAGGGGAGAGATATATTTTTTTAAAAAAAGGCTCAGGGCAACTATGCTGAGAAGGAGTATCCCAAAGCCTGCTGAAAGGATATTTCCCTGATGGGCCTTTGCAGAAATTGGCATTATTCGATAACTGGCATCAAGCAAGGCGATGATGAGCATGTTAAAGACACAACTTCCAAGCACGTCACCTATCGCTATATTGGGAACGCCGGCATATGTTACAGAGCCTATTCCTGTCACAAGCTCAGGAAGGGACGTAACGGATGCCATGAGCACTACCCCTATCCATACTTTTCCGAGATTGGTCTTTTCAGCAATTATATCGCCATACCGTGAGAGTTTGGCACCTGAATAAACAATTACAGCGGTGCAGATTATAAATCCAAACCAGAGGATCATTTAACCTCTTGTTCAATTATCTGTCATACTTCATTACTGGGAATTTGTCTGATTCAAGATAATCTATAGCGCGATTGATGTCATCCTTTTTACCAATCAAGAGTAGGACATCTCCTGCCTTTATCACAAAGTCCGGTTGCGGGTTTTGATGGATCTTCTCACCTCGCTGAACAGCAATGATGGTTACCCTTGTCTCAGTCCTGAAGCGGAGGTCTTTAATAGAATGTCCATCTGCCCTAGATGCCTCCTTTATAAGATATGTCTCTGTCTCCAGCTCTTTGACCAATTCGTATCTTTCTGCTAAATGTTTCCTTGGCAATTCTATAGTTCTGAGAACGCGATAGTTGTCTTTTCTGATGCTATCTATATTTTCTGTGATAACGTTTCTTGGAACATGGTAATGATGGAGAACTCTTGAAAATATTTCCACAGAGGTCTCAAATTCCTCGGGAATAACCTCATTAGCACCAAGTTTCTTAAGATCATCAACTTCAGCAACATATCTTGTTCTGACGATTATATACATATCAGGATTTTCTCTCCTCGCTATAGCGACTATACTTCTTGTAGAAATAGGGTCCGAAATAGCAACAACCAACAACTGTGCTTTTGTAATGTTCAGTTTATGTAATATGTCTTTACTTGTACCATCACCATAATATATAGGTTCTCCTTTTTTCTTCATCTCTCTTACGGTGTCACTGTTAATCTCAAGTACCACATACGGAATATCGGTCCTCTTTAATACTCTCGCCACGTTCTGACCATTTAGACCAAAGCCTATAATGATTACGTGGCCATGTTTTTTTATAGGATGTCCTTCTTTTGCCCACATGTTTTTAACCCTGTCAAGTCTTTTTAAAATATGCCTTGATGTCAACCAGCTGGACAGAGAGGGTGCAGCCTTGAGAATGAAAGGGGTTATTATCATTGTTATTATAGAAGATGAAAGAAATATCTGATAAAAATCCTCTGTTATAAGGCCTGCTGCCCTGCCTGCAACAGCAAGAACAAATGAAAATTCACCAATCTGTGAAAGACCCAATCCGGCATGAATGGATGTTCTGAGAGGGTTTTCTATAATCAACGATGAAAAAGTTCCCATAATTAATTTAATGCCGAAAATCAATGAAACAGCTACTGCTATCTTTAAATAGTTATCGAATATGAAACCGGTATCCATAAGCATTCCGATGGAGACAAAAAACAGACCAATAAAGCTGTCCTTGAAAGGCAGTATGTCTGACATTGCCTGATGTGAATACTCAGATTCAGATATGATGAGACCGGCTAAAAAGGCTCCAAGAGCAAGGGAGAGACCGAAACGTGATGTTAAAAGCGCTATACCAAGGCAGAGGAGTATAATTGTAATGATGAAAAGCTCGCGGCTCCTTGTATGGACAACCTGATGGAGAATCCCCGGAACTATCCATCTCGTACTTAAGAGTACAACTGCCATTATTAAGACCGCCTTTCCCATTTTCAGCAATATATCCAGAAAGTTTATACTCTCGCCGGATAGCAGAGGAATCAGGAGCATTAGCGGGACAACACAGAGGTCCTGGAATATGAGTATGCCCACCATTACACGTCCGTGTGGGGAGTCTATCTCACCCTTTTCAGAGAGCATCTTCAATACTATCGCAGTACTGCTTAAGGCAACAAGGAAACCGAAGAATAAGGACTTGTTTATATTCCCAATTAATAAATAGGCGACAATAGCAGACAGGCCGATTGTAAGTAATACCTGTGTAGCCCCGCCACCAATGACGGCTTTTTTTATCCTGATGAGCTTTGCCATGGAAAACTCGATGCCGATAGTGAAGAGAAGGAGTATTACACCAATCTCGGCAAGTATTTCAATAGAATGGATATTCTTTATTATGCCTATTCCATAGGGGCCGATAATGGCTCCTGCAACAAGAAACCCTACAAGGGAAGGCACCTTTAACCTGTGCAGTAAAAAAACAACCAGAGCTGAAGCAATAAAAATAACTTCTAAAGATTTTAAAAAGTCAAATTCCATTTTTAAAAGATAGTAAATAGTGCTTATTTTTTATGCTATTACTCATCAAAGATCTTAAAAGTTTTTAAGATTTTTTCAGTCATTGCCCGATCCCCTAGTCATTCCCCGACTCGATCGGGGAATCCAGAGGACATGCTTGATCGGGCAACCCAGATGAAAGACCTGGATTATCCGGTCAAGCCGGATAATGACAAGCATTGGAACAGAGTTCGCTATGAATTATTAGGGTAACTTTATGACTTATTCTCTCAATCTGTGTGTTCAGTTATTATCTGACCTGTCGATGAAAAAGACAACCCTGATCTCGCATCAAGCATGAGTACCTCGATAATCGGCTGATTAACTTTTTTCTCTGCACGCCATTTCACAATGAAATTTGCACCCGGTCCACCTCTTATATCATATTCTTTGAGGTAAAAAAAGACATGAGCAAATGGTTTAAGATTTATCGGTTTTTTAACATAGCTTTCGATAAAATTACCATTTGAATCATAATAATCAGCCTTCAATATAGTAATGGCATATTTTGGATCAACATTATGAATGCTCAACATAGTCGCGAGCTGGAGAGGGTTAGCTTTAGGACCGGCATAAACATTCGAATAGACAGGCACGTATAGAGTTTCGCCAGATGAAAGTTTCCTATTATTCTCTGCCTGCGAATATACAGGAAAAAATAATATTGAAAGAACCACAAAATATAACAATAACCTGTGTTGGTAAAACGCTAAAGAAATCATAAAAGTGTACCTCCTCGTGAAAAAGTAAGCTGCAGAAAAAGCCATTATGACTTTCTATAAAATTTATTGAAAAACATCCCTACATTTCTAAGTTTCAGTTTTTCTTTTCCCATTATTATACAGAAATGCCCTACTGATGTTTCGTCATCGAATTGCCTCATCAAAAATCTATATGAAAGCTAATCGTTGCCTCATTTAAAAATCTATATGAAAATATCACAATTGTCTCCTGGCATAAAGGCTACAGGAGGCAGGAATGAGGTTAACGATGCGAGAAAGAAAGAGGGTAACGGCAATTACTGCACCACGATATCAAAGGGTGCAGAAGAAGCACAAAGGGGCTATTCTGGATGAATTCATAGAACTGACTGGATATATCCGTTGTTATGCATCCTATGTGCTTCGAGCGCATGGCAAGAGGGTAAAAGTCAGTGAAGATACGATTATTGAAGGGGATGTCAGAAAAAGGGCAAAAGGAAACGGCAATGAATGTCATTTCGTGTAGATTTTTACGTGAGGCAACAGGGGGGGTCATACGAGCCCTCCAGTTTTATGTTGTTCAAAACGAAATCATACCCTTCCCCATAGAAATTTGTTAGCTATCTTTGTCATTTAGAAAGTCAAAAATATGCATGTCATCTTCATTTGTATGAGATTATATCAATTTGTAGAATGTCATATCCTCTGTTCTTTCATATAATAATTTTGGTATCTGACAAGTTTAACTTTTGTATTTTTCTGTTATTATAAAAATGCGCTTCACTTTAGCGCCGTTTTCTCAACCATTCTCAGTGCTTATAAAAAACCGTGTCAATTCGGAGAATATGAAAAAGATATTAATTTTTTTAATTTTTATTTTCCTGGTTGCTACTTTGCGAACACGCGAAACCCTTGCATTTGATTACCTGAAAGACCTCAGTAAAGAGGAAAAATTTATAGCTCTCAATGTGGCGGTGGTTTCCGCGACTTTTTTATGGGGTTTGGCATTTTGGGATTACGGCGAATATAAACCGCACTTTAAAGCAGAGAAGTGGTTTTCGAAGGAGAGTTATCGGGGAGGCGCAGACAAATTCGGCCACCTCTATGCCAGTTATCTCATTTCCTCGGTTCTGTCCAATCTCTATTCTTCGTGGGGATACGAAAAGGATGACGCAGCTAGGCTCGGAGCTTTATCTTCTTTCACACTGCAGGCTTTGATGGAAGTGGGGGATTCCATAAGCAGATATGGTTTTTCCTATGAGGACGTAATTATGAACGGCATTGGTAGTTTTATGGGTTACCTCCGTTACAGGTATCCGGATATTTCAAGAAAGATTGATGTGAGACTCGAATATTTCCCTTCAAAGGGATTTCTTGAAAAGAAAAGGTTGGATTTTACTACGGATTATGACGGCATGAAATTCCTTTTTGCCATAAAACTTGATGGCTTTGATTTTATATTTGATTTTATAAAAGATAAATATCTGAAGTACCTGGAGCTGGATGTGGGTTATTACACAAGGGGTTATAAGTGGGAGACAACGAAGGAAAAAAGCCGGAATATCTATTTCGGAATCGGAGTGAGTATATCCAAAATTCTTGAATCCTTTTCCCTAAAGAAAACTTCAAAGATATTTAATTATTATCAGTTGCCGTACTCCTATATTCCCGTAAAATATGATTTTAATGATTGAGTGAAAAAATAAAACCATGCCATCGTAATCTGAAATATTTTTTTAACAGGAAGCTGATACCAGTTCATGCTTACCTCTTATTTAATTTAATTTTTGCAGCCCCTCTCTTTAACTTGGACGGATCTTATAAATGTTTTATATCGTCCCTTTTTTCCTCGCCTTTTATCTTTTTCTCAAGATATTCCTTGGCGGCATCCTTCCCTCCAAGGCCAAAGGCTATGGCAAGGGCAAGGACTATCCCGCCAAAGATTATTGCAAAGGCGATAACTATTGTTCCCTTTCCTATACCGAGTTGCTCAAGCGCCATAGTTACGGCAAGCAGGAAGATGGTTAGTTTTACCGACCTTCCTATTAATCCGGATATCTTTATGCCAGCATTTACTGAGGCAATCAGTGCAGCACGACCAAAAAAATTACTGAGAAGATAACCGAGAAAAAGTATAACAGCAGCCACAAAGACATTGGGCAAATAAAGAATAAATTTTTCCAGGATTCCCTCTACGGCAGGCACATTAAGAGAATGAAGAGATAAAATCGAAAAACTGATTATAGTCAGCCATCCAATAAATCTCGAAAGAATGACAGATAGAGGTTCTTTTATGCCACTCTTCTGCAAAATTTCTGCTAAACCATATTTCTGTGAGAATTTATCCATCTTTATTGCACTAAATATTCTCAAGAATAGATTTTTGAGAAGTAAACCCAGTAAAATGCCAGCGATGAATATTAGAATCGAACTGAGAAGGTCTGGAAGGAATTGTAGCACCCTATCCAGAAACCTGTTAAACGGTTCAACTATAACCCTCTGTAAAAAACTATCCATGTATTCCTCCTTTCGTTACTCCCATTTTTCTGAAAGCTGAGACTTCTTATCCTCAAATATTTTGCAGAGTTGTTCAATCTTTTCCTCGACATCAGAGGCAGTGCTATCCCATGTCTCTAATACAAAGGAAGCAGTTCTTCCAATATACAACGGGGTGATGGATTTTAATAGATGTTCCTTATTTATGGTTTTCTTATGAGCCGCAAGGGCAAAACTACAGATGATATCGACCCAGACTTCGTCGGGGAGATAAAATTCCTGCTTTGGTAATCCTTCTGCCTTACACAGAAAATCTGTGATCTGGGCAGAAAGGAACTCCTTCCATATTCCCATCAACTCTTTTATTCCCAGTCTGAATTTATCGATCATTCTGTCGAGATTCACCTGGACAGGTTCAAGCCCCACAGCATATTGAAACCCGAAAGTCGGTACAGGTTCAGAGCCCTTTGTTTTTTTCCAGACTTCTGAATATATTTCCATGAGATCAAAGGCCGATTCAACTACCTGGTAAAGCATCGCACTCAGGTCAGCGGCAGGATCTTTGGGGTCATGTATCTTAGCACCGAGAAAGGACTGACAGATCTTGAAATTATTGGCAATGGCCGTGGTCGTCATCCATATGTCAATGCCATATCTTGCAACATCTGTTTCCCAGACATCTTTTGTAAGATAAAATTTTGCCAATTTGCCGGAAAAGCCAAAATCCCCTCCAATCGGTTGTCGAACACGTTTACCGTACAGTGCCCTTGTGAGCGGATATATTATGCTATTTGTTATCGTCCCATCGTATTTATGTCTATGGTAAAAGGGAGCGACATAGTCAAATTCTCCCTCGATAACAGGTTTAATCAGGAGTTCAATCCACTCTGGCGTAATGCTTCTTAGATCAGAATCCACTACGGCACAGGCCTTTACATTAAGGGCATCGGCGATCTCAAAAATCGTTTTGAAGGCGCTTCCCTTACCTGGAATACCATGGTAGGAGGTTGCAATTTTAAAAGCAGGTTCTACTCTATGATGAAGAAGAATGGACTGGAAATCCTCGATGGTGGTATTCTGGACAATTTCGGTTGTGCCATCCGTCGAGCCACCATCTGAATTAACAAGGACACTTTTTCTTTCCGGAAAATATTTGGCGAGACCTGCCTGAACAGCCCTTACCACATGACCAATGGTACGCGCATTATTATAGCTCGGAATTCCGACAAGTATGTCAGCTTCCTTTATTTCGTCAATCCATTTCTGGATCTCATTTCCAATAACAGTGCTTGCCATTTTTGAGAAACTCGATACTGTTTTCTAATTTAGCTGGCGATCAAGTTTTATGTTACTCTTTCCAGTAATGCTACAGGAAAATTTATAAAGATCTCAGAGAGATAGAAACCTGTAGCTTCTTTGTATCTGGAAATTTTCACAAGCTCTCCGGTAAAGATGTTGCGAAACCCCGAATCTGTCTCTTCAAAGGGAACAACTATAAAGGTCTCCTTCCATGTCTCTTCGCCGAAGGGTTGATCTCCCTGTTGCTTCATAAGTCTCGTGAAAAATCTTGGCACTGTAACCAATGCCATCCGATTCATCCATTTTCTCGCAAAGGTACAGACATTCTTAGACCTTTCACCCAAAACTTCAAGGGGTATATATTCTCCTGTTCGGAAAATCTCGCTATTCTCTCTGCGGAAGTTAAGGGCACTATATATGATATAGAGTTTTATCCTGCCGTCATCTTTATTAATTGTTAATTCTCGTGCCAGCTCTAAAATGCCCATCTCTGATTCTTTCCTCCTAATTTCGTCCAGTATTCTTATTCTTTTCGCATAATCAACGGGTCCGCGGTTATCAGGATCTACAAGGGTAAAGTTCCAGATCTCTGTTCCCTGATAAAAATCAGGGACGCCTGGAGAGGTTATCTTCAGTAATGTCTGTGATAGAGAATTGAACATTCCATAGTGTGAGACTTTTTTCTGGAAAACCTCAAAGTCCCGCAGAAATTGGTTGTCCGGTCTATTGTCTATGATCGCCTCAATAAAGGTCATAAGAGCATCCTCGTAAATCGTATTTGGGCTTATCCAGCTTGTATTGACCTTTGCCTCTCTCGAAGCCTTTAGCATATAATCCTTTATCCTTCTTTTGAAGACCTCGTATTCGGCATCATCGGCAAGACTGATAGGGCAGGCTCCAATAAGGGTTTGGTAAAGATGATATTCTTCATTGCGACTTGGTACCGTTTGACCTTCAACAATGATTCTCTTCTTCTTGTTTAGACGACTCCACCGCATAAGGCACCCTCTCCACTCATCGGGAATCTCTGAAAGGACGTTAATTCTTGCTCTAACATCTTCGCTTCTCTTTGAATCATGAGTGGAAGTTGCAATTAGTGCATTCGGCCAGAATTTGATTCTTTCGATGTTCTTCCCGTGAAAGGTATCGAGGGTTGTACCAAATCTATCCGGGCTTCCTCCCACTTCATTAAGGGAGAGAAAACGGTTGTATACATAAAAAACCGTATCCTCAAGCCCCTTTGCCATGACAGGACCTGTTATCTGCTGGAATCTCATAACAAAATCAACCCACTCCTTTTTGTCGGATTCAGTAAAATTATCGGGATAGTTCAGGATGAGGACGTCTTTCAGAAAATCAAAGATAGATTCGCTAATGGCGGGATTCTTTCTTTTTGCCTTTGATACGGCGAGTTCTACATACCGGCGATCCCTTTCGTTTACGTCCCTCTCAGTTGCATAGGTCCTATATACGGGGAAAAAGGCAATAACTTCCACAATTGCAGAGGTGAGACTATTCAAGGTGAAATCTCTTGTGTGCCTGTTCTTTTCAGATATCTGGTTCAGGTAGTGGCCTAAGGTATTGACTTCGCTGGACATGGCGACTTCCATAATTAATCTCTTTTTTTCATAAACAATGTCCTGAAAATTTATTTTGGACTTTATAAACTTTGTATATATGTCATCTAAGGCCCTCACATTTTCCATGTCAACAAAGATGCCATTTAACGTGTTCAGAAAAACATAACCTGTCGTGCTAAAAATTGGCCAGTCTTCTGGCATCCTCTCATCTTTAATAAGAATTTTTTCGCCAATGATGTAAAAGGGCTTAAACTTGGGATCGGACTGTATTATTTCGTCATATTCTTTTAGTATTTCCGACTCAATATTGGTATGCTCGGCCAGGATAGGTACGTCTACCTTCAGGCCTTCTATAATATCAGAAGGTATATCCTCTTTTAACGTTCTCAAGTGTCCCAGTCTCAGCTGAAGAAAACAGCTCCGTTGTAACCTCTGGAAATAATCAAGGGGGTTATATAAACCATCAGGGTGATCAATCCTCAAACCTGTGACTTTCCCTTCCCTGATGAGTTTGAATATCAGCTTATGGGTTTCCATGAAAACAGCCGGATTTTCTATCTGGATCGACGCAAGCTCATTGATATCAAAAAATCTCCTGTAATTTATTTCTTCCATTGCAACCTGCCAGTCAGAAAGCCTGTATATTTGCCTGTTAAGGAGATTATCAAGAAGATCAAAGCTCCTTGATTCACCTTTAACTCCATTGAATATCCTTACATTGTCATCAACAAAGGTTCTGGCCTCTGAACTTTCTCTGTAGAGTTTTTGCAGGCGCCTTTTAATAATCTCCTTTTCACGGTATCTCTCTCTTATTTCTTCACTATCCTTTTCTATATAAGCAGGCAAATGGCTTAAGGCAGTATTTATACTTAAAAACTCTATTAAGTGCGGATTATCGCTGGAGACAGACCTTTCGAGTTCACTTATACGGTACTTCAGTATGTAGGTATATGTCTCAGGTCTTATTGGCAACTTAGTATCATAATAATTTATGAAGAATGCCCCCTCGTCAAAGATTAGTTTCAATTCCTGATTCTCAAGAACCTTTCCGTACTGGTCACCTAGAATCGGGAGGAGAACCTTATTTCTGAGCTCTTTTTTGACGGGTTTCCAGTCGATGTCAAAGAAGTTTGAGTAAATGGAACTTATGCCGTTTTCAAGGACATCCATCCACCAGAGGTTTTCTTCCGTTAAGATACACATATGGTTCGGGACAATGTCAAGGATCTGTCCCATTCCATATTTCTCGAGCTCCCTCATTAATTCATTATAATCGTCTTCCGTTCCGGTCTCGAAATTCAGCATGTTGTAGTTGACGATATCGTATCCATGGAGACTTCCCCTTTTTGCTTTTAAATAAGGAGATGCATAGATGTCAGTAATCCCGATTTCATGGAGATATGGAACGATTTCTTTTGCATCTGAGAATCTGAACTGGTGGCTAAACTGCAGCCGATATGTCGAAACCGGTATCCTTGCTTCCAATAAATCCTTCATAGCTTTTTGTATCTTTAACTCGATAATTCCCTGTGATCTGTCACGGGTTGTCTTTCTCGGTCATTCCTGCGGAAGCAGAAATCCAGACAATGAAAGAGACTGGATTCCGGGTCAAGCCCGGAATGACGATATTTGGTAAAATTGCGAACAAGGCTTCAATACCCTATGGTTCCGCAGGATCGTTCATTCCTTTGGCAATACCGCCTCAATGTTAAAAGAGATACTCTCTCCGATCTGTCTAAATTCTTCTACCCATTTAGCAGCATTCTCATCTCCAATTTTTGTTTTCAGCAAAAAATCCTTATAAAAAGATTTTGCAATTCTGTGGTAAGTATTCTGCGCATGCCAGAGGTTTATTTCGAAAGGAAGAATGTCTCTTACATCAAGCATCTTTTTTATCTCCCGCATGATTGCAGGATCTGCCGGGTTTTCATTAAGCCTTTCCATCATCCCTTCAAACTCCCGCCGTATTATGAATTCCAGACCTGGTGAATCTATAGATAAATTCCATTCCTTGATATCACCTATTATCTCCTGTATTTTCCCAACATCAATTTCCGCCTCGAAGGCCTTTTTTAGTACAAGGTTCAGCGCAAATTCTGCTGCTATATGAAAGGGGCTCGGAAAGGGAATACCCGATTCCTGGAGATAGTGCATCAGACTGTGAGTGTTCTCATAGACCTGTCTGAATAAAATTTCAGAGTCGCTGACAGTTTTGCTGATCAGGAAGTTCAGGAACTTTCGCTGCTCATCCCTGAAGAGATCTCTCAGGCTGTAATTATGCATTCCGAAGTGCCTGTCCATTAACCCGGGAATATCTTCAATAGCACCACCTTCGAAGGTTCTGCTTATCTCTGCTCTCATGGACTGGTATGCCTCGTCCTCTTTAAAACTTCTGGCCCCTCCATTTACGTTATGATCGCCATGATGCAGCACGCAGAAGCTTATAGGCTCAGTCACCCTCGTTATCTCTGATGTAATATTGATACGTCCTGTGGCAAGTTTCATTCTACCCGCCTCTGTCCTCTGATAATCTTCCTTATAGACGGAATAACAGTAAATACGGGATCTGTCAGGGTAATCCTCAAAAAGAGAACTAACAGCATAATGTACACCAACCTTTTTGAGGTCAATCAAAGCTGGTTTTACCGATTTCTCATATATATAAGAGCCATTTCTATATACTGGTAAATTACTCCTGGCCCCTGCAAGCCTTTCCAGAAAACCCTTTTCAATACTGTCGTTAAATAGTTCTTCCGCCAACTGGATTGCCCTTCCCGCATATTGCATCACCTGCACGGTTTCAATCCCCGAAAGTTCATCAAAAAACCATCCACAACTTGTGTACATGAGCATCGCATGTCTCTGCAACTCCAGGAGTTTGAGGAGGATAACCTTTTCATCCTGATTAAGATTCCTGAGGGCCTCCTCCTCGAAAAATTTGTTGATATTTTCCCCGGAGCGATTAAGGATTACTCCTATATATTCATTTCTCGCATTCCAGGGACTCTTAAGATAGTTTCCTGCTACCGGCTCATACCTGGAAGATATTTCATCCCTGAGCCAATCCAATGCCTTGCGAAGGGGTGCCCTCCATTCCTGGTTCCATTCAGGATGGATGCCGGTATTGCACCCACAATTATTCCTCCATCTTTCTACTCCATGGGCGCAACTCCACGAACTATTTTCGAATATTTGGACCTCGTGCGTTGGTGGGTATTTTTCAAGGTATTCAGCATAATTCATCAATCTTGCAAGTCCATTGGATTCGATATAATTCAAGACATAGGCAAGGGCCATGTCTCCAAATTTATGATGATGTCCGTAAGATTCTCCATCTGTGGCGACATTCAAAATCTGGGGCCATTGCCTCTGGTCTGAAAAGCCACTTAAAAGGCGATTCGCAAAATCCTCCCCCCTGTCAAGCAATCTTTCGAAGGCCACTGCGTTCGATACGGGGCCATCATAAAAGAAGATATTTATCCTGCGGCCTGAAGGTAGTCTACAGAGATAGGCCCTTGTGGGATCAATCCTGCCTCCGCTGATCTCTTTCCACTTCCCCGTACCAATCCGTCTTACCTTCATGGCCTGATGAGGTGCGAGTATTGTGAACTTTATTCTGTTTTCCGCAAGAACATCGAGTGTCTCTAAATCCACTGCTGTCTCAGGAAGCCACATGCCGTCGGGAGATCTTTTAAATCTATATTCAAAATCCTTTATGCCCCATATAATCTGTGTTCTCCTGTCACGCATATTTGCAAGAGGCAATATGATATGATTGTATGCCTGAGCGATGGCATTACCATGGCCTGAGTGGTGCTCTTTACTCTGCACGTCAGCGTCAAGAATGGCCTGGTACGTTTCGGCAGCATGCGTTTCCATCCATGAAAGCAGAGTAGGACCAAAGTCAAAACTTATCCTGACATAGTTGCTGAGGATGTTTATTATCCGCCCTTCTCCGTCAAGGATCCGGGAAGCTGAATTGGGAGCATAGCATTCAGCCGTGACCTTCTCATTCCAGTCATGATAAGGGTAAGCCGAATCCTGAATCTCTATAGCCTCAAGCCAGGGATTTTCCCTGGGTGGCTGATAAAAATGTCCATGGATACAAATGAAACGGTCCATTTATCCTTCGTTTTTCTCAAACATTCTGTAAAGGACAAAACTATAAGGATTTAGCTTTAATGTAATTTCGGACTCAGAGGATTCAATATTGTCATCAGCAAGACCCCCGCTCCCGCCCCACTCTTTTGAGGAAGAGTCGAATATCTTATTCCAGGTTCCTTCGGGTAGACTCAATTTCACACTCAGGACATTTTCACTGAAACTAAATAGACAGAGGACTTCTTCTTCCTCGGTCCATCTCCTGACTAATAGAGCCTTTTCTTTTTCGAAACCCTGGATTACCATATTCTCTTTACTGAGGTTATAAAGGGAGAGAATTTTCTTTCTTAGCTTTATCAATTCTTCATAAAACTCAAAGAGGATTTTATGTTTTCCCTGCTCATGGAGCTCGATATTGATCTTTGATTTCAAGAAAGTATTTTCAGCCTGAGGGTCTGGAATCTCACCTCGCCAATAAAAGGAGGAGAATTCTTCTTTTCTGCCCTTTCTAACAGCTTCTATAAGGATTTCATCGGAGTGGCTTATAAAATATTGAAAAGGCGCTGTTTCCCCGTATTCCTCTCCCATAAATAAAAGAGGGATGTATGGAGAAAGAAGCACAACGCCTGCTGCAAGTTTAAGTTTATCAAAAGGTTGGGTCTGGCTTAACCTGTCACCAAACATTCTATTTCCTACCTGATCATGATTTTGAGAGAAAACGACAATCTGCTGCGCCGGTCTATTTCTGGAAGAACTGCCATGTCTTCGTTTTCTATATTTAGAATACTGACCGGAATAGACAAAACCTTCCCTGTATGCCTTTTCAAGGTGTCCCATTCCTCCAAAGTCTTCATAATAACCATTACTTTCTCCTGTTAACAATGTATGGAGTGAGTGGTGGAAGTCATCGTTCCACTGGGCATCAAGGCCGTATCCGCCGATCTCTATAGGGTTTATCACTCTTACATCATTCAGATCGCTTTCAGGGATGACACAGACATTTCTTCCCAGGAACTCTGCCTGTTTGTGTACAGCCTCGCCCAAGTCCTGCAGAAAATGTCTGGCGCTAAAATCAAAGATCCCGTGTATCGCATCTATCCTCAGGGCATCGACGTGATATTCTGTTATCCAGTAAACGGCATTTTCTATGAAAAATTGCCTCACCTCATCACTGTAAGGCCCGTCAAAATTAATAGCCTCTCCCCAGGGTGTTCTGTATCTATCAGTAAAATAAGGTCCAAAATTTCTAAGATAATTCCCTTCAGGCCCAAGATGGTTGTATACAACATCCAGAATGACTGCGAATCCTTCTCCATGGCATGTATTAATTAGTGTTTTCAGTCCCTGATGACCCCCGTAAGAATTCTGTGGTGCAAAAGGATAAACAGCGTCATAGCCCCAGTTTCTGCTGCCGGGGAATTGTGCTACAGGCATGATCTCTATAGCGGTAACTCCCAATTCCTTCAAGTAGGAAAGATAAGGAATAATTGATTCAAAGGTCCCTTCCTTTGTAAATGTTCCAACATGAAGTTCATATATTATAAAATCTTTGAGAAGTCTGCCTTTCCATCCATCATCACCCCATTTAAATTCATTCGGGTCGATTACCTGTGATGCCTTATGTACCCCCTCGGACTGAAATCTTGATGCTGGATCAGGATATTCATCTTTGTTTTCAAGCCTGTAAAGATAAAGCGTACCCGGAAAAATATTGTCGGCAATGGTACTCCAGTACCCTCTATCGTCCTTTTCCATAGGAATGATCTTCTCCTCCACGGATAACAACTTCACTTCCATACTTCTACAAAAAGGAGCCCAGACCACAAATTCACATGTTCCATTTCCAATATAATTAGCCCCTATTGACATCATTTATATCTGGATTCCCGCTTGCGTCCGCGGGAATGACAAACAATGTGCTTTACTTATGCGCCTATTATACAGCATTGCATAAATAAAGCTACATGATAGTTTACTGATATGGACGCAGATAGCCCATAACTTGAGACGGATTCTTCTGTATGCTGCGAAATGTCGAAGTCAGGGCGGAGCGGAGTTCGT
>JBFMEC010000032.1:0-15000 GCA_040753575.1 Nitrospirota bacterium | reverse complement strand
TCTGTCCTTGTAAACTTCTATCCCCTTTACATGATGAGAAGAATGTCCGTGGATCACATCAACTCCTGCATCGTCAATGAGTTTATGGGCAAATTCTGTTTGTTCGCGAGGAACCTCATAACCCCAGTTTCCTCCCCAGTGAATTGAGACGATAACGATATCCCTTAGCCTTTTCACATCCTCCACTTTTTCCTTAATGTACAAGACCGTTTTATCTGACAGGTCTTTAAGAAGATTTATACCGGGTCTATCTTCCGTAGCGGCCCAGCTTAAGGGTATTCCGCTTGTTTCCGATCCAAAGGAAAACACAATCACTCCGCCTTTTCCCTTGGCTTCCATCACCGCTGCGGCTTCAGCCTCTTTCTTATTTCGGCCAGAGCCTGCCCCTTTTATATTTACCTTTTCCAAGGTCTCCAATGTCTCAACGAGACCTGAATATCCCCAGTCGAGAACGTGATTATTTGCGAGCGAACATAAATCTATATTTGCTGCCGTTAGACAGGGGATATTCTCAGGATTCATGCGATAGTTTATTTCTTTGTCTAACCAGTAGCTATTGCTCTTTGTTACAGCTGTCTCCAAATTAATTATTCTCAGATCAGGCTTAACCCTTTTAAGTTCATCGAGGGCATCTCCCCAGATGTAGGAAAAGTCCACAGGTTTGGGAATCGGCCCAGCCGCTTCCTCGGCAAGTTCCAGATATCCTTTAGCGCTTTTCATGAAAGGTTCATAGATAATAGGATCAATCGGGTGTGGCAGCACTTGATCGATTCCCCTTCCTGTCATGACGTCACCACACAGGAAGATCGTGATAGTATCCATTATTCAGTAGCTCCTCTTATTCCTTTTCTTCGATCGTTTCTTCCAGAACCATGTCGGGATTCTCTCGCAGTTGTTCTAAGTTTCGTAAGAGTGATGCCTTATTATATTCCGGCCTTTTCCGGGCCCAACTTTCAGTATAACTTTCCTCTAAAATAATGGTCATCTGCAGGAACATCCATACAAACACATAATTTCTATATTTTTAAAAGTTTCTTTAATATTAAATAGTTATTAAGACTTTCGTTCATGGCATGCCTTTTGTTATCGTTAGATTGCCAGACAGAGAGGTAATTTTTAATTTGGTCAGCGAACATAGGAGGAACATATCCTGAAGGCTCATAGTTCCTTTGTTGATTAGCGGATTGATGAGACGGGGTCCTAAGGTGTGATCCTGCCAGGACATGGCTGGGTTAAAGACTCATTCCAATATATTTGAAAGGAGGTAAAAGCGATGGCTACTCAAAAGCAAAAAGAAGCTGCCAAAAAAAATATTGAAAAAGCTCAGGCAGCATGGCAAGCAATGTCACCAAAGGAACACGCAAAAGCTCAGCCTGAGGGAAGATCAAGAAGAAAACCCGGGACAAAGGGAGGGTGTTGCGTTTTCTGACATTATCGTTATTGGCCTATGTCTTGGTGTTTTTTGTGACGCCACAAGATTTGGGCTAGTGTAGTGTTACATAAATAACTTGACATTAGGAAATTTGTTTTATATGCTATTATCCATGAACTTAGCAGAACGTATTATGCTTTCTCCAGAAGAAGAATCAACGATAAACCGTTGGTCGCAGGGAAAAAGATTTCCACTGCGATTAATTCAACGAGCACAAATTATTCAATTGGCATCTCAAGGAGCTTTCAATCACGATATAGCAAAGCGTTTAAATATTTCCCGTCAAACCGTTCAATTGTGGCGGGAACGTTTTTTATCGCTCAGGTTAACTGGGTTAGAGAAAGATGCCCCTCGTCCCGGACGTTTTCCAAGGATTCATCACAAAAAAGTTACCGAAATAGTCAATGCCACTCTTCATACAACACCTCCGGATGCTACTCACTGGAGTACCCGAAGTATGGCCAAAGCATATGGGGTCAGCAATGCGACTGTCCAACGTATATGGAAAGAACACAATTTAAAACCTCATCTGGTCAAGACATTCAAGCTCAGCCGAGACAAAAGATTTCTGGAGAAACTTTACGATGTTGTCGGTCTTTATCTAAACCCGCCGGACAAGGCAATTGTCTTTTGTGTGGACGAAAAAAGTCAGATTCAAGCTTTAGAGCGAACGCAACCATTACTTCCCCTGCGACCCGGCATTCCAGCAAGACAAACTCACGATTACACACGTCACGGGACAACAACGTTATTTGCAGCATTAAACATGCTCGATGGAACTGTAATTGGAGACTGCATGCCCCGACACAGACACCAGGAGTTTATCAGGTTCCTGCAAATTATCAATACAAAAACCCTGCCCGATTTAGATCTCCATCTGATTGTAGACAACTATGGAGCACACAAACACCTGCGAGTTCAGAGATGGCTAAAACGTTATCCACGTTTTCACCTACATTTTACTCCTACATCAAGTTCCTGGTTGAACATGGTAGAACGCTGGTTTTCCGAGATAACATCGAAAAAAATTCGTCGCGGCTCGTTCAAAAATATAAAAGAGCTTATCATGGCTATAAAGAAATATATCGAATCTCATAATCAAAACCCAAAAGTCTACGTTTGGACTGCTTCGGTTGAAAGCATTATGAGAAAAATTTCAAGTGTAAAGAACTGTTAGTAACAGGACACTAGGTACTGCGACATACCCTTATTCCCACCATTCAACTCAATAAGGATTACCTGCTGAATCTCGTAGCAATTCTGGGAACCACCATTTCGCCCTATCTCTTTTTCTGGATAGCCGGCCAGGAGATAGAGGAGGAGATTGATGAAGGGAGAGTGACACGTGAGGCGCGCAAAAAAGTTACCAAAGTAGAATTAAAATGGATGCGCACGGATGTGATATCAGGCATAGTCTTTTCCAATCTCGTCATGTGGTTCATCATCGCAACGACCGCTTCAACCCTTTTTTCTCATGGGATTACGAAAATCGATAGCACCCTAAGGGCGGCTGAAGCCCTCAAGCCAATTGCCGGACATTTTGCCTATCTGGTCTTCTCAGCCGGCATTGTCGGGACGGGATTGCTGGCTGTGCCTATACTCGCCGGCTCAGCTGCCTATGCGGTAGCTGAAACGTTTAGACTTCGTGAAGGACTGTACTTGAAATTGAGAGATGCGCCTGGATTTTACGGGATCATTGCCTTCTCAACCCTGATCGGTTTTGCCATAAACCTGATCGGCATTAATCCGATTCAAGCTCTCTACTACACGGCAGTCTTAAACGGGATGATCGCGCCGCCTTTGCTCTTGATGATAATGCTAATCGCCAACAATCATAGCATTATGAAAGATAAGGTGAACAGCCGCATCTCTAACACATTAGGATGGATTACAACAGTTGCGATGACGATCGCAGCGGTGATGCTGCTTCTGATCCTGGGCACAGGACGGTAAAGGACTAAACTGTTACAATGTTGTAGGTTTAATCTTGATAGTAAGGTGAGAAGCCATGAAAAGCTATGATGTTATCGGCGTGGGAGCTGGCGATGTCGGTCTTGGGATTGCTTTTAAAGCTGTCTCAAAAGGGCTTAAGGTCGCTCTCATTGACAAGGGAAGGGTGGGGGGAACCTGTCTGAATAACGGTTGTGTGCCCTCAAAAACGCTGATACATACGGCTGACAGAATTACTGAGATCAGAGAAGCAGCTAAACTCGGTATTCGTGCAGAAATAACCGATGTCGACTTCAGAGCTGTCATGGAGCGGATGAGGGATGCCGTTACCAGCGGCAGAAACTCAATAGAAAAGACGATAGAAGAGACTGAAAACCTCGATTTCATCAACAAAAAATGTCATTTCATCAACGAGCGCACCTTAGAGGTCGGCGCTGAAAAAATAAAAGGTAAGAAGATCTTTATCGCCTCTGGTTCACATCCTGCGATCCCTCCGATAAAAGGACTTGACACGATTCAGTATCTGACGAATGAGAGTATACTGGAAATTGAAAAGAGGCCTGAGAGTATGATCATTATCGGCGGCGGATACATAGGGCTTGAATACGCGTATTTCTTTTCGGTTCTTGGCACTACGGTAACTATAGCAGAGAGAAATTTGACTCTCCTGCCTTTTGAAGAGCCTGAAATATCAGAATTATTAAAGAAGGAAATGGGAAAGCGCACCGAAATGCATATGGGTGTAGAAACCAATGAAGTCAGACAGGTCGACAGTGGTTATGCCGTGCTTCTGAAGGACATCAGTTCCGGCGAGGAAAAAGAGATTTCAGCAGAGACGGTCATGATCGCTGCAGGCAGAAAGTCTAATGCAGGTCTTTTGAAAGTTGAAAATGCAGGGATTGAAACAGATAAGGCCAATTTCATAAAAGTTGATGATTACCTCCAGACGAATAAGAAAAATGTATGGGCGCTCGGTGATGCCATAGGAAGGGCGATGTTTACCCATGCAGGAGACAGGGAAGCTGAACTGGCATGGCACAATGCAACGCAGAGGAAAAAGATAAAGATGGATTTTCAGTCTGTTCCACATGCAGTATTCACCTATCCACAGATTGCAGCAGTAGGGCTGACAGAGGAGCAGGCGCGCAAGGACCGCGAAATCCTTATAGGCAGTGCAATGTATTCCGATACTGTGATGGGAGAGGCTATGGCGGAGCGCGAAGGATTTGCAAAGGCTATTGTTGAAAAAAGCACTGGAAGGATTCTGGGTTTTCATATCATAGGCCCTCATGCCGCAATACTCATACAGGAAGTTGTAAATGCAGTGATAAACAAAGGCGACGTAAAATCTATCACTGATTGCATGCACATATTCCCTGCCCTTTCAAACCTTATAACGGAAACGCTGAGTAATCTTGAATAAGGGCGCAGGGTCAAAGGTAACGTGGGGGCAGATAGGTCAAACCTTCAAAATTCATTTGACAACAAGAAAACAGATATATATTTACGGAAACGAATGTAGATGTCCGCAAAAGGAGGCCGATGATTATTATGATAATAAAAATTATGACAGGGTATTCATTAAACCATGCCTGATGAGAAATCGAAATAGTCAGCTTCCCCTCTTATTTCCCGTTAATGTCTCCACTTACGATCAAAGTGCCTGTGATAAGGATACCATCCGCGATAGTGTCTCAAATGGGGATAATCATGACGAAACTTGTAATATGAATAGTTAAACGAGAAAGAGAATGGGAAGTAGGGATACCAGTAGTAATATGGGTTATAAGATAAATATGTTCTGGGGTAATAATAATAATCATCATACCAATCCAGATAGCGTTCTACAGAATAAGCATTCCAGGCGTCATAATAGGATGGCGGATAGCAGCCAATCACAACTGTCAGCAGTAATAAAAACAGAAATATCCTGAGCATCTTCTCTCACGCTCCTTTCTTTCTTAAGCTACATTTATATTATATTAAAAGAGCCTCAAATGAGGAGGTTGGTTGCCTTCCTGTCACTGGAGCTTATCTAAAAACTCATTAATTGTCACCCTGCCCTGAACTTGATTCAGGGTTATTGCAGGTCTCAAAACCTATTTTACGTTAAAATAGAAATACAATGAATTGGATTCTTTTTATCTTATGTCTTTACATCCTTAAAGAAGGGTTTGAATACCTGCTCCGCTATTTGAATCTAAAGCATTTGAAGAGATTCGGCTCATCAATACCACCTGAACTTGAAGGTCAGGTAGATGAAAATCTACTTATAAAGATAAGAAACTATGAAGTCGAGAAGACGCGTTTTGGCTTTGTTTCATCGATATTCGGCAATTTCATCATGATCATATTCATCTTTGCAGGATTATTAAACGCCTATAATTCCTGGGTTGCCTCTCTTAATTTGCCGTTCGTGCTGGCGGGCTTAATATTTTTCCTCTTGTTGAGTTATGGAGGAACTTTTATTTCGATCTCCTTCAGTCTGTATAGGACATTCAAGATAGAAAATAAATATGGATTCAATACTACAACACCAGGATTATGGATAGGAGACCTCTTAAAATCAATGTTTCTTTCCACAATCCTATTAAGCATTGTAACGTCTACTGGATTATGGTTAATTCAAGCGAGTCCTGATTTCTGGTGGATGTGGATCTGGAGCTTTTTCTTTATCTTGAGTCTCTTCATAATGTATATTTCACCTTACGTAATAGAACCCCTCTTCAATAAATTCACACCCATAAAAGAGAAGGAACTGGAAGCGAGGATTAAGGAACTCATGGATAAAGTTAAGATCAAGGTGGACAGGGTTTTTGAAATGGACGCATCTAAAAGGAGCCGTCATACAAATGCATATTTTACAGGCATCGGAAGGGTAAAAAGAATAATTCTCTTTGATACGTTACTTCAAAAAATGAATCCTGAGGAGATATTATCAGTGCTGGCTCATGAGGCGGGTCACTGGAAGAAAAGACACGTATTGAAACAAATGCTGTTACTGGAAATTCTCTCTCTCATGGGAACTTATATCTCTTTTAGAATTCTTCAGACAGACATACTTACCGATTTGTTCCAGATCAGAACCGACACGTTCTTTGCGAAGGTTGTTTTGCTCGGTTTTGTGGGGGGTATTGTTTCCTTTCCCTTAGTTCCACTGAGCAACTACCTTTCACGAAGATTCGAAAGAGAGGCCGATGGGTTTGCCTGTGAATTATCGGAAGATATGGAAGCCATGGCAAGTGCCTTGATCAAGCTCTCCAAGGATAATCTGTCAAATCTTCATCCCCATCCTCTTTATATCACGTTTTACTACTCGCATCCGCCAGTAGTGGAGCGTCTCAGAGGTCTTCAAAAAAGAGAATTGTCAGGTTCTTGATTCTCAAGGCGATCAGAAGTCCCTTCAGAAATCTCCCTAAACCTCCCTTTTATGGACCTTAAGCTCAACAACATTATAACAGATGCGAAGAAAGGTCATCGAAAATGAAGGAACCTGAAAATTTTTTCTTTTTTCTCTCGATATTTCTTGATATCATTTAATGGTAAAGTAGAAGAATATGGAAAAGGAGGAGTTTTACTATTTCATCGATTGTCATTGATGGCTATAACCTAATCGGTATCTATCATAAAGATCTCAAAAGGCAGAGGGAGATTCTGATTGAATCTCTCATCGAATATAGGAAGAAAAAAGGTTATGACATAACCGTTGTCTTTGATGGATGGAAGACGGGTGAAGGCTATGAGAATCAATCTGTAATTGGAGGAATAAGGGTTATCTATTCAAGGATAGGAGAGAGAGCAGATTCTGTTATCAAGCGCATGATCTCCTCTGATAAACGGAGCTGGATTGTGGTAACATCAGATCGGGAAATATCGTCCTATGCATGGGGATCTAATTCTGTTCCAATATCGGCAGAAGATTTTCGAAAAGCCCTTGATGCGGGAAGGAATTCATCAAACATCTCTGAAGATAATGGAGAGGAATATATTGAACCTCACAGAAAGGGTAATCCCAGAAAGTTGTCGAAAAAGGAAAAGGCTATAAGAAGAGCTTTAAGTAGACTTTAATTAAAGTGCGGATATTACTTAGACTGAGACCTGCCGATGGAGTGACAATCCTTTTCGTTTTATTCCTCTCTGTATTGACAATAATATTTTATCAGGAGCTTCCCAGGGCATCTTTTTTAATAAGGCTTTATTCGGTTCTCCTCTTATCTCAAGTTATCCTGATTCTCCTCAAAGATAGAGGTAATATTTTCAGTCTTTTTTATGACCTTATATTCCCCGTTATCTGTGTGTTTGTTATCTTCGACAGTCTCGAATGGCTTATACATTATATTAATCCGGAAGATATTGACCCGGTACTAATAAGGCTTGATTACCTGATTTTTAAGAATTATCCTACAGTTATGCTCGAACGTGTTGTGAGTCCTCTTCTGACTGATATATTCCAACTTGCCTACACAACATACTACCTTATTCCCATAAGCTTTGGCATCACACTTCTGTTAAAGAACCAGAGAGAAGAATTTAACAGATCACTATTTCTCATCTTATTCTGCCTCTATCTTTCCTATCTTGGTTATATACTCATGCCTGCCCTTGGACCTAGGTTTACCATAAATCATTTACAGACCAAGAACCTTGAAGGACTTTTTATTGCCGAGCCAGTCCAGAAACTTTTAAATCAACTCGAAGGCATAAAGAGAGATGCCTTTCCGAGCGGTCATACCGCAACAGCCGCTGTTGTCCTTTATCTCTCCTACAAGTTCAGAAGGGGGTTCTTCTGGCTCCTGCTGCCTGTTGTAGTAGCACTGATTTTTTCTACAGTTTACTGCCGGTATCATTATGTCGTTGATGTACTGGCCGGTTTCATGCTTACTTTCCTCACTATTCTCATCGGAGAAAAATACTACGAGTGGTGGTTTAAAAAAGCGAGGCTGTGATTTTATGAAGATCCGTTTTTTAGGAGCTGCGAGAACAGTTACAGGATCGTGTTTCTATCTTTCCCTTCATGATCAGGATTTCCTGGTTGATTGCGGGATGTATCAAGGTAAAGATAGTGAATTTAACAGGGCTGCCTTCGCATTTAATCCTGAAAAGATAAGTTACCTCTTTTTAACGCATGCCCATATCGATCACTCAGGACTGATTCCAAAATTGGTTAAGGAAGGTTTCAAAGGCAGGATCCTCGCAACTTCAGCAACATCTGATTTGTCAGAGATAATGCTCAATGATTCTGCCCATCTCCAGGAAAAAGATGCGGAGTGGTTGACGAAAAAATCCTTAAGGTCTGGGAAAGATGAGGTCATCAAACCCCTTTATACCATCGATGATGTCAGGGCAGCTATCTCGCTTTTCGACAGAAAGAGTTACGGAAGAATAGAAAGCCTTGGAGAGAATTTAAGATATAGGTTCATTGAAGCCGGTCATATACTTGGCTCCGGAACACTTCAGATATGGTATCAGGATAATTCCGCAGAGAGGACAATTATATTCTCGGGGGATATTGGGAAGAAAGGAAACCCCATAATAAATGACCCGCAGCTGGTAGAAAGAGCCGATTTTGTGGTTATAGAATCAACTTATGGCAACAGGCTTCACAAAAGTATGGGGGAAAGCATTGATGAACTTGTGGAGGTGATAGAGAGTACTTTCAAAAGGGGAGGTAACGTTGTGATGCCATCCTTCGCCGTGGGAAGAACCCAGGATATTCTGTACATCCTGAATAAACTTGTGCGGGAAGGAAGAATAATGCCGATTGATGTGTATGTAGATAGTCCGCTGGCAGAGGAAGCGACAAAGGTGTATCTCGCTCATCCAGAATGCTTTGATCAAGAGGCTATGAAAATGCTCCGGGACGGAAAGGGAGACGCTCTGAGACTACATTTCACAGCTTCTGTTGAAGAATCTCAGAATATCAACTCTATAAAGTCAGGGGCTCTTATTATTGCCGGAGGAGGAATGTGTGAAGGAGGGAGAATAAGGCATCATCTGAAACATAACCTCTGGAGACCGGAGTGCAGCATCATTTTCGTTGGCTTTCAGGCTGAAGGTACACTGGGAAGGGAAATCGTTGACGGCAGGGAAATGGTCCGTGTCCTTGGAGAAGAAATTGCGGTCAGGGCAAAGGTTTTTACAATCGGTGGTTTTTCAGCCCATGCAGACCAGAGAGAACTACTCGAATGGCTCGGATCTATTTCCAACAGACCTATGATATTCATTGTCCACGGTGAAGAGAAGGTTGCCTTCGACTTTGAGAAGGCGGTGAGAGAAAGGTTCGGCCTGAGGACGCATGTTCCCTCTAAGGGAGAGGAATATGAGATTTGATTTGGTCGGGGCGAGAGGATTTGAACCTCCGACCCCCTGCTCCCAAGACAGGTGCGCTTACCAGGCTGCGCTACGCCCCGATTTTTAATATTTTAATATCTCAAGATAATCAACGAAATCTTTTTCTTCTTCTCCAGTAGCTATCAGCCTTCTGTTTCTGAAATCCCTTTCCGCTTTTTCTTTATCTCCTTTATAAAGGGGGTCGAGTTCTATAGCTCGATTTATGGCCATTGCTGCATCGCCATATTGGCCTTTGGCATTATAACAGAGGGCAAGGCCGTAATAGGAAGGATAGAAATCCTGCATACGTTTGATCGCCTCTTTGTAAGCATCAACGGCTTCCTCAATTTGTCCTACTTTGTAATAGGCCCAACCAAGATTATTGTACGCCTTTTCAGGCGTCTGGTATAAAGGATTCTTTAATGCCACCTTAAAAGAGTTGATGGCATCGTGCCATCTGTTCATTCTGCCATATATAACGCCAAGATTGTCATGGGCCTCTGAAAAATTAAAGTCTATATTAATTGCCCTGGTGAATGATTCAGCTGCCTTATGAAGGTCTTCGAATTGAAGGTAAACCAGACCGAGTGAATTCAGAGCCTCCTTGTCACGGGGGTTGAACTCAAGGGCCTTCTGGAACTCCACAAAGGCCATCTGGGTTTTATTTTCATTAAGATAAGAACGACCCATTTTATAATGGGCGTTCGCCTTCTGGATATTACCCGTTCCTAAGGTAGAACAGGAACTCAGGAAGAGGATAAAAAGAATAAAGATATTTCCGGCCTTCAATGGAATTCCCTTGACATTTTCAACCTTAATAAAACTATCAGAAATCAACTGACAAGTAAAGAGGCTAACCATCAATTGTATTGAAACTTTCGGAGTGATATACTGTTCTTCAAAATATTTATAGAGGAAAGGAGAGTCTATGAAGGTCATTAACTTTTTCTTTATCTTTTTATTAATTTCCCCTATGTCGTATGCAGGACAGTTTCCCTTGAGCGATAAGAGCCAATCCTGTATCGGCTGTCATAAATTATTCACACCCGGGATAGTTGAAGATTGGCTCAGTAGTCGACATTCAAAAAATACCCCGGAGGAGGCGCTGAAGAAGCCCAGTCTTGAACGAAGATTTTCGGCCCAAAAGGCTGATATAGAATCCAAGGACAAGGTTGTTGGATGCTTTGAATGCCATGGCAGAAATCAGGAATTCCATAGAGATAACTTCGAACACTTTGGTTTTATGATAAATGTTGTTGTATCACCAAAAGATTGTGCAACCTGTCACCCCGCAGAAGAATTGCAGTTCAGGGATTCAAAAAAGGCTAATGCCTATGGAAATCTTGCTAAAAATCCGGTATTCAAGACTCTTGTCGAAACGATCACAGGGGTAAAAAAAGTTGAAGAACCGATTCCGACCATCTCTTTTCAGAAACCTTCTTCCTTTACCATCCATGAAACCTGTTATGGTTGTCACGGTACGGAAGTAAAGGTCACAGGTATGAAGGAGAGGGATACAAAACTTGGAAAGATGAGTATACCTGATCTTGCAAATTGGCCAAATCAGGGGGTCGGCAGGATAAACCCTGATGGCTCCATGGGTGCCTGTACGGCCTGTCATCCCAGACATTCTTTTCTGATCCAGGTAGCAAGAAAACCCTTTACCTGCTCCCAGTGTCATCTTGAGCCGGATGTTCCCGGCTGGAACGTCTATGATGAGAGCAAACATGGAGATATCCTTTTTTCCCTTCTGTCCGAATGGAACTTTTCAGCAGTTCCGTGGAAGCTCGGGGCGGATTTTAAGGCTCCTTCCTGTTCTGTATGCCACAATAGTCTTATCACAACATCTGATGGTAATGTAATCGCCGAAAGAACTCATGATTTTGGCGCAAGACTTTGGGTTAGACTCTTTGGCCTAATTTATTCACATCCACAGCCCAGGAAAGGAGACACCTCTATTATCAAAAACAGGGATGGGTTACCTCTCCCTACGACATTTTCCGGAGAGGTCGCTTCAGATTTCCTCATTGACCCTGGAGAGCAGAATAAGAGAAGAATAATAATGAAGGGAATCTGTAATGGCTGTCATAACAGGGACTGGGTGGACAAACATTTTGCTAAACTCGATGATACCATAGGAGAGACAGACCAGATGATCCTTGCTCCTACGAAACTGCTTGTGAAAGCCTGGGACTCTGGAATAGCCAATAGGTCCAATCCCTTTGATGAAGCTATTGAACAGAAATGGATAAAACAGTGGCTTTTCTATGGAAACTCAGTGAAATATGCCTCTGCTATGACTGGAGCCCCCGATTATACTACCTTTAAAAACGGCTGGTGGGATCTCACCAATAACCTCATGGAAATGAAGGATATGTTTGTGAAAGAAAAGCATAAAGAAGAGGAACATGACGATAAATAGATATCACGGAGAAATGATCTTCCTGCGTCTTCTAAAGGTCTTCTCTATCTCCACTGCGAAGAAAACAACAGACGATAAGGTAAATGTGAGGATCAATTCATTTGGTGTCAATGGCACAGTCTTAAAAATAGGATTTAAGAACGGTACATAGACAGTTGACATCTGAAGGACGAAACTCAGCATTACCGCTCCCAGTAGAGATTTATTGGAAAATAATCCCATTCTGAATAATGACTCCCTTTCCGATCTTATGGCGAGGACATGACCAAGCTGGGTAAGACATAGAACTGTAAATACCATTGTCTGCCAGTGACCGATTCCCGTCCTGATCGACCAGGCTTGAATAAAGAGTGCGATGGCAGCCATCAATAGACCGACCCATATGGCATGAAAACCAAGCCCGTGGGCAAAGATACTTTCCTTTGGCTGTCTTGGCGGCCTTTTCATGACATCACCTTCCACGGGTTCAACTGATAGGGCGAGGGCGGGAAGTCCATCAGTCATGAGATTTATCCAGAGGATATGTATGGGTAATAAAGGGATCGGCATTCCGACGAGGGGAGCAAGAAAAAGTGTCCATATTTCTCCTGAGTTTGTCGTAAGAAGATATTTTATGAATTTTCTTATGTTGTCATATATTCTCCTTCCCGCCTTCACAGCCCTTACGATTGTTGCGAAATTATCATCAAGCAAGATCATATGGGCCGCCTCTTTTGCTACGTCAGTTCCTGTAATACCCATTGCGATTCCAATATCTGCCCTTTTCAATGCCGGTGCGTCATTGACTCCGTCACCGGTCATGGCTACAAACTGACCCCTGTCCTGAAGCGCTTTGATTATCTTCAGCTTCTGGGCAGGTGCAACCCTGGCGTAAATTCTTATGTGTTCAACTCTCTCCTCGAATTCCTCCAGGGGCAAAGTCTCGAGTTTTCTTCCCGTGATAATAGATTTTGAATCATCCTCGAGAATTCCGAGCCTCTTTGCGATCGTCTTCGCCGTAACAGGATGGTCACCTGTGATCATCACAGGTCTTATTCCTGCAGCCTTACAGAGGGCTACAGCCTCTACCGCTTCTTCCCGCGGAGGATCTATCATGCCGATCAGCCCCAGAATGGTCAGATCTTTCTCTACTCTCTCGGGCGACATTTCCTCAGGCAGCTTATCCCAGATTTTCATGGCAATACCTAAAACTCTTAGTCCCTCGTCGGCCATTCTTTCGTTTACATCTTTGATCTTCCCATCCATTGACTTTAATCCCCCAGAGGTCAAAACATTTCTTGACCTTTCGATCAAGACTTCAACGGCGCCTTTCGTAAAGGAAATAAACTTTTCTCCTACCCCCCCTTCGCCCCCCCTTAACAAGGGGGGGATGGGAGGGGTGATTAGAACTTTGTGGAATGTCGTCATACACTTTCTTTCTGAATCGAAAGGAATTTCTGCAACACGAGGGAAATCATTTTCGAGCTTCTTTTTATCGAAACCCTTATCAAGGGCAAAGTTGTAAAGGGCAATCTCAGTGGGGTCACCGATCAGATTTCCAGTTGTATCTACCTTGGCATCGTTACTTAAAGCCAGAGCAATCATAAGCGTGGGCAAAGGAGCAAAAGCCTGATTTGTAACTTCTAACCCCTTGCTCGTTAGTACTTTCCCGTTTATATAGAGTTCTTCAACGGTCATCTTATTAAGTGTAAGAGTTCCTGTCTTGTCAGAACATATATATGTCACCGAGCCGAGGGTTTCGACAGCAGGGAGTTTTCTTATAAGTGCATTCTGTTTGACCATCTTTTTTGCTCCGAGGGCAAGGGATATAGTGACAACGGCAGGAAGCGCCTCGGGTATTGCTGCAACAGCAAGGGAAATTGCTGTCAACAGCATGAGAAGTGGCGGTTCCCCTCTTATAATGCCGACCCCGAAGATTATGGCACATATGGCAAGGATTGCGGTGGCCAGTTTTTTGCCGAATACGGCGAGCCTTTTCTGAAGAGGGGTCTTTACCTCTTCCTCTTCTTGAAGCATAGCAGCGATCTTTCCGAGCTCAGTCTTCATGCCAGTAGCCACTACAACTCCCGCTCCTCTCCCGTAGGAAACAGTTGTCCCTTTATAAATCATATTTTTTCTGTCACCAAGGGGAAGCGCCTCTTCACGTAATGACCTTATATGTTTTTCAACGGGCACTGATTCTCCGGTAAGGGCCGCCTCTTCAACCTTCAATTGAACTGCCTCAGTCAACCTCATGTCGGCAGGTATAATCTTTCCGGTTTCAAGGATGACGATATCTCCCGGGACAATTTCTGCGGCATTGATATTTTCTGGAAGGCCGCCCCTGATAGCGATTGCAGCAGGCGCAGCCATTTTTTTTAGAGCCGTCATTGCCTTTTCAGCTCTGTATTCCTGAATAAAGCCGATAACGGCATTAAGAATGACTATCACCAAGATGGCAGCTGTATCTGAAAGTTCTCCAATAATTCCTGATATCACTGCTGCAACAATAAGAACGAGAATCATGAAGTCCCTGAACTGATCAAGGAACATCATGAGTGGTGTTTTCTTTTTCCTTTCTTTTAATTCATTAGGTCCATATTCTTTGAGTCTTCTTTCTACCTCCTCGGAAGAAAGTCCTTCCCTCCCTGTCTTAAGAATGGTCAGAACATCTTCAACCTCTTTTTTGTACCAGTCAATTCCTTCAAACATACCCATCACTATATTCATTAGGCTGCCCGGCACCTCTCTAAGGAAAGATTTTAACCTAAAACACATTCAAGTAAAAGGATAGAAGCATGATGAGTTACATGGTATACTTAACCTTATGAAAAAAATCCCTCTTCTGCATCTTGCTCTCTTTATACTGACGCTCTTCACAACACTT
>JBFMEC010000031.1:0-19292 GCA_040753575.1 Nitrospirota bacterium | reverse complement strand
AATCTCTTCTTCGGCCTCTTTCTGTTGAAAGCTTTTAATTAACTCCCACTTTCTATCATGTTTGATTAAAGCGAATTGATGCTTACCAACAACATCTATTACCTCACTTGCTTTACATTTATTCAATGAATAAGAGCAGAGTGCAAGTATCCTGTGTTTGCCTATCACCCTGCAGACCTCTTCCTCATAATCCGCAAAGGTTCTCCAGTTTTTAGTTTCAAGCCAGAAGGTATTGCCGGTCAGCCTCAATCCGTCATATCCCTTTGATAGGGCACTATCAAGCTTTTTTACCCATCCTCTCAGAACACTCTTAGAATTAAAACCGCCGTTTTTCAGATACCACCTGTCGTACGGTATGATCTCTATCTGCTCTTTTTTCAGATATGAATCGAGGTCAGGCAGGACCTCCTTGAGAGCTTTCGCTGCATCCTTTTCAGAGAGAGGCTTTGAGGTGATCCACATGCAGAATTCATTATTCTCTAATCCCGCTTTGAAATAGGGAACAAGAATATTGATCAGATCCTTTTTTGTTTTATAGAACTGACAGAAGTGTGTTCCCCAGGGGACATCACCTATAATATCGATTCCTGTTTTTCTTTTTTCTTCAGACATATTGGTCACCTCAATTTTTAGGAATAAATGGGAGGTTAATAAAGATATGCTCTTTGTGTCTCTTTTCCTGCATTTTCAGGCTTCTTTATATTCTAAATGGTGAGGTAAGGCTTAAATATTAAGCCTTATAAAATAATAACTTCCCGTTTCCCCTCCTGTCAATTGTGGAGACCTTTTCTCCGGACGGCCAAAAGTTTTCTGGATTCCCGTTTACACGAGAATGACAGACAGAAAGTTTCAGCGATACTTACAGTTGGAGCTTTCATATCTCCTCCTAAATAGTCATTCTTAATGACCAATCACATAGACTAACTTCTTGATTTGTCAGACTTAAATTTTGACTTTTGAAAATTTGAATGTCAGGATCTTCTTGACAAATGCAATACGTTTATTTATCTTTAAATTGAGAAAGGGCGCGACGATTTATAGGAATTTTGGATGAAAACTATAAGTTCGATAAAATGGACAGATAAAAGTATAGAACACGTAGCAAGACACGGAATCAAGCCAAACGAGGTAGAAGAAGTGTGTTTTAATGACCATGACGCTTCATTTATCAGATCAGGCAGAGAAAATTTACACTATGTTTTTGGTAAAACTTATTCAGGAAGACTTCTTTTTGTTGTAGTCAGATTTGTGAGGCATGGAGAGATAAGAGTTACTAATGCGGTTATAAGTATGGCGACATGGAATACCAATCTGTCATTCCGGGCTTGGCCCGGAATCCAGTATTTTTTCTGGATTCCTGCCTTCGCAGGAATGACGGAATGTATTCTTACTTATGGCCGAGTTAGTATAACAGCAAGGGACATGAACACATGGGAAAAGAACTATTTTAAGAAGAGAGGTAAATAATATGAAAAAGATACCAAAATTTAAAACAGATGAGGAAGCTGCAAGGTTCTGGGAAACCCATAATTTTGAGGACTACTATAAGGATACAAAGGATGCTGAGATAAGGTTCATTAAAAGACCTAAGAAGACCGTTGCAATAAGACTTGATCCAGATGATATTAAATCAGTCGAGGCAATTGCAGAACGTAAGGGATTGAGTTACACAGCACTTTTGAGGATGTGGATCAAAGAATATCTATCTAAGGAAGCAAGGCATATTGCCTAAGAACCTCCAAGTAACTTCCTGAAAACATCGGGAAGTCTCCTTGGTTTTCCCTCTTTGTCGATACAGGCAATGGTCACAAGCGCCTCGGCCAGCAGAAGATCATCTTTAAGAAACTCATTTTTCAGGGTAACAGAGGCATTTTTAAGATCCGTTGCCTCTGTAGTGATTTTGATTATATCTCCAAGTCTGGCAGGCTGTTTATAGGATATATCAACATGAACCACCACAAAAAAGAAGCCCTGCTCGTGGTATTCTGCCACATTAATTCCCTTCTCAAGGAGAAACTCCGTCCTCGCCCTCTCCATGTACCGTAAGTAGTTGGCATAATAGACAACACCGCCTGCGTCGGTATCTTCATAATAGATTTTTATTGGAAGGGTGTGTTTCATCCTTTTGATGCGCCAACTGCCTCGAGCGCCTTTCTTACAGCATCCTCAGGACTTGATGCAGGAATGACTCCCTTTATTTCCCATGATTTTAAGGAGATCACAGGTTTATTCATTTTAAGTCCCAGGGCGATCTCGCTCAGGGTTCCGAATTCACCTCCCACTGCAATTAAGGCATCGGCTGTTGTGGCTATAATTACATTTCTGCCTTCGTTGAAACCCGTTGCAACTGTAACATCAATAAAAGGGTTAGCCGCTTTTTTATCCTTACCCGGAAGAATTCCGATGGTCATACCCGCTGCATCTTTAGACCCCTTTGCTGCAGCCTCCATCACACCGGACAGACCTCCGCAAAGAAGACAGGCCCTGTTCAATGCGATAAGTCTACCAACTTCGTAGGCCATCTGGTAAGTCTCGGAATCACAGGTACCTGCTCCGATAACTCCTACATAAACTTTCCTCATCTGACTCTAGAGCCCTCCTTTATTGTTCTGTCCACCCTTCCCACTCTAAGTTCGATCCTAACAAATTCTTCAATGGAAATCATACCTTCTCCCTTTTTGTCTCTAAGATATTTTTAGTTCCAAAATTTTATCAAAGAAGTGCAAAAGAGTCATTACGAAATGTTTGCGATCAATAATTAAGTTGTCAATTTAAGGGGAATTTAATTAAAATTCACTTGATGAAGAGAAACCTCTCACCTTCACAGATCCTTGTTCTGGGTTTCCTCTCCTTTATACTTACCGGTACTTTCCTACTGATGCTTCCCTTTTCGAGCAAAGTGGGATGCGCCTTTATCGATGCCCTCTTTACAGCAACGTCAGCTGTATGTGTGACGGGACTCATAGTTAAAGACATTTCCAATGACTTCACATTATTTGGCCATATTGTGATATTGGTACTTATTCAGATCGGCGGTCTCGGATATATGACATCGGCGACAATAATCTCCCTGGTAATTAGTAAGAGGATAGGTCTTGCCGAGAGGCTTATTATGAAAGAAGAACTCCATGTGGTTAGCCTTGAAGGCATTGTGAGATTCACGAAGGGTGTTCTCAAGTTTACACTGCTCTTTGAACTTACAGGTGCCCTTCTTTTAACCTTTAGATTTCTGAGAGATTTTGAATTTAAGGATGCCTTCCTTCTTGGTCTTTTCCATGCCGTTTCTGCCTTCAATAATGCCGGATTCAGTCTTTTTTCAGATAACCTCATTCATTTCCGGAGTGATGCAATGGTGAATCTTGTGATAACAACTCTCATTATATCGGGAGGTATCGGTTTTATTGTGGTGAGTGACCTTTACAGATTTTACAGGAAGGATGTGAAGAGCCTTTCACCTCATACAAAAACAGTCCTTCTCACAACAGCAATTCTCATAATCGGTGGCGCTATCCTTATATATCTGCTCGAGGCATCAAATCCTAAAACCTTTGCAAGTATGCCCTTAAAGGATAAGATATTGGCATCTTATTTCTCTTCGGTTACCCCAAGGACTGCAGGTTTTAATACCATTGATTATTCTTTGTTGAGAACTGAGACCCTCTTCCTTTCGGTGATACTGATGTTTATTGGCGCTTCTCCCGGTGGCACAGGCGGGGGTGTCAAAACCTCTACCTTCGCATTGGTAATGGCAAGCCTTTATTCAACCATCAGGGGAATGAATGATACAGTACTCTTTAGAAGAAGGATTCCAGCCGATACGGTCTCAAAGTCTTTTTTGCTCGTTACCCTTGCAGCCCTTTTTTGCACAGTCAGCACCCATTTTGTTATTACCTCTCAAGACATACAATATCTTCCAGCCGTTTTTGAGGTTACCTCTGCCTTTGGAACAGTCGGACTTTCCACAGGAGACGGAGGTGTAAGAAGTCTTTCAGCGCTTTTCACACCCATCGGGAAGTTTGCCATCAGTTTTACAATGTTTGTTGGAAGGCTTGGTCCGCTGACTCTGGCTGTTGCAGTCACAAGACGCGTAGAGGAGAGGTTCAGATATCCTGAAGGGAGGGTGATAATAGGATGAAAAGGCAGTTTGCTGTCATAGGGCTGGGACGTTTTGGTTATTCCGTGGCCAAGACCCTTGTCGAATTAGATTCCGAAGTAACAGCAATTGACCGTGAAGAGGAGAAGGTTAAGGCTGTTGCTGATTTTGTGACATATGCAGTTCAGCTTGACGCCATGGATGAGAAGGCATTGCGCTCGGCCGGCGTTCAGAATGTTGATACTGCTATTGTGAGTATCGGGGAAAAGATCGAGGCGAACATTCTTGTGGTCATGCTATTAAAAGAGATGGGAATAAAAAATATCATTGCAAAGGCGGTAACTTCTTTGCATGGCAAGGTCCTTGAAAACCTTGGTGTTCAGAGGATTGTTTATCCCGAACGGGACATGGCGGTGCGCGTTGCCCACAGCCTCATAAGACCGCATGTCCTCGAACAGCTTGAATTGTCTAAGGAATACAGTATTGTCGAGCTTCCGACCCCTAAAGATTTTGTTGGTAAATCACTTATGGAAAGCCAGTTAAGAAGTAAATTCGGTGTGAACCTCATAGCCATAAAAAGAAAGGTTCTTGAAAAAGGGATAGAAAGAGAAGTCTGGAATGTTAATCCTCTACCAACAGATGTTATGGAGGAAGGGGATATCCTTGTTCTCATAGGTTCAAATAAAGATCTTGAAAGACTGACAGGATAGTCCATCTTTTTCTATTGTAATTTCTTGTCACCCTGAACTCTTTCAGGGTCTGGTCTGTTAATTATCCTAAATTCAGCATGGAAGGGACAGGAAAGGCGTTCGCTGTGGTATTATTTTAGTCGAAGAATTCTCAAAAATTTTGTCGTAGTCGACAGTCATTCCTGGGAAACAGGAGTTCGGATGAAAAGTTTGGAGTGGAGATGTGGGTTTTCTTAGATGAAAGATTCTAAAAAACTTAAAAGGCTTTTTTATCTTTTATTTTTTGCAATTCTCTTTGGCCTCATCATATTCGTGTCGAGGGGCCCCTACGTATCTAACACCCTCAAAAAGCTTATTCTTCCTGAATTAGAGGCGGCCTCGGGTCAAAGAGTTATAGCACAAAAGATTTATATTAATCTTTTCCCCCTGTTTATAGAGGCAAAGAGAGTGAAGCTTTTTGATGAAAGCGGGAACAGGATTATTTTTGCCGACAGGGTTAAGGGATATCCGGAGCTTTCGGGAGTATTGAATCGACAACTGTCTTTCCGCAGGCTTGTTATAAGAAGACCTGATATATCCTCAAATAGAGAACAGGTTGAAAAAATAATAGAAAATGTCAAAGCCTATCTCGAAAAAGAGAGAAAGCCCTTCTTCAGGGTGAAGATAAAGGTTGTCGAGATTACGGAAGCCACGGCTTCTTTAAGAGACAACGAATCAAGGAGCCTTATAGTCATGAAGGGCCTCGGAGGCGAGATGATCCTCGGTAAAGAACAGAGATTAAAAACATCTATTAAAGGATTAGATATAAGGAGAGAGGGCTGGCCTGAACTCACGGGCAACGTTAATGCCGATTTTCTTTTCAGAAAAGATGAAATCGAGATAAAAAGACTCCAGATCGGTTCATTAGGTTCCCGGTTACAAGGTTCGGGCTTTTATTCGAGAGGTAAAGGAACTCTGAAGACCGAGATAGACCTTCTTGTAGAATCTGTTAAGCGCATTTTCAATCTCAAACAGAGAGGCAAAGGAAGGATTTCAGCAAAGGGAGAGGTAAGACTCGGAAATCAAGAATCCAGAATACAAGTCCCAAAATTAGGAGACATCTTTGTTGACCTGAAACTCAAGGGTGATTTCTACATCCAGATTTTGATAGAGCTTCTGAAGGTAAAGGGAAGAGTGGAGGGTATCGTTGATTTTAGTGGTGAGATGAAGGGTCGACTCTCAGATATTTCAGGAATCGCCCGGGCAAGGCTCAAGAAGGGTAACCTCTTCGACATCGATGTAGACTCACTCACCTGCGATGTTGTTTATCAGAAAGATCTTATGACATTCAGGAATGGTAAGGCGGAATTGTACAATGGTGAAGCTCTGGCAGAGGCATCCTTAAATCTTCCTGAGGCCGATTTCTATACCCTCAATGTGAAATTCAAATCAATAGACAGTAAGGCTGCCCTGAAACTGATAGGCTGGGAACCGGAGATTCCGGTGGGTAAGGTGGAAGGAGAGCTTTCAACATCCGGCACTGAATTTAACCCCCGGGGATGGTTTGTCTATTCGGCACCGGGCCTGCCCTCTAAACCCGCGCCTGAAGATGTTCTTACCAGGATAAAAGATATTAAGGGATCTTATTCTGTCCGTAACAATATCCTTTATTTATCAGATCTGAAATTGTCCACATCTCTCTCAAATCTTAATGTTGAAGGCAGAGTCAACCTCCTCGAGAAGACTCTCAATCTGAGATCCAGACTTGAGACAAGGGACATATCCGACCTGACCGTACCTTACTACAGGGAGATAAAAGGTCGGGGAGATATGTCCGGAGAGATAACGGGTACATTTCAGAATCCCCAATTTTCGGGAAAGGCTGCCTTATCGGACACTTCTATAAAAGAATACAAATTAGGCAACGTCTCATCTGACTTTTCCTATAATAAAAATCTTCTGCATGTCCATGAACTTTCTGTTATTTCGCCTGAAGAAGAGTACAGATTAAAAGGAAAGATATATTTTCCCGAGGCAGAGAAACCCTTTGAACTTTCCAAGCCGGTTTATGAAATGAATGCTTCCCTCAAAAGGGCAGAACTCAAAAAGGTTTTAGATGTTCTTTATAAAGACCTTTCATCTACTGGCAAACTTGAGGCAGATTTTAATATTAGGGGCAAAGATAAAGATATTGAACTTGACGGAAATGCCCGGATAGAAAGATTGGAAGTAGATAAAATACCCCTTGACTCCGTCTCCATGGCATTCTCTTATGCTAATGAAGAGCTTTCCTTCAGGAACACCCTTGTAAAGAGGGGCAAGTCTATTCTAAGAGCTGAGGGAAGGTTTTCCTCTAAGGGGGAATTCTATTACAAAGCATCCTCGGACAGAATTCTGATAAGGGATATCGGGCTAAGAGATGTCCCCGTCGATGGCCTCTTAAGCATTCAATCAGAGGGCCAGGGAACTCTCGATAATCCTGTTGTTAAAATGAGGACAAGGGTGGTGGAGAGTACATTCAAAGGAGTTCCTCTCGGACTTTCCATCATAGATGCCGATATCAAAAACAGGGATATCTCTTTGAAGGCCTTACTCTTTGATGAAAAGGTGAAGCTTAACGGTACCGGACTTCTCGATGAGAAGCTGCCCTGGTCCGCTCAGGTCGAGATACTTCCCGGACGGTATGATTTTATTTTCGGTTCTATTCTGAAGGAAGTACCCGAAGACCTTCAGTTTAATCTCAGGGGTCATGCCGATTTGAAAGGCGACAGGAGAAATATAACAGCCACAGTTGATATAGATCAGATGAGACTAACCCTCTTTGGATATAATTTTTCCAATGATTCTAATATAAAAATCCTTGTTAATAATAAAAAACTTTCCATCCAGCCCCTCTCCCTCAGAAGTGACAGTACCTCCTTGAGGTTGCGGGGAAGTCTCGAAATTGGCAAAGAATATGACCTCCTTCTCGATGGTAGTTCTTCCCTTTCTCCACTGAAGGGTCTTTCAAAAAAGATAAGCCTCTTCAGAGGAGATGCCGATTTTGTCTTTTCAATTGAGGGCAGGTGGGAAAGGCCCGAAATAAATGGTGGTATGAATATAGTGAACGGATCCTTCGGTTTGAGGGACTATTATCAACATGTAAGCTCTATAAACGGCTACATCTATATGGATAAAGACAGGATTGTTGTTCAGAGACTGTCAGGGAAGATAGGAGGTGGTGACATAGATGTAACCGGCACTGTATACCTTAGCGCCTTTAAGATTAAAAGATTTTACCTTGAGGCCGACCTGTCAAATATTAGCATCTCCGTGTCAAAAGACTTTAGTCTGAATCTTGGAGGTGATCTTGTATATAAGGGAACAGCCGATTCTCAAGACATTTCGGGTGATATAAAAATCAATAGAGCAAGGTACAGAGAAAGGGTTGAGTGGGAAAAGTGGCTTTTTGCCAGAGCAAAGGAGAGGCCAAAGGCGGAGGTATCAAAGTTCGGGATGACGGAACTTAATATAAAGGTCTCGGGAAGAGAAAATATTTATATTGATAATAACATTGCCAGGGCCCCTGTAACAGTTGATACAGTTATAAGAAGTACAATTTCGCGGCCTGTATTGCTCGGAAGGCTTGAATCGAGAGAGGGTATCGTCTATTTCAGGAATAATGAATTCAGGATAAGTCATGCCAGTGCAGATTTTGTCGATCCTAACAGAATCAATCCATACATTGAGCTCAGGGCGGAAGCAAACGTGGGTGGGTACAACATCAAACTCAATCTTGAAGGGCAGTTGGCACATTTCACTCTCTCCCTGTCTTCTGAACCACCTCTTGAGGAAATGGATATTCTGGCACTTCTTACAGTCGGACAGGTGGGGAAACAACTTAAAGGTCTTGAGGGAGGGATCGGAGCAAGAGAGGCCACATCATTCCTGACGGGAAGACTTCAGGAGGTTTTTGAGGAAAGACTGAGGACTATTACAGGCTTTGAAAGGATTCGGATCGAGCCTTATGTGTCACGGACTACAGGTACGGTCGGTTCGATGGTGACAATATCAAAAAGGTTTGCCGATGACAGGTTATTGGTGACCTATTCAACCTATGTGGGTGCTCCCGAGCTGTACATAATCAAACTGGAATATCTTCTCAGCAAAAAGGTCTCCCTTGTGGGCATAAGAGATGAACTGGGAGGACTGGGAGGTGATATAAAGTTCAGGTTTGAATTCAAATGAAAAAGATCTTCTTTCTTCTTTGTTGTATCTTACTTTTCATTTCTTATTTTCTGGCCTCCGGGACTGCCGGAGAAATAATTGGCGAAGTTGAAATCAGAGGGCTTTACTCTATTGAAAAGAAAGAGTTCCTTGACCTCCTCTGCCTGAAACCCGGTAAACCGATAGATAGCACGGCGATAAGGGAAGGCATAAAAAGGGCATTCCTCAAAGGTATCTTTGAAGATATCTGTATCAGGAGGGCAGACGGAGAAAAGGTGAAGGTTACCATAGATGTCAAAGAGAGGGATTTCATAGAGACGATATACATTAAAGGAAAATATATTCTTTCAAAAAAGACCATAAAGGACAGTTTTCTCCTGAAAGAAGGACAGGTAATGAGATACGATATGATTGGGAAGGCTATGGAAGAACTGAAACAGGAGATGTCCATCCGTGGTTTCCCCCGGGCAGATGTCGATATAAAGGTGGAAAGACTAAAAAAACCATACAGGGTGAATATATTTCTGCGGGTAAATGCTGGCGAAGAGGAAAGGATTGAAGATATAAGAATACTCGATTCAACCGAAGAAATCACTTCTTTGATGAAATTGTCCAGGGGAGATAGATTTGACCGGATAAGACTGAAAAGAGATATGGGAGGAGGTATAAAAGAATATTATAAAAAGAAAGGGTTCTTCAAACCCGTTGTGACTTATGGCTTCGAGAAGGGAATCCTTACAGTCTCCATTAATCCCGGTAAGCGCCTGGTCATTTCGATAAAAGGCAATAGTGCCATTTCCGAAAAAAACCTTCTCAAGGAGATGCCCTTTTTTGAGGTTGAGGATTTCAGAGATGATATTGTGGAAGAGGCGGTCTATAAAATAGTCACCCTTTATCATAAGGAAGGTTATGCCTTTGCCCAGATCGCGCCTGTCATTTCTCAAAAAAACGGTGTCATTGATCTGAATTTCTTTATATTTGAAGGTGAAAGGGTTAAGATCAGGAAAATTTCCTTCGAAGGGTTAAGCCTTCCAGAAGGAAACCTTAAGGGGATAATGTCTCTTAAAGAGGGTGGTCTTTATAATCCTGACCTTCTGGATGTAGACAGAGAGGCCATCGAAAAGTTTTATAATGCCCTTGGGTATCTGGCCGCAAAGGTTGAGGACTTTCAGACTAAACATGAGGAAGGTACTAAAGAGATTGATATTTCTGTGAAGATACAGGAAGGTCAAAGAACCCTGATAGGGAAAATCTATATTACAGGAATCCAGAGCATTTCCGAAGAAGAGGTCAGGAAGGCGATCAGATTAAGATCGGGTGATCCCTACAACGAGATTGATATTTCCGATGCACGATACAGGGTTATGGATTTGTATAAAGCACGTGGCTTTTCGGATATAAGGGTCTCGATAGAGAGAGATTTTGAAGGACAGGAGGCATCTCTAACTTTCCGGATAGAAGAGGGAAGTGTAACTTTTTTGGAAAAACCATCATTACCGGAAATGCCCAGACGAAATATGAAGTGATCAAGAGAGAGTTCGAGCATGCGGAAGGGCAACCCTTTAACTATAATCTGCTTGTCCAGGAGAGACAGAAGCTTTACAGGTTGGGTTTATTCAGAGATGTCGAGACGGAGGTGCTCGAAGAACATGACAACAAAAGGGACATCATGATAAGAGTGGATGAGGGAAATGCAGGAGCAGTGGAATTTGGTCTCGGCTATACAGATTCAGAGAAGTTCAGAACCTTTCTTGACCTCACTTATCGAAATCTCTGGGGTATGAACAGGCAGGCTTCGCTAAGACTGGAACTTGGTTCTCTTGAGAGACGTTACATAATTCAGTATAAAGAACCCTGGTTTCTGGATAAGCCAATACCTTTCACAGCACTTTTGTTAAAGGAAAATAAAAGAGTGATCAATATCGATACGGGCGAGACGAGATACAGATTGGATCGATACAGTGCTACCACAGGGCTGGAGAAGAGATTGAGTAATTTGATAAGGGCCGAATTATATTATGAACTCTCGCGTGCAAGAACCTTCGATGTTAAACCCGATGTTATATTGACGAGAGAAGATACGGGAACTCTCTGGATTAGCGGTCTGAGATCTGGAATTATCTATGATTCAAGGGACAACCCTTTCGACCCGATGAAGGGGGTCTTTTCGGGAATTTCTATTAAATTCACCTCACCCTTATTTCTTTCTGAAACGAACTTCGCGAAGCTCCTTTTTTTTGGTAGCACCTACTATAGGTTGCAAAGGCGTCTGGTTCTTGCCTTGTCGATCAGGGGGGGCCTTGCTCAGGGATATCAGGAGACCAGAGAACTTCCCCTCGTGGAGAGATTTTTCCTTGGTGGTAGAACAACCGTGAGAGGTTACGAACAGGATACGCTTGGACCAAAGGGAAAAGATGGTACTCCTACAGGCGGGAACGCCTTTCTCCTGGGAAATATGGAGCTAAGATCATATCTCGGCAGGAATATAGGAGTTGTTGCCTTCCTTGATGGCGGGAATGTCTGGTTAAAAATCAGAGATATGGATACCGGAGATCTAAAATATACTGTTGGACTTGGTCTGAGATACAGTACCCCTGTTGGCCCTGTAAGGATTGACTATGGCCGCAAACTGGAAAGGGAAAAGGGCGAGAGCAGTGGTGAGATTCATTTTAGCATCGGCCATGCCTTCTAGAAAAGTGAACGGTGAAAAGTGAACAATAAAAAATCCGAAAAACTATTACAAAAGACATATAGATTCTTCCCGTTTCTGATTTCATTACTATTCACTATTCACTATTCACTAACTGCTGCTCAGATGATGGATTGCGTCGTTGCCTTTGTGGATGACACGGCCATTACCCTCAGTGAACTGGAAGAGACCTTTACAAAGACTCAGAAAGTATCTGCCGATATTAGTAAGGCTGAAATCTTGAACACAATGATCAACAGGATCCTTATTCTCAGGGAGACGAAGCGGATTGGTCTGGAGGCACCTTCCGAAGATGAACTTGTGAAGGAATATATTGATTTAAAAATTAGACCCTTAATAAGGATAAGGGAGAAGGACCTGTCAGATTTTTACAAGGAACATGTAAAGGATTTTCAGGGTAAAGAATTTGAGGCTGTCAGAGAAGAAATAGAAAATTTCTTAACCGAGAAGGAGCTGAATCGGCAACTGAAGATTCATTTAGAGGAACTGAGAAAAAGGGCATATGTGAAGATACTTATTAAAGATTGATTATGAGAGCGACTTCGTCACATTGCGGGAAACGAGGACATCTAAGACAGTCTCCCCATATCTTCTGAGGAAGGCTTGCTTTATCTATATGAACAAAGCCGATCTTTTTGAAAAATTCTGGCTGATAGGTCAGGGCAAAGACACTCTTTAGACCCAGGGTCTTTGCTTCTTTAAGACATTGTTTCACAAGGTTTTTGCCAATTCCCCTTTTCTGGTAATTTTTATTTACTGCGAGTGAGCGGATCTCCCCGAGATCTTCCCACATAATATGCAAGGCACACACGCCGCATATGTTTCCACCATCTTCACATATAAGAAAGTCTCTCAGGTTTTCATAAAGTTCGTTGAGAGACCTTGGTATCATCAATTCCTTCTTTGCAAAATCATTGATAAGTTTGTGAACCTCCTTCAGATCTGATATGTTAGCCTTTCTTATCTTCAATGAATCTTAAACCCTCCATAATAGCCCTCTTGTTAGTTTCAATAGTTTTCTTTCTCTTTTCAGGGACAGAATTTTCGAGGGCCTCAAGCAAAGATGTACATTTCAATAGACCCGTCCTCGCTATTAAGGCGCCGAGTAAAACCATATTAGAAGATTTCGTATTACCAATTTTACTTGATATATCTGTCGCTGGGATTCCAATAATATCTACGTCATTCCGCAGTTTGGGATCTTTGATAAGAGAAGAATCAAATAGTAGTAGCCCCTTATCTTTAAGCCTCGGCTGGAATTTCTGAAGTGAGGCCTCGTTAAAGACAACAAGTATGTCGGGATTCAAGACAAGGGGGGAGCCTATTAAATCATTGGATATAATTACGGTGCAGTTAGCAGTTCCTCCTCTCATCTCCCCACCATAAGAAGGAAACCAGGTCACTTCTCTATCTTCCAGAATTGCTGCATAGGCGAGGATTCTTCCGAAAAAAAGTATGCCCTGTCCACCGGACCCCGCTATGATGATGCGTCTTTCCAGTTATCCTTTCTCCTTAAATTTGTCTATAAATGTTCCAAGGGGATAGACAGGCATCATCTCTTTTCTCAGCCATGCTATTGATTCTATCGGTGAGAGCCTCCAGTCTACCGGGCAGGGAGAGAGGATCTCGACGAAGCTGAACCCCTTCTCTTCTATCTGATAACGGAAGGATTTCTCCACCGCCTTTTTTGTGTTCATAAGATTTTTGTATGAATCCACTGACGTTCTGACGACATAAGAAACTCCCTCAATAGTAGAGAGTAATTCTGATACATGAAGGGGATAACCAGCCGTTTTGATATTTCTACCCGAAGGAGTTGTGGTCGTCTTCTGACCCGGTAGCGTGGTGGGTGCCATCTGGCCCCCGGTCATACCGTAGGTTGCATTGTTTACAAAAAATACCGATATGTTTTCTCCTCTGTTGGCCGCATGAATTATCTCTGCTGTGCCTATGGCCGCAAGGTCTCCGTCACCCTGATAAGAAAAGATTATCCTGTCAGGCATAACGCGTTTCAACCCCGTTGCAGCGGCTGGGGGTCTGCCATGGGCGACTTCAAGAACATCAAAATTGAAATAATCATAGGCGAAAACAGCACATCCAACGGGGGCAATTCCGATCACCCTCTCTCTGATCTCCAGATTGTCGATACACTCTGCTATTAATCGATGTATTAAGCTGTGTCCGCAACCGGGACAGAATCTGAAGGGAACCTGCTTAAGGCTTAGGGGTCTCTTGAATATTTTCTTCATCACTTTCTGCAATCTCTAAAAGGGCCCCCTCAAGAAGTCCGTGATCACTGACGATTAATTCATCAAACCTAAAATAGTTCATGATCTTAATTGTAAATTGTATACCCGGTATAATCAAGTCGGCCCTTTCCGGTTCAAGACCAGTGATATTTTTCCTTTCCGCAAGGGGCAGGGCTAATAATCTCCTATCCATCTCGCAGAGTCTTGCCAGTGGGATTCTATGGAGATGTACCTTTTCTCTCGAGTATGTCTGTAGCTCCAGGTCAATGGACGCAATAGTCGTAAAAGTTCCGGCCGTTCCGATGAAACCTGTATTTTTATTCAGATATCTTCCTACCCTTATTTTAAGATCCTCCAGAAAAGGGGAAATTTCTCTAATTAATCTTTTAAGATCCTCCTTTGAGACCGGATCAGATTTGATAAAGTTCTCCTGGAGTTTTATGACGCCCACGGGGATACTTCCCATATCAACGGGGTATTTATTTTTGCAAAGAATCCATTCTGTACTTCCTCCACCTATGTCAACTATGAACAGAGAACTGTAAGTGTTAACCGATTGGTCCTGAAGGGATGATAAGATACCCTTCAGTGTGAGTTCTGCTTCTTTCTGACCGGAGATGATCTTTATGTTGAGGCCAGCATGAGCAAGAGTTTTTTTAAGAAATTCCTCTGAGTTCTTTGCTTCCCTTAGGGCGCTTGTAGCAAGAACGTTGACATTCTTAACGCCATACCCTGAGATAATTGAAGAGAATTCTCTCAATACTTTTAAGGAGGCCTCGATATTTTCTTTTTTCAGTATTCCCGTTTGACTAATGCCTTTAGCCAGTCTTGTTATCTTTCTTGCAGAAAAGACGTCTTTAATCCTGCTACCTTTGACACTTCCTATAAGAAGTCTGATTGTGTTGGATCCTATATCTATAGATGCGAATAATGACATAAATTGATATTATAATCTCAATTCACCCGAAAAACAGAAAATCCGGTTGAAGAAGGGGATTCCCGTAAGAAATGTCTTGATTTTTATCAATATACAGTTATAAAATTCTTGGAATTTAAGAGGAAGGTTTTGTGGTATAATTTGCCGTAAGAATCCGTAGAGGAAGTAATCAGCCTTAGGCTGTTAATATATAGAGCAGTAATAAAGGTGACTTTAGTATAGGGCTGCTCAGTAACTTATTTTTGGAAGGAGGTGACAATTAATGAAGAGGTTTATAGCTCTAGTATTATCATTATTGTTACTGGTGGTATTTACAGTTAGTTGTAAGCCCAAGGAGGCTCCAAAGCCGGAGGCACCGAAGCCGGCTGAAGAAGCTCCGGCACCAGCTCCAGAGAAGCCAGCTGAAGCACCAGCTCCAGCACCTGCACCAGAGAAGCCAGCAAAATAGTATGTAGATTTCAGGGATGGGGAATCCCCCATCCCTGAATTTGCTTTTGGGCGCTCAGGTGGTATAATAGTATCGTTTTCATCTTATTTCTTAAGAGTGGGTTTTCCCACTCTTTTGTTTTCGTGAAGAACTAATTATGGAGGATATTAAAAACAAGATTTTGGGGTTGGCAAGATTAGTTGCCGATGAGCAGGGCGTTGAAGTAATCGATGCGGAACTGCTCGGAAGAGGTAAGTTACTTTTGAGGGTGACGATCGATAAAGAAGGTGGTGTCAGTCTGGACGATTGTGAGAGGTTCAGCAGAAGCTTAGAAAGTCTTCTTGACGTTGAAGACCTTATCCCGGGCAGATATACCCTCGAGGTTTCTTCTCCCGGTCTTGACAGACCCTTAAAGAGGCTGAAGGATTTTGAGAAAAGTATCGGTAAGCTTGTGCGAATAGTAACTACAGAGAAGATAGAAAATCAGAATTTCTTTGTGGGTCGGGTCCTGAGCGTTAGTGATGGTCAGGTAAAGTTATTGGTGAACAGCCAGGAGATAGAAATACCCATTGACAGAATATCAACGGCAAGGCTTGAGGTAGAGCTGAGATGACTAAGGAACTGTGCTATGTCATAGACCAGATAAGCAGGGAGAAAGGGATTGCAAGGGAGATATTACTTGAAGCCCTTCGTTCAGCCTTGCTTTCTGCTGCGAGAAAAAAGTACGGTGGAGGAACAAACATAGATCTCCAGATTGACCCCAAGACATGCGACATCAGCGTCTTTGAAACAAGGAGGGTCGTTGCCACTGTTATCAATGAGAATGAAGAAATATCTGTTGAAGATGCCAACAAGATTTCTCCTGGCATTAAGGAAGGAGATACAATTAACATTCCTCTGGACTTGCATGATTTCAGCAGGATTGCTGCTCAGACTGCCAAACAGGTCATTTTTCAGCGCGTGAGAGAGGCGGAAAGAGAAGTAATTTATAATACCTTCAAAGATAAGGTAGGTGAAATCGTCACAGGGACGGTTATGAGAAAGGAGAAAGGACTATATTTTCTTAATCTTGGCAGGACAGAGGCGGTTCTTCCTGTGAAGGAGACACTTCCCAACGAAAACCTTAAGAGGGGTGATACTGTTAGGGCTTATATTGAGGAAGTGAAGATCACCCCGAAGGGTCCTGTTATTGTACTTTCGAGAACCAATCCCAAATTTGTGGCAGCCCTCTTCAAGATGGAGGTTCCTGAGATTAACGAAGGTCTCGTAGTAATCAAGAATATAGTCAGAGAGCCTGGAGAAAGGACAAAGTTGACGGTATATTCAAAGAATCCCGCCATCGATCCAGTGGGTGCCTGTGTTGGAATGAAGGGAACCCGTGTGCAGTCGATAGTTCGTGAGCTCAAGGGGGAAAGAATAGATATAATACCATGGACAGATGACCCAAGACTTCTTATTGCGAGGTCTTTGAGTCCTGCCAGTGTTGACAGAATAGGGATTAATGAAGAGGATAAAACAGCTATGGTTGTTGTCAATGACCAGCAACTCTCCCTTGCCATTGGCAAGAGGGGTCAAAATGTCAGACTTGCAATGAAGCTTACAGGCTGGGATATAGATATTTTGAGTGAAAGTGAGTATTCGAAGTTAAAGGTTGAAGAGTCAGTGAAAAAAGATGAGGAGATGATAAAGAAAGAATCGGACAGAGATAACTCTTCTGTTGATGGTTAGAGACCTATCGGATTTTCAGATACAGTATACAAAAGGCGTGGGACCTCAACGGGCAAGGGTCCTGAGCCGCCTCGGTGTTAGAACAATCAGGGATGCCCTTTATTACCTTCCCTATAGATACGAAGACAGAAGCAATATAAGAAAGATTAGTGACCTGAGGTTTGGCCAATTGGAAACGGTATCAGGAAGGGTTGCTTCTGCTGAAGTGATCAAGATCCCCGGGAAAAATCTGAAGATCTTCGAACTGATAATAAATGACGGGAGCGGTCTTTTAAAAGGTAAATGGTTTAATCAGCCCTTTATGAAAAGAAATTTTGAGATTGGCAGTAATGTTGTGCTTTGCGGGGTTATAAAGGGTAATCCTTACCGGGGAATTGGTTTCGAGATGGATAATCCGGAATATGAGGTCATGTCCAATGACGATCCCTTTGTGCATACAAATAGGGTCGTTCCGGTTTACAGAGTCTCCAGCGGTCTCAGCGTCAGACAATTCAGGTCTATAATGTTCAATCTCGTAAACACATACGTTACTGATGTCCATGATCCAGTATCCGAAGAAATTCTGAGAAGAAATTCCCTTCCGGGTCTATCTGAAAGCCTCTCCCAGGTTCACTTTCCCGATGGGGGCGTAGATGTAGATCTTTTGAACAGAGGGGTGAGCAATTTTCACAGGAGGCTTTCCTTTGATGAGCTTTTCGTGCTCGAACTCGGTCTTGCTCTAATGAAGAGAACAAATGTGATCGAGAAGGGGATCTCCTTTAATCCCGAAGGCAAACTCTTAAAGAGCCTTATTGAGATGCTTCCCTTCGAGCTGACAAAGGCACAGGAGAGGGTCTTCGAAGATATACTCAGGGATATGAAAAGACCTTCTCCTATGAACAGGCTTATCCAGGGAGATGTGGGATCTGGAAAGACCATCGTTGCGATTATGGCAATGGTTGTTGCGGTTGAATGTGGATATCAGTCAGCCCTCATGGTTCCAACAGAAATACTTGCTGAACAACATTTTATTAATATACATAGATTAATCGAAAACCTTGGCTTGAAGATATGTCTTTTGACAGGGAGTAAAAAGGAAAGACCGCTTGAGGAAATTGCCTCCGGTGAGATTAACATAGTTGTTGGGACTCATGCGCTTATTCAGGAGGGGGTCACATTTAATAATCTTGGCCTGGTGGTGATAGATGAGCAGCACAGATTCGGTGTAATGCAGAGGGCCCTGTTCAGGAAAAAGGCAATTAACCCCGATGTTCTTGTGATGACAGCCACACCAATACCAAGAACGCTCGCACTTACATTATATGGAGATCTCGATTATTCCATTATTGACGAACTCCCACCGGGCAGGAAACCTGTAAAGACCCTTTGGTTTGACTCCAGGCAAAAGTATTATATATATGAACTTATAAAGGAGGAGATTAAGAAGGGAAGGCAGGTCTATGTTGTCTATCCGATAATAGAAGAGTCAGAGAAGACTGATCTGAGGTCAGCCCTGATGGGGAAGAAGGCCTTTGATAGATTTTTTCCTGAATTCAGGATAGGACTTCTCCACGGAAGGATGAAACCCCAGGAAAGGGAAGAGATAATGGCATCTTTTAAAAATGGCTCAATCGACATACTGGTTAGTACGACCGTTATAGAGGTGGGCCTGGACATTCCTAATGCAACTCTTATGCTCATAATACATGCTGAGAGGTTCGGGTTTGCCCAGCTTCACCAGCTGAGAGGTAGAGTGGGTAGGGGATCCGATCTTTCTTATTGCATACTGATAACATACAAGCCTTACGGTGAGGATGCGAGTAAAAGACTCAATATAATGGTCAGTAGCAACGACGGTTTCAGGATTGCCGAGGAGGACCTTAATATAAGAGGACCGGGAGAATTTTTCGGCACCCGCCAATCCGGTATACCGGATCTCAAAATTGCAAATATTGTGAGGGATGCAAAGCTCCTTGAGACAGCAAGGAGGGAAGCTTTCAATCTGATTGACAGAGATCCTGATCTTAGGCACTCTCCATTACTGAGAAGTTCAATCGAGAGGTTCTGGAGAGGAAGGATTGAACTTTTTAAGACAGGCTGAGGTGGATTATGTGGAAGAGATTGAAAAGCAATTTTGACAGGGGGATTGAGAAGATAAAATGGGTTTCAGCATTACTTTCGACGAGACTCAAGACAGAATATTCGGTGGTGAAACTCCTTTATCAGTCCGAGGAGATGGAAAGAAAAAAAGAGGAACTGATGAAGACCATTGGCAAGCGAGTTTATGAGTTAAAA
>JBFMEC010000030.1:0-19477 GCA_040753575.1 Nitrospirota bacterium | reverse complement strand
AGATTAAGGGTTCTGAAAACGAAAGGCATTGTCAGGTTTCTAGGCACAAGAGGTGATCCCGAACCTGTTCCGGAAGAACAGATAAGGTCCTTAAGAAAACTTATTGAGAATAACGTACACCTCGACCCCTATCCTTACCTGAAAGAAGGGGAAAGGGTGAGAATCAGGAGGGGTCCTCTTTTCGGTGTGGAGGGAATTCTCGTCGAAAGGTTCGGGCATCATCTGCTCGTCCTTTCAGTGGATATACTCCAGAAAGGTGTGTCCGTGAAGATTGATGCGTCAGAGGTAGAGACAATTTAGCAGTGAGTGAGATGCTTAACAGACTGATCAGCAAGGTTAAGCACATATAAACAGGACTTAAAAGAAAAATTATAGTTGTGATCTGACCCTTGTAGGTTTCACATCCAGCTGAACGGATATGTAACTGAGAGGGCGGAGCAGTGAGCAGACTCAGCTATTTCGCCGGCTCGCTTTTAATCATTTCTTATGAAATATGAAGTGTCCCTATGCTCGGTACCAGTGAAAAGCGATTTAACAAATCCTCATTATTGGTCAGAAAGACAAAAACAGTTACCGTTAATGGAAATATCCAGAGCTTATATTCCCGAATGGCTTTATGTTATTGAACCTTTCCTTAGAGAATATGAAGGTAAGACTTTCATGGAACTGGGATGTTCTCCCGGACATGCATCTGCTTTGATTTGTAGTCGTATTAGATTTATTCCATATGGTATTGATTTTTCGCCACGAGCTCACTTATACAAGGAAAATTTGGCAAAAATTGGACAAAATGATGCTACATTGATTATCAGTGATATAAGGGATTTTAAAAGCAATGACAATTTTGATGTGGTTTGCAGCTTTGGACTAATTGAACATTTCCGAGATCCTACTGAGATGATGTTTCACCATGATCGTCTTGTCAGGACTGGCGGACTTATAATCATGGTTATCCCTAATTTTAGATATATTCAATGGCTATATCATTTCCTATTTGATAGGAAAGATTTGTCTATTCATAATACTAGAATGATGAATTTAAATACCTTTACAGACTTTTCTGAAAAAATGAATCATGAAATCTTATATCTTGATTATGTTGGAAGATTTCGTCTATGGAATGTGGACATTACCGGGACTAAGGTAATAGTTTATGGTCGAAGGATGTTAAGTAGGATTGTGAGAGAATTTTCAAATAGAATTCTCTCTAAGGTGTTTGCCGCAAACTCAAAATATTATGCTCCTTGGATAGTATATATTGGGAAAAAAAGTAATTGACATCAGTCAAAACTTTTTGTCTAAGACCAAAGTTTATTGATTGAATTGAAAACAGAAACAAATAACACGCTTTTACTTTTCAAGCTTCGCGGTCTTCGGAGGAATGTTAATAATCGAATCTGACTATGTAAGTTATTCCTTGAAGTAAGAGGAAGGAGTTAATCAGAGATGAAGGATTTCTATAAAAATAAAAGGATTCTTGTTACTGGTTCTGCAGGAACAGTCGGAAAGGAGATAGTAAAACAACTATACTCTCTTGAACCTGAAGAACTGCGGTTAATGGATAACAATGAAACAGGTATGTTTTTCCTCACGGAGGAATATAAGAATAAGAATGTCTTCTGTTTTCTCGGAGATGTTAGAGACAGGGATAAAGTAGAAAAACTTTCAAGAGGTGTTGACATAATCATTCATTCTGCTGCTTACAAGCATGTAATCCTTTCCGAGTATAACCCCTTTGATGTGGTACAGACAAACATAATGGGAGTCGAAAATGTCATCAGGGCTGCTACAGTTTGTAATGTAAAATATGTGCTTTTTACAAGCAGTGATAAGGCTGTAAATCCTACTAATGTTATGGGAACCTCCAAACTCATGGGAGAAAAACTCATGACTGCTGCAAATGCAGTAAAAAACAGGGGGAACACTATTTTTACAAGTACAAGGTTTGGTAATGTGATAGGCTCAAGGGGGTCTGTAGTTCCACTTTTCATAAGACAGATAAAGAACGGTGGTCCGGTTACCCTTACAGACATGAGAATGACACGATTTGTAATGACAGTTGAGGAATCGGCGAGGTTGGTATTAAAGTCAGTAGTGATTTCGAGGGGTGGTGAGGTATTTGTGCCAAAGATGCCTGTCGTAAGGATTCCTGATCTTGCAGAGGTAATGGTAGAGATACTTGTTCCAAGATATGGATATGAGCCTTCTGAAATAGAGATTATAGCAATTGGCGCCAAACCAGGTGAGAAACTATATGAAGAGTTGATGAGTGAGGAAGAAATTCACCGTTCGATGGAACTGGAAGATATGTTTGTAATCACGCCAGCATTTAAATCTATATATCAAGCTATTAAATATGAATATCCAGACACCGTCTCTGAAAGGGTGTATAAATCTTATATATCTCTTACTGAGGAGCCTTTAAATAAGGAGGGCCTTGAGAAATATCTGATAGAAAATAAAGTTTTAGAAAAGATAGAAGAAGGATTTTATGGGAAGCTCTATGAGGGTCTTGATTTTAGGTGCTGACGGATATCTTGGTTGGCCTACCTGTATGTATTTTTCCCGGAAAGGGCACGAGGTTATAGGAATTGATAATTACTTCCGACGTAATGCTGCTGCAGAGCTTGATTGTGAGCCATTGATACCAACACCAAATCTTATTCAAAGAGCAAAGATATGGGAAGGCATAACAGGTAAAAAAATAAATGTATATATTGGTGATGTTACTAATTATGAATTTCTTTTATCAGTTTTTCAAAAATTTAATCCTGATACCGTTGTCCATTATGCTGAGCAGCCTTCTGCTCCCTATTCAATGATCAATAGGGACAAGGCTACTTTTACCATTCAGAATAATCTCACAAGTACTCTTAACATAGTATACGCCGTGAAAGAGGTTAACCTGGACTGCCATATAATCAAGCTTGGAACGATGGGAGAATATGGCACGCCTGATATAGACATTGAAGAAGGTTGGATAGAGATAGAACACAAGGGAAGAAAAGACAAATTCCTTTTCCCGAGGCAGGCAAGTTCTCTCTATCATACAACTAAAATTCAAGACACAGATTTGCTATGGTTTTATGTTAGAACGTGGGGCATTAAAGTAACAGATCTCATGCAGGGACCTGTTTATGGCATTGCTACGGAGGAAGCAGACTTAGATCCACGACTTATGCCTAACTTCCATTATGATGAGATTTTTGGGACTGTCCTCAATCGTTTCATTGTTCAGGCAGTTACTGGACATCCTCTCACTGTCTATGGAAAAGGAGAGCAGACAAAGGGATATCTGAATATAAAAGATACCTTGCAGTGTGTTTATTTGTCAGCAAAACAGCCTCCTGAAAAAGGTGAATTACGGATTTTCAATCAAGTAACAGAAATATTTTCTATTAATGAGCTTGCGAGAAAGGTAAGGGGGGTTGGGAGAAAACTGGACTATTCTATCAGAATCGATTATAGAAAAAACCCTCGAATGGAAAAGGAAGAACATTATTATAATCCCAAATATTCTGGGCTTTTCGAACTTGGTCTTAAATCACATTTTTTAACGGAGGAGGTTCTCGAAGAAATGTTTAAAGTAGTGGAAAAATATAAATATCGCATAAACAAAGACTCTATTTTCAAAGGTGTAATGTGGGAATGATACCAGATAACTGGCTGATTACGGGAGGATGCGGTTTTATTGGCACCAGTCTGATCGCACATATTATAAAGGAAAAACCGGATATAAATATCAGAGTTTTAGATAATCTTTCGGCAGGAAGTAGGGGAAACTTGTTAGAAGTCACTTCCTTTGTGGAAAAGGAATATTCCGTTCTCAGCGATGGGCCGAAAGGAATAGAACTTATTGTTGGAGACATCAGGGATTACGCGATCTGTCTCCAGTCTTGCAGAGGAGCGGATATTGTGATTCATCTTGCAGCGAATGCAGGTGTTGGTCCTTCTGTTGAGAACCCCAGATTGGATATGGAAATTAATGTCGTAGGAACATTTAATATGCTTGAGGCCGCAAGATTTAATAATGTGAATAAATTCATATTTGCCTCATCGGGTGCCCCCATCGGAGAGGTTGAACCGCCCATCCATGAAGAAAAGGCTCCTAAGCCGGCCTCACCTTACGGAGCAAGCAAGCTTGCCGGTGAAGGTTATTGCTCTTCATATTGCCGAACGTTTGGATTAAAGACTGTGTCGTTGAGGTTCGGGAATGTCTATGGCCCACTATCAAAACACAAAAATAGTGTTGTCGCCAAATTTTTTAAGAAGGCACTAAGTGGAGACCCATTGGAGATATACGGCAACGGCAGTCAGACAAGAGACTTTATTTATATTGATGATTTGATTCAAGCGATACTCCTTTCATTGAAGAGCGATATAGAAGGAGAGACTTTTCAGATTGCCACACGTAAAGAGACAACAGTTAATGAGATAGCCCATATGATACAGGACATGGTTTCGCAAGCTACGGGTAAAAGGGTTGAGGTTGTTCACAGCCAATCGAGATTAGGGGATATGAAGAGAAATTATTCTGATATCTCAAAAGCAGAAAAAATTCTTGGATATAAACCAAAGTTCGATCTGTATAAAGGGATACAGAATACGTTTAATTACTTTCGGGGGGTCTTTTAAAAAGGTCACAATTAAAAAATATATGATCGCGACAGCCGAAGTAAAATTCTGTTTGTGGTAAGATGCTTATAAGGGACAGTCAGAAAAGTTCCAAAGTCTTAAAAATCATTCATGGATTGATTTACACTATAATTTTCATTTCTCCCAATGCTCAACTCGAAACAAATATCACGGGCCTTAATATTACGGGAAGCCTGTCCCGTATTTTGGGAATCATCTTGGCAATCTTCTTCTCTTTGCATTTATTAATTAGTAAATCTCAGAAAACTTTTTTGCTGAAAGACAAATATGGAAGTAATTTTGTCTTTTTCCTTTTTCTCATAATGTTTATTCCCTTAATTTCTTTTTATAAAGCATTAGATTACGAATTATTTTTTCAGGCGCTGATAAAATTATTGATGTCTGTCGCCTTTTCTGTCATTATTTTTTACTCAATTTCCACTATTCAAAAGATAAACACGTGTTTGTTAAGTTATTTGTTCGGATACATTTTTATAGCTATTATAGGCATTTATAACTACAACTCGAGTGAGATATACACGGGGCAGAGTTATACGATCTCCCGTTTAGGCGCGGGAACAGATCCTAATATGCTTGCGCTGTACTCATTAATTGCTATGCCAATCTGCCTGAAATTCTTTACGGAAGCGGGTAAGCTTAAAAAGTTGCTGTGGCTGATCGCTCTCTTATTTATCGGGACTACTTCATTTCTCACATATTCCAGGGCGGGTATTATTGTTTTTGTTGTTCAAGCAGTCTTAGCTTTGTTTATTTTTAAAGTTTCGAAATCTTTATTAAAACGTATAGGATTTTCAATTATCATCATTTTGATCACCGTTATTCCGTTTTATACTGTAGAGAATTGGGCTCTTCGCTTTAGAGATATCCAGTCTGACACGAGGCTGCAACTTTTTGAAGAAGCTACCGCTACTCTAGTCGAGAATCCTTTGTTAGGCGTAGGATACAATCAATTTATTCTGTATTCAAGAATTGGGGAGGTCGCACACAATACTTATTTGGAAATAGGAGCTGGTACGGGTATTTTTTCACTAATAGTATTTGTTTCTTTTCTCTTATTTATTTGGAGATCTCTTTACATTAAAAGAGAAATTACACATGGATTGGAAATGAGATTTAAGGCAATGTCAAAATTAATCTTATCTACGCTGATAATCATGGCCTTTTTTCTGTCAATAGATAATGAGAAAATATTATGGGTAAATATATCTCTTATATTCTGTATCTTGAGATATTTTCAGCATACGTCAAATCCACAACCTGGCAATTATCGGATCGAGAAAGTAAGAAATTAATGACCTGGCGAAACAGATATGACTTTTATTAATTATTCTATAGCCGCACCAACTCCAAAGTGAATTTTGTAACAGTCAGAATATCACTTCACAAACTATGAAACAATTTGTGATTGAGGAACCGTGCTGAAACAGGCAAGGAATTTCCTTTTTCTGTATTCAACACAAATATTCATAAATTCCGTTTCTTTTCTATTTAACTTTATACTGGGGAAGACATTAACTCCAGAAAATTTTGGCATGTTCAGATATATCCTCGGAATCGGTCCGCTCGCTTTATCAATCGCTTCGTTTGGGATTGATGTGAAATCAATTCAGGACACTGCCGAAGAAAAACTTGAGATAGACCGCATTATAAGCGATATGCTCCCTTTTAAATTTATAAGCATTTTATTAATACTGTTATTTATGATAACAATTTTATCTTTCGGAACATACGGAAGCAGGGGATATCTGGTTGCTGTCATTTTGGGGCTTGGGCTTTGGCTCCAAGACATTATAAATGTCGGCAATTCGGTTTTCAAAGGTTTGCAGCATATGGGCAAGGTAAGCTTGATTCAATTATCCCAGCGCATCGGCGAGATGAGTTTTACCATGGTCGTGATCTTTATAGGAATACCTTCCGTGTCAAATATTTCGATAGGATATGTTACAGGAGATCTTATTGCCGTTATCGTCACTTTCGGCTTATTAAGGAAATATTTCAAAAATATTCAATTAAAGATAAGCAACTCGCTCATTCTTTTCAGAAAAGCCTCGCCTTATTATGTCGCGAACATATTTAATTTCCTAAATCTGGCGAGCATCTCAATTATTTTGGATTTGGCAGCAAAAAACAGTCAGAAACAACAGGGACTTTATCAATCGGCATACTTGTTTGCCTCTGTTGCAATGATGACAGAATTAACGTTGAGTTTAGTAGTTTTCCCTGCAATGATCTCTAAATATTCAAAGGAGAGACAAAACTACTTGGAGACTACTAATAATTATCTATTGATTTTTATATTGGCTGCGATTTTTTTCTCCACTGCACTCTACATGTTTCCGAAGGAAGCCGTTATACTGTTTCTCAATAACAAATACATTGAGGCTGTGCCCATTATAAAAATTCTGGGGATTAGTCTCATTTTCAGTTTTTTCTTCGAGATTCCCGCCTGGCATTTAACCGTAAGCGGTCATCAAATCGAACGAACAAGAGTAATTGTATTTACGAGCATTGTGACTCCATTTTTTACTTTTTTCCTTGTGAGGAATCTGGGTGGAATAGGTGCAGGGCTTTCGGTACTACTGAATTTTATTTGCCAATGGATTTTATATACAGTTTATGCGTATAAATGCGGCTGGCGGTTCAGACCAACCAAACGTTTTTATATGATATTTTTGGTCACATGCGTGACTTTTTTGAGCACATATTTAGCCAGAAATCAACATTTAATTATTTGGGCATTTGTATTGTGCAGTTCCTACTTTGGCAGTATTCTCATTTTAAAACCCATCCCGACTGAAATGATGGTGGGGGCACTTTTGCCGAACAGTTTTTTGGAGTCCAAGGCTAGATGATTTCATTTGAGGCTATTGGCGGCATTTTAAGGGAAAAGTCTGATATTGAGGTGCACAGGACCTTGAATTCCGGTAACAGATTGTTTGAGGTGAACAAATGGAATATTTCAGCTTTCTTGATTAAGAAAGTTATAGGTTTGGTAGGAATACATCCTTATCCCATGGATGAGCTCATGTTAATGGTGTCAGCCTGTATCGTGTTTAGACCCGAATTGATAATTGAATGGGGAACCAATGTGGGGAAAAGCGCCCGTGTTTTCTATGAAACGGTAAGACATTATCGAATAAAATCTGAAATTGTCAGTATAGATCTTCCCATTCATGTTACTCACCCAGAAAATGTGAAAAGAAGAAGAGCTAAGTATATAAAAAGGAAGAAAGTCTCTTTGCTGCTTGGAGACGGCGCGGAGATAGCTGCAAAGGTTGTAAAAGAAAGAAGTCAATCTCTGAACGGATATATACTTTACTTTCTTGACGGTGAGCACTCTTATGAGACAGTTAAGCGGGAAATCGGAACATTGTATATGATATATCCCAAGACTATCTTTTTAGTGCATGATACCTTTTTCCAGCGGGAATGGAGCAATTACAACATAGGTCCGTTTAAAGCGGTAGAAAACTTCATAAAGAATCATAGCGATTGGAAAACTGTTGCCTGTACCACGGGACTCCCCGGCATGACATTGGTTTATAAAAACGGATAAAGATGCACTAGAGACTTGAATGAAAATTCTTATTACCTGTGAAACGTATTATCCATTTGTTGGTGGTGTCAGCTTAGCATGTCAGTATATAGCAGAGGGATTGGCTGCTAAACATTCTATTGAAGTTGCTACCGGCTATTTGCCTTATAGAACAGCTTCTCAACACAAGAATGTTGTGATAAGGGAGTTCAATATTAAAGGTTGTTTGTCTATAGGTATTCACGGAGAAAAGTCCAAATATATCGATTTTCTGAGAACGTGGGACGGGGATGTCATGCTCAATTATGCCGCTCAATGTTGGCCCACCGACTTAGCTATGACGAATATTGTGGACTTAAAATACAAAAAAATTCTCATCCCCTGTGGCTACTCAGGCTTAATCGGGGGATTGAAAATGAGAATTGCCCATTGGTTTTATTTCTTACGGCTCCCTAAGTATCTGAAGCATTATGATGAATTAGTCTATCTTTCCTCGGATTATATCGATAGTCGGTACAATAAGCGTAGGGGAATCATGGGTGGTGTAGTGATCGGCAATGGCATTAATATAAATGAATTCAATGAATCCGCATCAGTTGCTTTCAGAAAGAAATATGGCATAAACACTCCGTATTTACTGCTGACTGTTTCAAATCATCAGATTGTAAAAAGACATGAATTTATCATTGACGCTTTTTCCAAGATGAAAAACAAAGAGTCGACATTGGTGATATTATCAAGTCGAGCAGAAGGTTGTTTCAAAAAATGTAAGTCTTCATCTGAGATTTCAAATGGCCGAATTATTCTTATAACCAATATTCCAAGGCGCGATGTGATTTCGGCGTATTTTTCTGCAGATATATTTCTTTTTGCTTCAAAAATAGAATGCTTTCCTCTGACTATTATAGAATCTTTAGGGGCCGGGGTGCCTTTTATTTCAACGCCTTGTGGCAATGTTCCCGATCTTCCGGGTGGAATCATAATTGGCAGTTCCGAGGAAATGGCAAGAACTGCCGATAAACTCTTGGAAGAAAGGGACTATAGGTGCAAACTGGGAGAAGAAGGCAAGAGATTCTGTCACGAACATTTTACATGGGATCACATAATAGAACAATATGAAGATTTAATAGAAAGGATCTGCAAAGATTAGGAGTTTTATAATAATATGGTGATAGTAAGATTGATGGGTGGATTAGGAAATCAGTTATTCCAATATGCAGTTGCCCGCCATCTCGCCGAAATTCATAAGACGGTCCTTAAAATTGATATTTCAGGATTTAAAAGATATAAGTCACGTAAATATTATCTATCAGCATTCAAGCTTAGGGAAAACTTCACGACAGATGAAGAAGTGAGACCTTTGGTTTTTAAGAAATGCGGAATAATTGGCAAATTGATTGCGAGATCTCAGTTTGAATTCTTGCGACCCTCGATTAAATATATTAAAGAAAGACATTTTCATTTTGATCCAGAGATTTTAAAAAGTGATGATAATGTTTATCTCGATGGTTACTGGCAAAGTGAAAGATATTTTTCAGACATAAATGATATTATTCGCCGAGAATTTGAAATAAAAAGTCCGCAAGAGGGAAGGAATAAAGAGCTGGCTGAACAGATTGCTTCAGTTGAATCAGTAAGCCTACATATTCGTCGTGGAGACTATATTGACAACTCCAAGACTCAACGGGTACATGGTTGCTGTGGTATGGATTATTATAATAAATGTGTCGAGTATATTTGTGAAAGGGTTTCGAACCCTCACTTTTTTGTATTCGCTGATGATCCGGAATGGTCACGCAAGAACTTAAATTTTCCTTTCCCGCTTACACTGGTTGATCACAACGGAGATGATAAATGCTATGAGGATTTGAGATTAATGAGCCAGTGTAAATTCCATATTATTGCCAACAGTACATTTTCATGGTGGGGAGTTTGGCTCAACGTGAACCCTAGTAAAATAGTTCTCGCACCCAAAAAATGGTTTAGATCGAATAAGTATGACACAAAAGATTTATACCCAACAAGTTGGATAAAGATATAGTCAAGTAATAAACTTAATGAAGTTTTTTCCCAAGAGATTTCTTATTAATTTTATGATTGAAGTCTCTCTATGAATCTCTCCGTTATCATTCCAACCAAAAATAGAAAAGGCCTACTTTTAGAATGTATAAGATCAATTATGGAACAGACACATTTGCCGGAAGAACTCATTATAGTCGATCAGAGTGAGGAATCTGAAGAAAGACTACTCCGGAATAATGTCACCTGGGAACATGTAAAATTTATTTACATTTGGGATATAAATATCAGTGGCTTGACTGCTGCGCGCAATACAGGGATATCAAAGGCATCAGGCGATGTGATACTTTTTCTTGATGACGATGTCGTTTTAGAAGCTGATTATATAGTTACAATTCTCGATATCTACAGAAAAGACTTTTCAAAAGAAATAGGCGGTGTAGGCGGCTTGATTACTAACTTTAATTTTACAAGCTTCTGGGGTAATTTGAGCAAGGTTATATGTCGTGGACCGTGGAAGAACCACTATGACTTTTGGTACCGAAAAGGTGAGGGGTTGCTATCTACCCATTTTTTATCAGGATGCAACATGAGTTATCGAAAGGAGGTTTTGGACAGATTTAAATTTGATGAGCGGCTGACAGGTATTTGCATGGGAGAAGACAGGTTCTTTTCGTATCAGGTCTCAAAATATTTCAAATTATATATGGTAGCGGGAGCTAAATTGCAGCATAAAGTGAGTCCTGTTTCTCGAAATAAGGAGAGAAACTTGAGGTCTCTGTCGATTTATAGTAACTATTATTTTTATAAGAATTATGTTGATAAAACTTTTTACAATATTTTCTGCTACTCGTTGAATATGTTTGGCAATGCTTTTATATCGTTACTTTCGGGAAACAAGGAGAGAATAATAGGTACATACTCTGCTCTCGCGAAAATTATAATGGGCAAATACCTCTTAAGTAACTCATAACATAATGCAAATCTTCAAATATATATACTGGGTGTCGATTTTCTTCTTAATGTATACCTGGGTGGGATATTATTTATTACTAAAAATAGTTAGCAGATTTAATAGACATGTTTCTTGTAGTGATAGTGAAATGGAATATTATCCTTTTATTTCGATTATTGTGGCTGCGTTTAATGAAGAAAAGGTCATTGCTAAGCGGATTGAAAATTTGATTAATCAAAATTATCCGAAAGATAGAATGGAAATTATTATTGCCTCAGATGGCTCCACAGACAATATGGTTGAGATTGCTAAAAGGTATACAAAAGAATGGATTTACGTTTTAGATTTTAAGAAGAACCGGGGCAGAGCGGCTTTGCATAACGATGCTGTGAGGACTGCTAAGGGAGAGATATTGATATTTACTGATGCGGATACCGAATTCGGAATAGACTTCTTAAGGAATGTTGTAAAATATTTTCGAGATATCAAAGTTGGTTGCGTTGTGGGTAATTTATGCTATAAGACCAAAGGTACGGCGATATCTCAATCCGAATCTTTTTATTGGAAATATGAAAAAAAATTAAGAGAACTCGAGAGTAAAATAAATATTTTGGCTACATCCTCGGGTGCATGCATGGCTACTAGGAAGAAATTATGGAAAGATTTAGGGCCGATTGAAGACTGTGACTTTACGAGCCCTATTGACGTAGTCCTCCAAAATTATAGAGTCATGTTTGCACATGATGCTATTGCTTATGACGTGCCGCCATCTTCTTTCAAAAGTGAATTTAAAGCAAGAATTAGAATGACCTCAAAGAATTTAATCGGAACTTTATGCCGCTGGGGGTTCCGCGGCTATTTTAAGCACCCGATAATAGGAATAGGATTATTTTCACATAAAATTTTGCGATGGCTTACTCCTTTTTTTATGCTCGGTATCAGTATAGGCAATCTCTTTCTTCTGGATAAAGGAATGGTATACCGAATAAGTTTAATCGGGCAATTTTCTTTTTATACGATAGCGACAATTGGGTTTGTAGCAGAACTTTTTGATAAAAGAATTCCTATTATATCAACTATTTTTAGCTTTAATGTCGCGATGCTAGGTATAGGAATGGGCGTGATAAAAGGTATTATGGGTAAGGCTCCTAGCATCTATAGAATGAGTGAGTAAATCTACCTCGATTCTCTCTAAAAGTAAACGATATCTATAAAAATTTCTCTATTTTACGGGGTATTCATATAAAGATTGTACTGATTCACGGAAGATATTTTAACTCCTGGGAGGCGCTTGGGCTTGGATATATTGGCGCCTATCTGAAATCAAAGGTTGAGGATATTGAAATAGAATTTTATCAAGGATGTTTTGACGATGATGATGCGACTATAAACGGGTGTCAGGATTCAAATATTGTAGCCTTTTCTTGCACAACACCAACATTTCCTCATACGGTAAGGATTGCTAAGATGGTTAAAGAAATCAATAAAACTGTCCATATAATAGTTGGAGGTTATCACCCATCGGCTGTTCCGAATGATTGTTTGGTCGAAGGTATAGACCAGGTTGTAGTTGGAGAAGGCGAAGCTGCGATGTTAGAAATAGTCCGCGGAAACAGGGATAGAATCATATATGGACATCTTATGGATTTTAATGAATCGATATGGCCTGACAGAAGATTAATTAAAAATGAACGCAATATCCAAGTGGCATATGATGACAATAAAAAACGGATTACATCCTTTCAAAGTCATCGCGGATGTCCCTTTAGATGCAAGTATTGTGCTGATGGTCATATTAAAGTCCTTTACGGGTTAAGTAATAAAAATATAATCCGTTACAGGCATGTTTCTGATCTATTGGATGAAATAGACGAAGTAACCAAAAAATATAAACTTGATTTAATTAAATTTTCAGACCCTACATGGAATACAAATATAAATTGGGTCATCGAGTTTTGCAAAGAAAAAATTAAGAGAGGTATTACCGTACCATTTTATCCGAATATCCATGCTGGAATATGTACAGAAGAAATGTTCCATTTAATGGCCGAGTCTAATTGTTATGAAATAGCTATAGGCGTAGAGTCAGGTTCTCCAAAAATTTTAAAACAGATCGGAAAAGGTACTACGGTAGAATTGATAAAGAGATGCATGAGGTGGGCAAAGAAGGCAGGCATTTTGGTAAGGGGTTATTTTATACTCGGGATGCCAGACGAAACAGAGGAAGACCTTAAATTAACTGAAAAACTTGCAGAGGAATTAGAATTAGATGAATATGGATTTACTATTCTTTGCCCATATCCTGGTACACAAATGTATGACCCCAGAAAATATAAGTCAGTGAATTGGGAAAATGCCGATGAGTATAGCAATGACTTCTGGCAGTCAAATTATCTCACCAACAAGCAATTAAAAGACTGGCAACAGTATTTGATAGAAAAGTTCAGGACAAGGTTGACATGGCATAATAAGGCACTTGAAGGATAGGTCAGTTAGAGTGAATCATTCTTCAAACAACAAACGTATTTTTCTCTCACCACCTCACATGAGCGGAGAGGAAATAAAATTTGTTAGGGAGGCATTTGAGAGCAACTACATTGCTCCGTTAGGCCCTCATGTAGATGCCTTTGAGAGGGAGTTCGCTCAGAAAGTGGGTATTGCGCATGCAGTAACTCTTTCCAGCGGAACTGCGGCAATACATCTTGCATTACATATCATGGGATTAGAACAAGGGGATGAGGTAATAGCACCCTCTCTTACGTTTATAGGCGGTGTAAGCCCTGTGATATTTCAGGGAGCAAAACTTGCCTTTATCGATTCTGATAGGATCTCATGGAATATGGATCCAGAGTTGTTAAGAGAAGAATTGGACTACCGTAATAAAAAAAACTCTTTACCAAAGATTGTCATTTCTGCAGATATTTATGGGCAGTGTGCTGATCTTGATAGAATTCTGGAAATTTGTTCATATTATAACATTCCAGTAATTTCTGATTCAGCAGAAGCAGTTGGGGCAACCTATAAAGGCAGAGGTGCTGGTGCAGGTGCTAGAATTGCAATCTATTCATTTAATGGAAACAAGATTATTACAACTTCAGGAGGAGGCATACTTGCTTCTGAAGACGAAAAAATAGTCGCAACAGCGAAGTTTCTCTCACAGCAGGCCAGGGATCCTACTCCGCATTATGAGCATTCTCAGATAGGATATAACTACCGCATGAGCAATGTCCTTGCAGCCATCGGCCGCGGCCAGTTGAGAGTACTGGATGACCGCATAGAAGCAAGGCGCAAAATCTTTGATTATTATGAAAATGCCTTATCAGGTGTTCCAGGAATTGAATTTATGCCTGAGGCACCCTATGGTTGTTCCAACCGATGGCTAACAGTAATTTTGATCAATTCAGACAAATTCGGAGCAGATAGGGAAGAAGTACGATTGGCACTGGAAGGTCAAAACATAGAATCTCGTCCTGTTTGGAAGCCGATGCACTTACAGCCTGTATTCAAGGGGTGCACTATTCGTGGGGGAGATGTTTGCGAAGATTTATTCAATCGTGGACTCTGTTTACCGTCTGGTTCAGCAATGACTAATGAAGATTTAGATAGAGTAGCGGAAGCGATTAAGAGTATGAATAGAAGTTTTAATTGTAAAAAACAAAATAAATTGCTGTACTAATTCTTTTTGCTTTAACTCCTCAATAAATTTATTTCTATCTATTTCAATATAAATAGGTAAACATCTATTTTTAAAACCACTCCTTGTATATCAATGTTAGACTTCCCCGTAGCTGAGTGAGTATATAAAAGAATTATTTACCGATTTATCTAGGAATGACACATAACAATGTAGAAGCTGTGATCGAATCACTCGTAGATGTCTGCAAAAAATTCAAAAGATAGGACAGGATTTCTTTACAATAGATTCGGAAAAAGAGTTTTTGATTTAGTACTTTCAGTACCTTCTCTTCTAATCCTCTCACCGGTATTTCTTGTCTCAGCTGTTCTGATCAAGCTCGAAACTCCTGGACCTATTGTCTTCAGCCATGAAAGGGTCAGCCGTGATGGAAAGACTTTCAAACTTTATAAATTCAGAACAATGGTGAAAGATGCGTCTAAAATCGGCCCTTCTATTACTCCAGCTAATGATCCGAGGATTACTAAGGTAGGAAAACTGCTTAGGAAATTTAAGATTGATGAGATGCTCCAGATAATTAACGTGATAAAGGGTGATATGAGCGTAATAGGGCCAAGGCCGGAGATTAAAAAATATATCAATAAATTCAAAGACGATTACAGGGAGATTTTAAAGATAAAACCCGGTATGACGGACTATGCCTTGATATCCTTCAGAAACGAGGAAAAGATACTGAGCCAATTCAATGATATAGAAGAAGGATACATAAAAGAAGTGCTGCCAGAAAAGGTAAAGCTATACAGGGAATATATAGGAGAGATGAGCTTTGTGACAGACGTAAAGATATTTTTCAAGACAATCTGGGAGATACTCAGAAGATGAGAAAAAAATTAATTACGATAATAGATAAATGCAGGAAATATAAAAAGGTTTTAGTTCCTGGGGGAGAAGCGTTTATTTTTACCATTATACTATTCTCATCGTACTGGATAAGGTTTGGTGAGATTAAAGATAAATATATACCTCAGATTACATTCTTAGTAGCAGCAGTTGTTCCTATAAAGATTGTATTTTTCTGGCTGTTCAGGCTTTATCACATATCATTCAGATTTACTTCTTTGCGCGAAATCTTCGATGTATTAAAAGCATCTTTAATTTCAGCACTACTTTTTTCAGTGTTAAGCCTAGTGTTGAGAGATATAGACTACATGAGAGGATTCCCAAGGTCTATTATCTTTATCGACCTCATGCTCACTTTTCTCATGAGTTCAGGCTTAAGGCTCGCGTTCAGAGTATGTTATTTCCCACAGCTAAAACGAGTCAAGGAGAGAAAGGCACTCATTGTGGGCGCAGGTGTTGCCGGAGAACAATTAGTGAGAGAGATGCAGATATCGCCCCTTTCAAATTATGCTCCCGTAGCTTTTATTGATGATGATCCTGATAAGCATGGAAGCATAATACGCGGAGTCAAAGTAGTAGGTGGTAAAAAGGATATTCCCAACACAATAAAGAGCTCAGAGATAGATGAGATCATTATTGCAATACCTTCTGCAACTTCATCTCAAATAAGAAGTATTATGAAATATGTAAAAAAGTCGGAAATTAAGAATGTGAAAATTGTGCCCGGACTATCACATATTCTTGCGGGCAAGGTTACTCTCGGTGACATAAGAGAGATAACTGTAGAGGACCTTTTAGGAAGAGTCCCTGTGAAAATTGAATTGAGTAACATTGCCTCTTATTTACAGGGCAAGCGTATTTTGGTTACGGGAGCTGGCGGATCTATAGGTTCGGAGCTGTGCAGGCAAATATCAGGCTTTTACCCTTCTTTACTCATCCTGGTGGATATGGGAGAAACTGAGCTTTTCTATATCGATCGAGAGATAAGAGAAAAATTTTCCCAGATTCCAACAATAGCTGCAATAGCGGATGTCAAAGACATAATAAGAATGAGAACCATTTTCTCAAGATATCTACCACAGATAATTTTTCATGCTGCTGCTTATAAACATGTGCCTCTTATGGAAACAAATCCGAGAGAAGCTATATTGAACAATATTGAAGGTACAAGAACAACTGTAATCCTCTCTGATAAGTTTGAAGTTGAAAAATTTATCTTTATTTCAACAGACAAGGCTGTAAACCCGACCAGCGTGATGGGAGCAACAAAAAGAGTTGCCGAAAATTTAATTAGATGTTTTGATAATGAAAGATGCAGGTTTATTTCCGTCCGGTTCGGTAACGTTTTGGAAAGTAGGGGGAACGTTGTACCCATATTTAAAGAACAAATAAAAAATGGTGGACCCGTCACTATCACCCATCCCGAAATGGAAAGATATCTTATGAGTATTTCTGAAGCAGTTCAATTGGTTCTCCAGGCTGGAGCAATGGGTGAAGGTGGAGAAGTTTTTGTGCTGGACATGGGTAAGCCTGTAAAAATCCTAGACCTCGCCAAGGAGATGATCCGTCTCTCAGGGCTAGAGCCAGACAAGGATATTCCTATTGTTTTTACCGGCAAAAGGCCAGGAGAGAAGCTTTTTGAGGAACTTCTTACAGTAGAAGAGGGAACCTTGCCAATTAGCCATGAGAAAATTTTTATCGCAAAAGGCATAGACAATCTCGGGCTAGGATATATAGAAAAAGTAGAAGGTTTAATCCACACTGCTAAAAATAATATGGATAAAGAAAGTATTATGTTCTTACTTAAAGAGTTGGTTCCTACTTATCAACCTGAAACCATTTAATCAAAACCTAGTCCTCCGTCTTCGACCTCAAACTCATCTCTCTTTCTTGTCCATATTTCGGAGTAAATGGGAATCGAGGGAGAGGAAGATATAGAGAAGTAATGAAAAGACATGATGTCATTGTTGTTGGTGCTGGTCCCATTGGAAGTTATACGGCATACCTCCTAGCAAAAAATAGTCTGGATGTCGGGATATTTGAAAAGAATCCATCCATTGGCCCTTATGTAAACTGCACAGGTATAATCAGCGAGGAGTGTCTTAGAAAGTTTGCCCTGCCGAGGGAAGAAATACTGAGAACGGTGTATTCTCTAAGGGCATTTTCTCCTTCAGGAAAATATTTTAGATATCACTCTGCTGTACCCTTAGCCCACATTTTCGATCGAAGTGCTCTGGATCATAAGATCAGCAGAATGGCTGCCGAAGAAGGAGCATCTGTCTATCTTGATTCCAGAGTTGAAAAAATCAATGTTACGAATGGCACCTTCAAGATAAATGTAAAAACAGAGGGAGAGGAATTCCTGGCAGAAGTAGTGGTTATTGCAACTGGGTTTGAAATAAATTACCCCTATGGTCAAATCAGGAAACCCAATGATTTCTTATATGGAATACAGACAGAAAGCGAAGTAGAAGATGTTAATGACGTGGAACTTTATCTTGGAAGAAGAGTTACGCCGGGATCCTTTGCATGGGTAGTGCCAACAAATGGTAAATCAGCAAAAATTGGGTTACTTGCAAAGAAAAATCCCGCAGGCCATCTAAAAGCATTTCTTCAACATCCTCTTTTAAAGGATAGAGTGAAGGGTAATAATGGTCAGATAAAGTGCAGTCCTATCCCTCTCGGGATGATTCAAAAGAGTTATGCCGAAAGGCTCATCATAGTGGGTGAAGCAGCAGGCCAGGTTAAGACTACCACCGGAGGCGGGATTTATTTCGGGCTTCTCTGCTCAGAGATTGCTGTTAGAACGATTTTAAAAGCTTTTAAAAGTAAAGACTTTAGCGAGAGGTTATTTAGAGAATATGAGATAAACTGGAGGAGCAAAATAGAGCCGGAGCTAAAAGCGGGTATGGCCTTGAGAAAGCTTTTTTCAAGCCTCTCTGACTATCAAATTGATCTGCTTATAGACCTCGCCAGTAAAAATGGCATCTCTTTAATTATAAAGAAAGCAAATTTTGACTGGCACAAGAACCTGATTACTTCACTTCTTAAGCATATCTTTTTCCAGAGACATCTCAAAAAGTAAATTCTGATCTTGTCGGCCGCCATATTTAACAATGGCGCGCGACTGATCGATATGAATGAAATTGACATTTAATAAACCATCCGGGTTCATATTTATTCTTGATGTTAGAAGATAAGAAAAGAAGACAATTCAGGAGATACAAGCATAGATCGGAGTTTCAACTATCGATTGGAAGAAATTCCTTTAAGGCAATTACGATCGATTATTCCTTAGGCGGTCTCGGCTTTTCTGTGGAGAGTACGCCTTCAATTACCCTTGGCTCTATCATTGACGTTAATATAAAGGACATAAATTTAAATATAAAGGGGAAAGTTGTATGGACTCAGAATATTGAAAGGAACCTGAGAGTAGGAATTAAAGGGGTATCTGTCTCAGGTCTCCTAAAATATTATCCACTATCAGACATTTTTTTGGACCTCCAGAAGAGTGAAAAGACCGGGATACTCGAAATAAGAGATGGTCTAATTTATAAAAAGGCATACATTAAGAATGGTGATATCGTTTTTGCAAGATCAAACCTGAAAGAAGATCGCTTCGGAGAGTTTCTTTTACGGTCGTGCAGGATTACACCTGACCAGCATTATCGAACCGTTGCTCTAATGAAGAAAACAAGAAAGCGCTACGGTGCAATTCTTATCGAACTGGGATATCTCAGAGCAGAAGATCTCATCTGCACGGTAAAGCATCAGGTGG
>JBFMEC010000029.1:0-19818 GCA_040753575.1 Nitrospirota bacterium | reverse complement strand
TGATGAAATCCGGGCAAGATATTGAAGAGTTAGAAAGACAGAGAAGATTCAAAAAAATAGCTGTTGTAATTATCATTCTTTCTGCTGGAATCGGTATTCTGGGAGGTTTTATATCCTGGACAATTATGGACCTTCCCAAAATAAAGACCCTTGAAGGATATGCCCCTATAGAATCATCAAGAGTTTATTCCAACGATGGAAAGATCCTTGCGGAACTCTATCTTGAAAGGAGAACATTCATTTCACATTATCAGATACCGGATCATGTAAAAAGGGCCTTCATAGCTGTTGAAGATGTGAGATTTTATAACCATCCGGGCGTTGATTTCATAAGCATTTTGAGGGCACTATGGCGTGACCTCATGGCGGGAAGTATTGTCGAAGGAGGTAGCACTATCACTCAACAACTCGCAAAGATGCTCTTTCTAAAACCTGAAAAAACACTCGGAAGGAAATTAAAAGAAGCTGTGCTTTCCATACTGATAGAGAAAAGATATACAAAGAATGAGATTCTTGGCCTTTACTTAAACCAGGCCTATTTTGGCACGAGGGCCTATGGCATAGAGGCAGCCTCGCAGACATATTTCGCAAAATCTGTAAGTGAACTTACCGTTGGAGAGGCAGCGCTTCTTGCCTTTCTTCCACGGGCACCTTCCCTTCTCTCTCCTTTCAAGAATCCTGATAAAGCCAGAGAAAGGCGGTCCGCTGTACTTAAGAAAATGCTCAATCATAAATTTATTACGAAGGAAGAGTTTGATAAGGCAGAGGAAGAACCTCTTCCCAAAATACCCCATTTGAGAAAATATGAGGCACCCTATTTTATAGAATTTATGAGGCAGAGGCTTGAACAGAGGTACGGTTCTGAAATATATACGGCAGGCTATAAAATTTACTCGACCCTCGACTACGGCATGCAAAAAATAGCGGAAGAAGCAATCAAGAGAGGTGTTGAGACTATCGAGAGAAGGGTAAATCCCGGGATAGAGGCATCACTTGTCGCGATCGAGCTTCATACAGGACATATAAAGGCGATGGTGGGAGGCCTTGACTTCTGGAAAAACCAATATAACAGAGCCACTCAGGCCATGAGGCAGCCGGGTTCAGCCTTTAAACCCTTTGTTTACATTACTGCCTTTAACAAAGGAATGTTATCAGAAGATAAGATCTACGATTCTCCCATATCACTTAGAGGTGGACGTCCCGGCGAAGTCTGGTCTCCAAAAAACTATGACGGAAAATACTATGGAGCAGTGACGCTTAAAAGATCACTCGCCAAATCTCTGAATGCCGCTACGGTCAGGCTCGCCTATAGGATCGGTATAGCCGATGTTATTGAGACTGCCAGAAAACTCGGCATCAAGAGCAGGCTTTATCCCCATCTTGCAACTGCACTGGGCGCCTCAGATGTTACACTCATGGAAATCGTATCTGCCTATTCAGCCTTTGCAACGGGTTCGATTACAGAGCCCCTGATTTATGAAAGAATACTTAACAGGGATGGCGTAGTCCTTGAAGAGACAAGACCTGTAGCAAAGGAGATATTTGATAAAGATGTCATCGAAGAGATGAAGCTATCCCTATCTGCAGTTATTGATGAAGGCACTGCCCAGCGAGCAAAAGAACTTAACAGGTCTGTTTACGGGAAGACCGGTACCACCAATGATTTCACCGATGCGTGGTTTATAGGATTTGATGATAGACTTGCTGTGGGCGTATGGGTGGGAAGGGATGATCACAGGCCGATTGGCCCTAAGGAAACCGGTGCAAGGGCAGCACTTCCGATATGGATCGAATTTATGAAAAGAGTGCCTCAATAAACTCTTTTGGATTGAAATCTCTCAGGTCATCTATTCCTTCTCCGATACCAATAAGTCTCACGGGTATGCCGAAATTCTTCTTTATTGCTAATATAATGCCTCCTTTTGCGGTACCGTCGAGTTTTGTCAGGGCAACACCGGTCACACCGGTTGTCTCATTGAACATCTCTGCCTGCCTCAGGGCATTCTGCCCTGTAGTTGCATCAACCACAAGAAGGATCTCCTGGGGGGCTCCTGGCATTGCCTTATCTATAACCCTCTTTATCTTTTTCAGTTCCTCCATGAGAGGGCTCTTTGTATGTAACCTTCCTGCTGTATCAACTATGACAACATCTATTCCTTTACTCTTGGCTGATACAACGGCATCAAAGGCGACCGCTGCCGGATCAGAGCCACTCTGGTGTTTTATAAAATGGGTATTTGCCCTTTTGGCCCAGATTTCAAGCTGCTCAATTCCAGCAGCTCTGAAGGTATCAGCCGCTGCGAGCAAAACGGAAAGACCCTGGGACTGAAACCGACTTGCAAGCTTTCCTATAGTAGTGGTCTTTCCTACGCCATTGACACCCACGGCAAGAATCACGAAAGGCCTGTCTCCATAGACAACTATGGGCTGAGAATGGCCAAGGATAGATATCATCTCTTTCTTTAGCTGTTCCTTTACTGATGCAACATCTCTCACTTCTCCCTTGTTTACCTTTTCACGAAGGGAGGTCATTATTTCCGCTGCCGCCTTTGTTCCAACGTCAGAGGCAATAAGTATCTCTTCGAGTTCTTCCAGTGTTTCTTCGTCAATCTTACGGCCTGTAAATACGGATTCAACCTTTTCTATGAAGCCTTTTCTCGTCTTTGCAAGACCTTCCTTGAGCCTCTCAAAAAAACCCATTATTCCTCCCTTAAAGTTAGCTTATATGAAAGAAAGTAATGAAATTAAAAAGAGTTTAATCAGATTTTAAATTTTTTAAGATGATTAATCAATCTGACCCTTAATCGCTAATACCTTAAACTCGCTGTTATAATAATTCATGAATTTTTATCAATTCATAATCTCCCGGCTGAATGGTGAGGATATTGAGAAGGATTTTGACTATCATTTGGGACTTGTCAAAAAAGGAATTGCGGGTTTCATCATTTTTGGGGGTAAACTCCTGCCAGTCAGAGAAGGACTGATCGAGCTTCAGAAGGAAGCTAAAAGAACACTAATTATTGCCTCTGATCTTGAACAGGGACTGGGCCAACAAATTGAAGGCGGCACAACATTTCCTCCTGCAATGGCAATTGCTTCGGCCCTTGCCTTCATCAGCCCCGCCCCCTTTAAGGGGGAGGGTGAGGGAGGGGGTGCGGAAGTCACAAGAGGGAAGTTGAAACTACTTAAGAATACCTTTCAAGCAATCGCCCTTGAGGCAAGATATGCAGGAATAAATACTGTATTTGCTCCTGTCCTCGATATCAACACAAATCCACAGAATCCGATAATCTCAACGAGGGCCTTCGGCAATGATCCTGAGAGTGTTTCATTTCTTGGCTGTGAGATGATAAAGATATTGCAGTCTTTTGGGATTGCAGCATGCGGGAAACATTTTCCGGGCCACGGTGATACCGAGACAGACTCCCATATAAGTCTCCCGCTCATAAATAAAAATCTGGAGTCACTTGAGAAAATAGAGTTAGTGCCTTTCAGGGATGCCATTAGGGCAGGTTTAAAAATGATTATGCTTGGACATTTGAGTGTGCCTGCAATGGATCCATCAGGCATTCCGGCATCTATATCTGCGGAGACGATTAGATATCTTCGAGAAAAGATGGAATTCAGAGGCATTGCAATTACAGATGCCTTGAGTATGCACGGGTTAACTCAAATTGTACAAACCCATGAGAATGTTATTGCGAGGGGCGAAGCGGCGAATCAATCCTATCCCAGACAGATTGCTTTGCCTTTGGCTCGCAATGACAGAATTGGTATAGAAGAACAGGCATCACTGATAGCCCTTAAGGCCGGGGTAGACCTTCTCCTGCATCCAACAGACGCCGGTAGTATCGTTTCATATCTTGAAGGAACTGGTTATTATCCTGATAATTCCGCTATAAAACGACTTGAGGTATTTCGAGAAACTTTATGCAAGAGTGAGTCCGTCGAACCATACCTCAGCTTCGAAGAAAACAAGAAACTGTCAGAAAAACTTGCGAGGAAAGCAATTAATATAAAGGGTAAGATAAAGCCAGTTAAAAACCCCTTTCTTCTTATCCTTAATGATGACGAAAGGGGAAAAGGTGATGTCTTGATTGAGGTATTAAAATCAAGATACTCCAGTCTGGAATATAGATTACATAACAGAGAAACACAGATAAGTGATTTCAATGATATAAAAAGAGATAGGGAGATTATCCTCGCAGTCTTTTCGAGTATTAAAGCCTGGAAGGGCGGATTAAGTCCTTTGCTTAAGAAGACGATAGAGGAATTTGAGGAAAGAGCAAGGGTCTTCATATCTTTTGGAAGTCCTTATATCTTTGATAATATTAAGAGAGACTGTGTCAAGATTTTTGCATACTGGGATTCTGAGGCTGCTCAGAGAGCAGTGGCAGAGTTGATTTGAAAGGATTCCATTTATTGAAAAATTAGTAGATAGGCAGGGAACATCTTTTCACTCATTCTCGGTCTATCGACCTCCGATGTATTTTATCGCTGAAACATTCTGTTTCAGCGATAAAATAAAGCCGTTCAAAGACATTCCCGCCATATTGGAAGAATTCAGACAAAATAGAATTTTTTTAAGCGATTGTGATAAATTAAAATAAAATTCTTTTCGAAAGAAGGCTTTTTTCAATGCTCAAAAAGAAAGAAAAGTACGTTGTTGCAGTTGTGGGAGCAACTGGAGCGGTTGGCAATGAGATGGTCACAACGCTCAGGGAGAGAGACTTCCCGGTAGATTATTTGAGGCTTTTTGCCTCGGAGCGATCGGAAGGGAAGACCCTGGAGTTTTGTGAAAGAGAGATTCCGGTGGAAACTCTGAAGGAGAATTCCTTTGAAGGCATCGACATCGCCCTTTTCTCGGCGGGTGCGGAAAGGTCAAAGATATGGGCTCCTGTTGCGGCAAAATCCGGATGTGTTGTAGTTGATAATTCAAGTCAATGGCGGATGGACCCTGAAGTCCCTCTCGTTGTGCCGGAGGTTAATCCCAATGATCTAAAAGGGCATAAAGGAATAATCGCAAATCCGAACTGCTCAACAATACAGATGGTAGTTGTGTTGAAACCGATACATTATGCGGCAAAGATAAAAAGGGTTGTTGTAACAACCTTTCAGTCTGTTTCAGGGACCGGTCAGAAGGCCATGGATGAGTTGTTTCAACAGACAACAGACCTTTTGAATTTCAGAGATATTAAATGCAATGTCTATCCTTACCAGATAGCCTTTAACGTCCTTCCCCATATAGACAGATTCCTTGAAAATGGCTATACAAAGGAAGAGATGAAGATGGTGAATGAGACGAGGAAGATTCTGGGAGATTATTCAATAAGAGTGACCGCAACAACAGTGAGGGTTCCTGTTTTCAGGGGCCATTCAGAGAGTGTGAATATAGAAACAGAGAAGAAGCTTACTGCCGATGAAGTAAGGGCAATTCTGTCAGAGGCCTCTGGTATAGTTGTGTTTGATGCACCTCATAAGAATGTTTATCCTATGCCTATCGATGTAGCCGGAAAGGATGAAACCTATGTGGGAAGAATACGAGAGGATGAATCTATTGAGAAAGGCATCAATATGTGGATAGTGGCGGACAATTTAAGAAAAGGTGCGGCCCTGAATGCTGTGCAGATAGCAGAGAGGCTGATAGAGATGGCATAACCTTTTCTACAATTGGTACATGTCTAATCTAAAAATCCGGAATCAGAAATCCAAAATATCAAAGCCCAAATCTCAAATAAAGCCCATATCAAAGCTCAAATGTCAAATGCTGAAGGTCAAATTCTAAAGCGATATTTGGCATTTGGATTTTGGAATTTGGTTTTAGTTAATTAAGTTATGCAAAACGTTGATCATATCGTCCATGGTGATTATGTCCTTCCGATGGATGAAGGGCTTACTGTCATAAGAAACGGTTTGATTGCCGTAAAAGGGGCTAAGATCATCGAGGTAGGATCTGCTGAAGAAATTTCTAAAAAATATACCGCAAGATCGACTATTAAAGGAAAAGGGAAAGTAGTATTGCCGGGCTTGATCAATACCCATACCCATGCAGCGATGGTTTACTTCAGGGGTATTGCCGATGACCTTCCTTTAAAGGAGTGGCTCGAGAACCATATTTGGCCTGCCGAGAATAGATGGCTCAGCCCTGAATTTATACATGATGCTATCGAGCTTGCCTGTCTTGAAATGCTTAAGGCAGGGATCACAACCTATAATGATATGTACTTCTACGAAGATGCAGCTGCTGAAGCCACGAAGAGGGTGGGCATGAGGGCTGTATTAGGTTCCGGTATTCTTGATTTTCCTACTGTCTCTGCACAGACACCTGATGAATATCTTGAAAATGCTGAGAAATTTATTGTCAACTGGAAAGGAGATGAATTAATTACCCCTTGTATCGCACCACACGCTCTTTATACGTGTAGCTCAGAGACTTTAAGAAAGTCGAAAGCGATGGCTGAAAAATTGGGTATCCCCTTACATATTCATCTCTCTGAGACAGAAGGAGAGGTGAGAGAGGTGATCATGAGATTTAATAAAAGACCCGTCAAATACCTTGAAGACCTTGGCTTTCTCGATGAAACCGTTTTAGCCGCTCATTGTATCTGGCTTGAAGATAGCGAAATTGAGTTACTTGCAAAAAGGAAAGTTGGTGTGTCTCATTGCATGGAGAGCAACCTCAAACTTGCATCGGGATTCGCTCCTGTTGTAACGATGCTTCAAGCAGGCGTAAAGGTCACCTTTGGTACTGACGGTGCAGCAAGCAATAACGACCTCAATATCCTGAGTGAGATGTCTACTACAGCAAAGGTACACAAAGCTTTATCAAATGATCCCACTGCCCTCGATGCAAAAACAGCACTCCTTATGGCAACAAGATGGGGTGCAGACGTGTTAGGTCTTGGTAACAAAATCGGAAGTCTTGAAAAAGGGAAACTAGCTGATATCATAATTATTAATCTAAAAAAGCCCCATCTAACACCGATATATGATGTCTATTCACACATAGTGTATGCTGCGATGGCCTCAGATGTCGATACGGTGATGGTAAACGGAAAGGTTGTTCTAAATGCTGGAAAACTCACGACAGCCGATGAATCAGAAATTCTATTTAAAGCAAAAAAGTGGGGAGAAAAGATAAGCGGCAGTGAATAAAATTAGAACTAAGGAGGAGCAATGAAGGAAGACTATGAAGAAATTATGCGACAAAAGGGGCTGCCCAGAGTAGGGCAGATCGTCCGGAGCAAAAACTATGGAACCCTATGGCGAGTAATGGAGAAAAGGGAAGTCTGGCAAAATATCGAAGACGATCCGGAGACCGGGGAGCCCCGTTTGGTACCAGCTATTTATCTGGCCTTCTGGCGAATCGAGGAAGGTGTAATGCCAGGAGTGGGAAAGATGCTCGGATATCTGTATACTCTTTATGACAATACCTTCGAGACCAACTGGGAGATAGTAAAATAAAAATTTCCTCCTACATCTCTCTTCTTCCTTCGATGGCTTTGCTTAAGGTCACTTCGTCGGCAAATTCAATATCTCCGCCCATGGGAAGACCATAGGCAATCCTTGTGACTTTTATATTTACAGGTTTTAATTGTTCACTTATATACTGGGCGGTCATCTCGCCCTTTGTGTTAGGATTTGTCGCGATTATGACTTCCCTTATGCTATCCTTCTTGACCCTTTCAATAAGTTCCTTTATCCTGAGTTTCTCAGGCGTTATGCCGTCTATCGGCGAGAGGGCCCCGAGCAGTACGTGATAGAGGCCTTTAAAGCTCCTGCTCCTTTCGATAACAAGTATGTTGCTTGGTTCTTCAACAACGCAAAGTTTAGCCCTATCTCTCGAGCTATCGCTACAAATACTGCAAACTTCATCCTCTGTAATATTAAAACACTCTTTGCAGAAGCGGGCCTTTTCCCTAACCTCATTTATAGCTCGGGAGATGCCTTTCGCCTCTTCCTCCGGCATTGTAAGGATAAAGAAAGCGAGTCTTTGGGCGGTTTTCATACCTATGCCAGGAAGTTTTGTAAGTTCAGTTATAAGGTTCTCTACTATACCCTGTGCCATTAATCTCTAAGTATTGAGGTCAAGGTTAAGATTAAGATTGAAACTTTCTTAGCTTCAATCTCAACCCTTGCCTCTTTTATTTTCCCAGAATATTCCCCAATCCTCCAAGCAGTCCCGGAAGCTGCAGTCCTCCCGTCAGTTTTGACATCTCGCTGGTAACCATCTCCTGTGCACGGCGCAGGGCTTCGTTTGCTGCCGCGATGATAAGGTCCTGTAACATTTCAATATCATCGGGATTCACGACTTCCTTTTCGATTCTTATGGATAGGAGCTCACCCGCACCATTGGCAACGGCGGTGACCATTCCACCTCCTGCTGTAGCCTCGACCGTCTTTTTTTTCGCCTCTTCCTGTATCTTAGCCATTTCAGTCTGAAGCTTCTGAACCTCCCGCATTATGTCTCCGAACATCCTTTTTGACATATTATCCTCCTGTGTTCCGGTCTTTCTGTCCTGTTATTGGGATTACATCCACAATTTTTCCCTCGAAAAGTTCGAGTACCTCCTTAATAATCGGTTCCTCCATTATCTTTTTCTTTAGGTCCTTCTTCGAGATCACCTTCTCTTTTACAGTTTTAATCTTTATTTTGATTCCAGGCCTGAGTTCATCTGAAAAAATCTGTTCCAGGACCTTCATATTTTTCTTAATAGAATCGGCAAAGAGCGAGCTGCTTCCGTTGAAGATGATGGTTAGCTCATCCCCATCAATTCTAAACTCTGCCTTTGACAGCTTTGAGGCGAGGGGTGCATCCATCTTCTTAATAGCCCTTTCCCAGAAATTCTCCTTTTCCGGTTCAGGAGACTCTTCCTTACTGTCACCCTGAATATTACCACGGTTCAGTGTTTCTGATTCCGGAGTCTCAACAGATGCTGAAATGACTTCAGTATGAGACTCGGTTTGTTCTATTTCGGGCTCATCGGGCATGGATTTCTTGAAATCTGGTATCAAATCTTTCACAAAGGCCTCTATGTTTTCTATAATTTCTTTTATGGGTTTGATGCCACTCAAAAAACTCGCCTTTATTAGAGATATCTCGAGGGCAAGCCGCGGTGAGGAAGAATTTTTCACATCAATCTCTGTCTTCATTATTTCTGAAAGCAGTAAAGTAAGCTGGTCTTCATTTGTTCTGCTAACGATATCCTTTATTACATCTATTTCTTCTTTATTCAAATCAAGTACTTCTTCAGGCTTTTTTACAACACCTGCAACAAGTAGATCTCTAAAGAATTGGACAAGCTCTTTTGTAAAGGCTTTGATATCAGTCCCTTTTTCTATAAGTTCTTCTATGATTTTCAGTATTTTCTCTTTTTCCCCCTCGATTAATGCCAATGATATCTGTGAGAGAAGTCCAAAGTCTGCTATTCCAAGAAGATCTTTCACATCAGATTCCGTTATGTCAGATGAGAAAGATGATAGCTGATCCAGGATTGTAAGAGAGTCCCTGAGACTTCCGTCGGCTGACCTCCCGATAAGTTCAAGAGCCGGACCGGAGATGTTTAAGCCCTCGGCATCTGCTATTTTTTTCACCCTTTCCTTTATCTTCTGGCTTGATATCCTCCTGAAGGGCAGGTGCTGACAACGTGAAAGTACCGTGGATGGTATTTTTTTCGGAGCCGTTGTTGCAAGGACAAAGACCACATGAGGCGGCGGTTCCTCAAGGGTTTTTAAAAGAGCATTAAAGGCTGCATCTGATAGCATATGGGATTCGTCAATGATATAAACCTTATATTTTCCACCGGAGGGAGCATATTTTACCCTCTCCCTGAGATCCCTGATGTCATTGACACTATTGTTCGATGCACCATCTATCTCCATTACGTCTACAGAATATCCTTCGGTTATTGATGCACAGAAAACACATGAACCACAAGGAGAAGAGGTTGGTCCCTGCAGGCAGTTCAGGGCCTTTGCGAGTATTCTGGCAGTGGAAGTTTTACCTACTCCCCTTGGCCCGGAAAAGAGATAGGCATGGGCTATTCTTCCCTGATCTATAGAATTTTTCAGTATGCGTGTTATGGGTTCCTGACCGATAAGGTCATCAAAACCCTGTGGTCTCCATTTTCTTGCCAAGACTAGATAGCTCATGGATTTTTTATTTTCTTTCTGCAGCCCGGAAACGACTTTCTGCGGCACCCAGGCGGAATGCTTACCGCTGCTTCCTTCCGGACCTGACGGGGTTCACATCTACCCGCTGCGCAGGGCCATTCCCGGACTGCAGAAAGAGAATAAAATAAGTGGCGGAGAGAGTGGGATTTGAACCCACGGTGAAGCTTTTAAACTCCACACACGATTTCCAATCGTGCTCCTTCGGCCTCTCGGACATCTCTCCTCAGCATCTTATAAATAATGTCTATTTAATAATATTTTTTCTATATCTCAAAACCTCGTGAGATGTTTATTCTACTGTTTTTGTAACGAGATTGCTTCGTCGCTGATGCTCCTCGCAATGACCAGAAAAATGAGCACTGCTTGATTTGGCATTGCGAGCGTAGCGCGGCAATCTCTATTAATGAACAATAATATTTTTCTCTTTAAGATTAATAAAAGGCAGGGATAAAATCAAGGTTAGGTCCGACTGTTACAAAGATAATCAGGTGAGCAGAGTCAATATGCAATTCTTCAAATATTTCTTGACTTCTCTTATGCCCAGGACAAAGGCGAGTTTTGCTCGCCTTTGTCCTTTTATACACTGGATAATTTTATTTTTTGGTGATCTTATTTTCGACTGGTTCCGGCAAAGGAGGAAATTGGGCCGTTTCATATACTGCTATTATCCGCGTATTCTGGTATCTCTGATGCTCTTTCATAGTCACATTTTTGGGGCTGTAAACATCTCCTATGCCATAGACCTTGTAATATTCATGAGGGATATTTACCAGATATTTATCGATAATTTCTTTCGGTGCTTCAGAACGTTTCTTTGCCAGTTTTTGATTGAATTTCTTATCTCCAAAGGCTGAGGCACTACCTATCGAAATAAATAAAATCTTTCGCCCTCTGCTCTCCTTTGAAAGGGAGTCAATAAAATTGACGAGTCTTCCATATTCAAGACCTCCCTTTTTGATCTGATATGAAGCGACTGGATAGAATACGGTTAGCTCACCGGTACCCTGGCTTCTGGATAATTCTTCAATAATCTTAAGTGTCTTCTGTGCAGTTTCGAGATTTTTCTGGCTCGATTCGAGAATCTTCTGAGTTGACCCCTCGATTTTCTGGAGTGAGCCATCCATTTCCTTAAGGGAGCCCTCAATCCTTTGAGTCGATTCCTGTGTTGATTTCTCTATCTTGTCCAGCTCCATCATTGCAGCATTATGGGAGTCAACAAAAATCTGCGCTAATGTACTTGCCTGTTCCTTTGAAGCTCCCCCGAAGACGGTCCCCTTGGGAAAGACAACGGTTTTCGTTTCCTGATTAACGTCCTTCACGTGAAGCTCCTTAGGTTGCCCGGCGCAACCTAATGCAAAAAATAGAATGATCATTCCTGAAAGAAACTTTCTCATGTCTTTACCTCCCATTTGAAATTAATGATTTCCTTTTGCCGAATGGACTCGGTACTCTGGCTTACTGTGTCAGCAAAACAAATTAAAGAACAAGAAATATGCCAAAAAGAGATATTTTATAACTACTTGATATTTAAGAAAATTTAAAATAATGAAGAAAATAGATCTGCTCAATTTGTATGAATATTTATACAGGCATTTGACTTCAGAAAAGTTCTTTAAGATCTTTGAATCTCCTCGAAAGGCGGGCTATCTTATGAAATCCTGTAGAACATTATTTTTTGGTTCCCTTACTGATAAGTGACTCATTTCCGCCACACTTAGAAGGAATTTTGCCTTGGCAAATAAAGCATACTGGTCACCACGGGCGTAATTACTTTACTTCTGATTGTTTAAAGTTAAACAACTTCGGGGCATTAATCTCTGTAAGAAATTCTCTAATCCGCCTTTCTGCCAATTTTACGTATTCCTCATTTATGTCATATCCCACATAATGACGATTTGTTTTAATAGCTGCGATTGCAGTCTGTCCACTTCCTATAAACGGGTCTAAAACAACCTCTCCTTCAAAGGTATAAAGCTGAATCAGTCTGTATGGCAACTCAACTGGAAACGGGGCAGGATGTCCAATCTTTGTTGCCGGTTCAGCGGCAAATGTCCAGATGCTTTTAGTGAATTCCAGGAACTCATCTCTTGAGATTGTGCTTTTTCTTTTATAAGGATTTCCCCTTGTGAATATCCCTTTAGAGAAAATTAAGATGTATTCGTGAATATCTCTCAGTGTTGGGTTTTTAGCAGAAAGCCAGCTACCCCATGCGGTAGAAGGACTACCGCTTGAGGCCTTATTCCAGATTATCTCGCCTCGCATCAAACATCCTAAATCAAGCATATCCTCAATAATAAAGGTATGAAGGGGAATATATGGCTTTCTCCCAAGGTTTGCAATATTAATGCAGATCCTTCCTCCCGGGACAAGTACCCTTTTAACCTCACTCCATACCCTTTTTAAAAATGCCCTGTATTCATTTAAGGTAAGATTCTCATCATATTCCTTTCCCACATTATAAGGAGGAGATGTGACCATCAGATGAACACTATTATCAGGTAATTCTTCCATCCTCTCACTTGATTTGCAAAAGATTTTATCCATGAATTCAGAGGGAATCGGATTTTCTACATATTTAACCATCTCCTCCTTAGGCAATCCTTCGTATAACCTGCTTGTATAAAAAGCGGTGGCGTCATGGTTAATTCTTCCTGGAGAACCAAAGGCGCTTGTCTTTGTGCCTCTTTTCCTTCCGTTAAAATCCATCTTATTCTTCCCTCCAGAGGTCAACCCATCTTTTATAAGAATTAAACTCTATCTTTGTTCTTTGCCAGTTTATTTCAATCTTCTTGGTTTCACTGTTCTCAATTAATGTTGATAAGGCTTCTTTAGTAATTTCAACACCTCTTGGATTTGTTCCTGGTTTAGGAAGTTTAATATAACGCTCTCTTTCTATTCTATCAAAAAGCCTCTTTTGGACCTCCAACGGAATATAGTAAAAACCACCGGTACCGGTCCAGTTTATTTGAACAAGCAGAATATCACAATGAGGATAATAGCCTTCACGAAACTCTTTTGCCTTTTGAGCATCAACTGTCCATATAAGTTTGACTCCGCTAAACCCCTTCCCTGTAATTGTTTTGATGGATACCGGTTCTCCGAATAATTTTGCATCCACTTCTGGTTCAGTAATAGGAATTTCGGTTTCCACATTTAACTCACCAAATTTATAAATAAGTAGGGCGACTATTACCCTTTCGCGGACTGAACCGACTTCCATGCCTGTTTTACCAGCCCTTGAGCTTTCTAATTCTGCAAGTTGAAAGAGATATGGTAGGCGTCTTTTGATCTTCTCAACAAGCCTTGTGTCTTCGAATATCTCGAGTAAGCGACTTTTCACTCGTCATTCTCCTTCACACCTTTGGCGAAATGGCGCATAAGGGGTTATATCCGAACTCAGGTTCGTTTATCCTTCCAAATAGACGAAATACCTCGGATATCCTACCTTAGGTCACCGGTTGAAATATACACCTTTTATGAAGGATTGTAAACTGTTTTAGTACTGGAAGTAATTCAAACTTTTGAACAATCAAACATTTCAAAAGAAAAAGATCAAATTTCTTGACCCAAGGGGGATATTGCAAAAGGAATTAAAAGCCCTTTTTGTTGATGTTGACCTGGGCTTTTTTTGTGATATCAGGTTAATAAAGATCGGAGATATAAACTTCTAAAGGAGGTTTTCATGGCGGAGATAAAACGGGAAAGAGATTTCAATAAGGCTCTGGAGAAAAAACACGATGCCAAGGCCTTGCGCAAAGCCCATGATATGTTGTCAGAGAAATATCCTCAGAGTGACTGACCATATTCGGAGATTCCTTGATAGAGGACTGGATATTTAATCAGACAGTTTCTTTTTCAGCAACTCATTTACAATCTGAGGATTTGCCTTACCTCTGGTAAGTTTCATTACGTGGCCTACAAAGAATCCAAGGAGTTTTCCCTCTCCGCCCTTGTAGCGTGCCACCTCCTTAGGATTCTTTGAGATTATATCATCGATAATCTTCTCTATGGCAGCGACATCGGTTATCTGTATAAGTCCTTTTTCCTTTACGATGGATTCTGCATCCTTGCCAGTCCTGTACATCTCTTCAAAGACTGTCTTTGCTATTTTTCCGCTGATGGTGCCGTCTTCTATGAGTCTAAGCATATCAACAAGCTGTCTCGGTTTTAGGGGACATTCCTCAATGGTTTTATCCTCTTCATTTAATAATCTCATCAAATCACCCATCATCCAGTTAGATATGGCCTTTGGTTGTCCGCCAAGTTTAACTGCCTCTTCATACCAGTCAGCAACGGACTTCTCCGATGTAAGAAGATCAGCATCATATTCTGGAAGCCCGTATTGTGAGATAAAACGCTTCCTCTTTATATCGGGCATTTCCGGAAGAGATCTCCCTATCTCATCAATCCATTTCTGCTTAACCATTATTGGAACAAGATCCGGCTCCGGAAAATACCTGTAATCATGGGCCTTTTCCTTGGTTCGCATCGATTCTGTTATTCCTCTTTCGGCATTCCATAACCTTGTTTCCTGCAAAACCTTTCCCCCTTCATCGAGGACCTTTATCTGTCGCCTTATTTCATAATCAAGGGATTTCTCAACGAACCTGAAGGAGTTTATATTCTTGATCTCTGTTTTTACACCGAACTCTTTCTGACCGAGGGGTCTTACAGAGACATTTGCATCACACCGAAGAGAACCCTGTTCCATATTTCCATCGCAGACTTCAAGATATCTGAGGAGGCTTCTTAGTTTTTTCATGTACTCTGCCGCTTCCCTGGGACTCCTGATGTCAGGCTCAGAGACAATCTCCATTAATGGTACCCCCGCTCTGTTTAAGTCCACGAAACTATAATTACCAGCATCCTCGTGAATATTTTTCCCCGCATCTTCCTCCATATGGATTCTTGTAATACCGATTAGTTTGCTATTGCCGTCAACGACTATTTCGACATAACCACGCTCACATATGGGAAGTTCATACTGGCTTATTTGATAACCCTTTGGAAGGTCAGGATAAAAATAATTCTTCCTTGCAAATCTGCTATAAGAAGAAATCTTGCAGTTCATTGCAAGACCGGTCTTTATAGTAAATTCAAGGGCCCTTTTATTCAAAACGGGAAGTACACCGGGTATGCCAATACATATCGGGCATGTCTGCGTATCAGGCTCCGCACCAAACTTCGTCGAACAGCCACAGAAAATCTTGGTATCTGTAAGCATCTGCGCATGAACCTCAAGACCTATAACCGCTTCGTACTTCATAGAACCGGTTTTCTTTTGTGCCAATCCGTAGACTGCTCATAAGCATAGGCAACCTTTAAAATCGACTCTTCATCAAAATGCTTACCGATTATCTGTAGTCCAATGGGCAAATTATTTGAAGTAAATCCGCAGGGTATGGATATCCCCGGCATTCCGGCGAGGTTGACGGAGATTGTGAAGATATCAGAAAGGTACATCTGTAAAGGATCTGCAATCCTTTCTCCCAATTTAAATGCGGCCGTCGGAGATGTGGGAGTCACAATTACATCGACGCTCTTGAAGGCCTCTTCAAAATCTTTCATGATTAATGTCCTGACCTGCTGCGCTTTTTTATAGTAAGCCTCGTAATATCCTGACGAGAGTGCGTAGGTGCCAAGCATAATTCTTCTTTTTACTTCCGCACCAAATCCCTGAGCCCTTGTTTTCAGATACATATCCAACAAATCTATACACTCCGCCCTGAAGCCATATTTTACCCCATCATATCTCGCAAGGTTAGAGGAAGCCTCTGAGGTAGCAAGGATATAATAGGTTGCAACTGCATAACCTGTATGCGGTAGAGATACCTCAGGGATGATCGCACCCAGAGATTCCAATTTCTTTATGGCCTCTCTAATTGCAATCTCAACTTCTCTGTCCACACCCTCAATGAAATATTCCCTGGGAACCCCTATCTTTAGTCCTTTGATCTCCTGACCGAGGATCCCTGTAAAATTAGGAACAGGCAGAGGCGCCGAGGTAGAATCAAGCGGGTCATGGCCCGAAATGACATTCATTAAAATCGCAGCGTCTTTCACATTTTTAGTAATCGGGCCGATCTGGTCAAGGGATGAAGCAAAGGCAACAAGACCAAATCTCGATACCCTGCCGTAGGTTGGTTTTAACCCCACCACTCCACACAAAGCCGCTGGCTGTCTTATGGAACCTCCGGTATCAGAGCCCAATGCTGCTATGCACTCATCCGAGGCGACCGCTGCAGCTGAGCCACCGCTTGAACCCCCGGGAGTTCTTCCTAAGTCCCAGGGATTTCTTGTTACATGAAAGCCTGAATTTTCTGTAGAGGATCCCATAGCAAACTCATCAAGGTTTGTCTTTCCAACGAGTACATATTTTTGTTCGAGGAGTCTTGATGTGACAGTGCTTTCATAGGGCGGTACAAAATTATAGAGTATTCTTGATGAACAGGTTGTGAGGATTTCCTTTGTGCACATGTTATCCTTTATGGCGAGAGGTATCCCAATTATGGAGATAGAACGTTCTTTTACTGAATCAATCTCCTTCTGTGCAAGATCGGCCATCTCCAGAGCTTTGTCCCTCGTGAGAGTAACAAAGGCCTTTACCTTTTCTTCAACGACATCTATCCTCCTGTAGACAGATTCAACGATATCCTTGACAGAGACCTCTTTCTTGATTAAGAGATTACTTATCTCAGAGATTGCGAGATGACAAAGCTCCAATAATCGCCTCCTTTAATTGTTCAGAGATGGTCTTAGTTGAAGTTAAGTTTATCACCCGGAATGGTTGTTTGCAAGGGCATTACTTCACATTTGAATACATACAATTCCAAATTGGCTTCAAAAAGTGTAATATATTTAAGAGTCTCATAAAAAGAATTTTCCCATGAAAAAGATAGAGAAACCCTTCGTAGAAATCTTTGCTGACGGTGCTTGCAGTGGAAATCCGGGAGTTGGTGGCTATGGAGTTATCCTCAGATCTGGCAAACGGGAAAAGGAGCTCTCAGGTTGTGAATCTCTTACAACAAACAACCGGATGGAACTAACCGCTGTCATAAAGGCCATTGAAAACCTCAAGAAAAGGTGCAGGGTTAAAATAGTTACCGACTCAAATTATGTCGTCCAGGGTATGATATCATGGATTTTTAGATGGCTCAAAAATAACTGGAAAAATGCTCAGAAACAGGAGGTCAGCAATCGTGATCTCTGGGAGAGACTTCTGAAACTCTCAAATCTCCATGATATAGAATGGCAGTGGATTAGAAGCCACAATGGTCATCTTGAGAATGAGAGATGTGACAAACTTGCAAGGCTTGCAATAAAACGATGCAGAGGTCGCTACAGGAATCAGAATGAAGATTGATATTAGAAATCTCACAGCCATGTTCTTGGTGGCAGTACCAAGCCTGAAGGATCCAAATTTTGAGCGTACGGTTGTTCTTATTGGCGATCACTCAAGGGACGGGGCCTTTGGACTTGTGATCAATCGCATTCTGCTCAGTAGTTTTGTGCCCATACTCGGCGGCTCCGAGATGCAGAAAAGTTTGATAGACATACCTGTATTCTATGGAGGACCCGTCAAGCCCGAACAGGGATACGTCCTCTATACACCTGCACAGAGATATTATCCATCAATAAAGATTAATGATAATCTTGCCCTGACTACAACAAAGGAGATCCTGGTTGATATCGCAGCGGGAAAGGGGCCTGAAAAGTTTCTCTTTGCCCTTGGTTTTGCAGGATGGGCTGCTGGGCAGCTTGAGCACGAGATCATGTTGGATAGCTGGCTGATCGCTCCCATGGATAAAAAAATTATCTTTGATATGCCGGCGAATGAAAGATGGAAGGCTGCGGCAGATTCAATCGGAGTCGATCTTTCCCGCTTTATCGATAGACAGGGCAGGGTATAGTGAAATTCATCCAGAATGTTTTACCGCATTGCCGCAGATTTTGTTGTCTTCATCCACTTCCTGTGGATCCTTTTCCTGATATTCGGTTCATTCGTTGGAAAGAAATACCGGTCTGTAAAGATATTCCATATCGCAGGTCTTAGTTCTGCCGTTATAATGCAGATATTCGGGTGGTACTGTCCTTTGACCTATCTTGAAATATGGCTGAGAAGGAAACATGATCCGTCACTTGCATACGGTGGCTCCTTTATTATCCATTACATGGAAAAGATCATTTATATTGAACTCTCACCAAAGATAATCTTCCTGTTAACCATTATCCTTGTCTCTGGATCTGCGTATATTTATTATGGGAGAAAAAGTGACCTGAGCAGATAAAGGTGAAAATCTGTTTTTGAAAAAAAATGAATATGACAGAAACGTGTAAAGGTATTTTCAGGCGAACACAATGGATTTTCAGGAGTTATTAAAAATAATGGAAGAACTCAGAGGTGAAAGGGGCTGTCCCTGGGATAAAGAACAGACAAGAGAATCACTTAAGCCATTCATAATCGAAGAATCCTATGAACTTATTGAGTCTATTGAAGAGGGGGATGCCGAAAAGATAAAGGAAGAACTTGGGGATCTACTTTTTCAGATAGTTTTCCAGTGTCAGATAGCGAAGGAGAAGAAAGAGTTTGATATGCCAGATGTTATCAAGAAGATAGGAGAGAAGATGATTGCAAGACATCCCCATGTCTTTGGAGAAGCTGAATACAAGACTACTGGTGAGGTCCTCGTTCACTGGGAAGAACAGAAAAAAAGGGAAGGCAAGGGCAGAGAGTCAATACTGGAGGGAGTTCCAAAGGCACTGCCCTCCCTACTGAGGGCCCGTAGATTACAGGATAGGGTGGGTAAGGTTGGTTTTGACTGGAAAAGAGTCGAAGATGTCCTGGATAAGCTTGATGAGGAGCTGAAGGAGTTCAAAAAGGCCATGGAGATGAAAAACCGTGATGAGATTGAGGACGAACTGGGCGATATTTTTTTTATGCTCGTGAATGTTTCAAGATTTATTAACGTGAATCCCGAAGATGCCCTGAGGAAGACGATAGGTAAATTCATTTCTCGGTTCAGATATATTGAGATGAAAGCAGCAGACGAGGGAAAGGAACTTTCTGAGATGACATTGGAAGAAATGGATAAATTATGGGATAGGGCAAAGGAAAGGGAGAAATGATTAATTTCCTTGACAAGAAATGCGTGCGGCATGTTATAAAAATTAACGATTCAAATCGAAGAGGAGGTTTTTTGCAGTATGTCGTTGACTGGTAAGGTAAAGTGGTTTAACGAAACCAAGGGGTATGGTTTTATCCAGCAGGACAACGGTCCTGATGTATTTGTTCACTATTCTAATATCCTTACAGAAGGGTTTAAAACTTTATCAGAAGGACAGAGAGTTCAATTTGATGTTGTGGAGGGCGACCGCGGTCTGAAGGCAATAAATGTCGTGAAGATTTGACCGATCAAATCTGAAATTCTCTCTTAAAATTTCTTTATCTGGCCTTATTACCAAAGAGGACATTTTACCGTTTTCGATCTAATGTCCGGGGGAGAATTTTACTCTATCTCCCAGCAATTCACGGCGAAATAGAGGATGTCTTCTTCATAAGCTTTTTGAGGATAGAGAGAATTTATTTTTCGCAAAGAATCCATCTTATAAAGGTATCCACAGATTAATCTTAATATTTCCTTATAG
>JBFMEC010000028.1:1282-19841 GCA_040753575.1 Nitrospirota bacterium | reverse complement strand
AGTTTTTTAACACGTGTTGTTATACACGATCCTGAAACGGATGCTGCAGCTATAATAACTCAAGCGTTTGAACAGATTATTGATCCTAAATTTTTGCCCATAATTCTGGATATAGATGTATTCCGGCAGAAAGAACTTATTGGCGAAGAAGATGCCTGGCATATGCTTGAAAAATTGCGACATTTCAAGAACAAAATATTTTTTGCGAGTATAGCAGAAAAAGCAAAGGAGCTATTTCAATGAGCAACTTGGCCATTCAATGCATTGGTGATGATTGTCCCCCTTTTTGGACGATGCCGAGTGGTAGAGGATTTGATGAGAAATCCTCTGGAAAAATTGTCATAGACCTTGAGAAAGCTATTGCACAATTGAGAGAATCTGTTACCATTACTTTTGGGCGGCCATTGGATGAAATGCGCTGTTCTTTGAATGAGATCTACAGGGAATGTTCCGTTGCAGACTGGGACAGTTATGGTGCCCGTGCCATTACTGAAGACGCATATGAGGAGGCAAAGAAGATAATAGATCTACTGCCTTCTTCAATCCCGGCACCTGAGATTATTGCTGAACCGACTGGCGATATAGGCTTTGAATGGCATAAAGAAAGAGATCAGGTCTTTGCTCTCAGCGTCGGCGGTAAGCACAGAATTATTTATGCGGGTATTTTTGCCGGTAATAAAGTGCATGGATCAGAATATTTTGGGGAAACTCTGCCACCGATGATCAAACAACACCTCAGAAGGTTATATTTATAACGCATTTATGGTTCAGGCAGATCCTTCAGAAGACTTAACCAAGTTTATATTTAAGAGGAGTCAATTTAGTCCTTTGAATAATCGCGTGAAGTATTCTGTTTTTATACCGCCTGCTAACAGGCGCCTTTCTGTATTTCGCATTTCTGGGCTTTCCGAGAGTGACGTGTGGAGAATTGGTGAGACTGTTGGAACACAGCGAGCATTGCCGCTGTTGGCTCGGGCGAATATCAAAGCAGTATCTGTGACCGAGATCGGCCTCGAAATAGACGCTGATGATGTCCCTCCCCGTCATGCAAGTATCATCGGCTGGCCGGAGGAAGCTTCAGCAATAAAATTAAAAGCGATAGAATTGGCTGGGAGATCTCTACTCCGCTTGCAATGACGGAAGATAGACTTTGTTTTTCCAAAAATATTCCAAAAATCCAAGTGGATTTTAGCCTAATTGATAGAATTAGCCATAAAAAGCCATAAATTTAGCTAAATCTCTTTTCAAACTTATTGTTTTATAAGAAAATTTAGGGGTTTGTTTTAGCCATAAAAGATGAACTTTTTTAGGCTTGATAAAAACGATAGAACATTGGTACGTAATCGTCTTTGTTACTACATTGGCAGATTTAATCTTTATCCCTTACGCTTCACCAAATAGCAAGACAGAAAATTTCTGGCAGAGAATTGCTGGCTTGGAATAAACCTATTTTCACTCTGCAGACTGAGTGAGTCAAATGCAAACCTTGTTGCATCGGAAATAAGAGATATAAAAGAAGTCAAAATTGCTTGAAAGAATAAATACTTGTTGTTTCCTCTTCTTCAAGGTCATCTTAATTTATGTATGATATATTAATTACGATATGTTATTACACTTCTATCGAAAACCAGCTCTGTCACCGGCAAAGAAAGACAATTTACTTTCAATGGTAAGAGAAAAGATATCCCCTGAGATAAAGGATATTGAAACAGAATACTGCTTTAATATCGAGACATCAGAGCCCCTCACAGGAAAAGAATTAGAGGTGCTTTGCTGGCTCCTCGCAGAGACATTTGAACCGGAGAATTTTTCTGAGGAGAGTTTCTTCACGCGTCACTTTTTGTTTGAAGTCGGTCCTCGCATGAACTTCACAACGGCCTGGTCTACAAATGCTGTCTCGATCTGCCACGCCTGTGGATTGACAAAGATCGTCCGCATTGAACGGTCCAGAAGATATAAATTAGTGTTTAAAGACAGGGTTCAAGGATTCAAGGATTCGAGGATTCAAGAAGAAAAGGGTAACTTGCTTGAATCCTTGATCTCTCGACCCCTCGAACCCTTTTTAGGCCTTATTCATGACCGTATGACCGAGTGTCCCTATCCAGAAAAGCTTACGACCTTTGAGACAGGTATAAAACCAGAGCCTGTTTATATTGTCCCACTAATTGAGGAAGGTAAAGAGGCTCTCAGAAAGATAAACACTGAAATGGGGCTTGGCTTAGATGATTGGGACATTGATTATTATTACAACCTCTTTGTTAATAATATAGGTCGCAATCCTACAAACGTGGAGTGTTTTGACCTTGGACAGTCAAACAGTGAACATTCAAGACACTGGTTCTTCAGAGGTCGAATGATAATTGATGGAAAAGAGATGTCATCCTCCCTAATGGATTTAATCAAGCAACCTTTGAGAGCAAACTCAAAAAACAGTGTTATTGCCTTTAAAGATAATTCAAGTGCCATCCGCGGTTATGAGATTTTGACAATAATCCCCGAGCAACCAGGAAGGCCTTCAAGGTTTTGCGAGCAGAAACTAAATTATCACATTATCTTCACAGCGGAAACCCACAATTTTCCCACCGGTGTCGCACCGTTCCCTGGCGCCGAGACTGGTACCGGAGGAAGAATAAGAGACGTCCATGCAACTGGCAGAGGCAGCCTTGTGATAGCAGGCACTGCGGCCTATTGTGTTGGAAATTTGCATATACCAGGCTATCCTTTACCATGGGAGGATGCCTCCTTTGAATATCCACCAAACCTTGCATCTCCCCTTCAGATAGAGATAGAGGCCAGCAATGGTGCCTCCGATTATGGAAATAAATTTGGTGAACCGGTGATACAGGGTTTTACAAGGTCCTTTGGCCTGAGTCTGTCCGATGGTGAAAGAAGGGAATGGGTAAAGCCCATAATGTTTACCGGCGGTATAGGGCAGATTGATGGGCGGCATATTGAAAAAGGAAAACCCCGAAAGGGAATTTTGATAGTAAAGATAGGCGGTCCAGCCTATAGAATCGGTATTGGTGGTGGAGCTGCATCGAGTATGATACAGGGTGAAAATATTGCCGAGCTTGATTTCAGTGCGGTGCAACGCGGTGATGCCGAGATGGAGCAGAAGGTTAACAGGGTGATAAGGGTCTGTGTGGAGATGGGAGATGAGAATCCAGTAGTGAGCATCCATGATCAGGGAGCCGGTGGTAATTCGAATGTGATAAAGGAGATTATCTATCCAGCAGGTGCAAGAATTGAGGTAAGAAAAATCCTGGTGGGTGATGATACCCTTTCAGTCCTTGAAATATGGGGAGCTGAATATCAGGAGGATGATGCGTTACTCATAGAGCCTGAAAGGATAGAGGTCTTTACGGAAATCTGCAAAAGGGAAAAGGTTCCCTGCTCAATTATTGGTGAGATTACGGGTGATGGATATATAGTACTTCATGATGAGACTGATGAAAGAATGCCTGTGAATCTTGAATTGTCAAAGGTCCTCGGTGAAATGCCGCAGAAGATCTTCAGTATTGAAAGAAGAAAACCCGGACTTGAACCCCTGAAAATCCCCCCCTCCCCCCCTTTGCTAAAGGGGGGAGAAGGGGGGATTACAGTAAGAAATGCCCTGGAAAGAGTGCTCCGTCTTATTTCCGTTGGTTCAAAGAGATTTCTTACTAATAAAGTTGACAGATCAGTTACCGGACTTATTGCACAGCAACAATGCGTTGGGCCACTTCAACTTACCCTGTCGGATGTATCGGTTATTGGCCAGAGCCATTACGGATTGACAGGGTCTGCCATAGCTATTGGAGAACAGCCGATAAAGGGCCTGATAAGTCCTCAGGCAATGGCAAGGATGAGTGTCGGTGAGGCCCTTACAAACATTGTATGGGCGAAGATTAGCGCTCTTGAAGATATTAAATGTTCTGGCAACTGGATGTGGGCTGCAAAACTTCCCGGTGAAGGAGCAAGGCTCTATGATGCCGCCGTTGCCTTGAAGGACATTTTACTTGAACTTGGGATAGCTATCGATGGAGGAAAAGACAGCCTTTCAATGGCTGCTATGGTAATTGGTTCAGCCGGGAAGACAGAGATAGTAAAGGCACCCGGTACGCTTGTTATCTCTGCCTATGTAACGTGCCCAGACATTACAAAGGTTGTTACCCCCGATATAAAAAGGCCGGGTGAGAGCAGGTTGCTTTACGTTGATCTCGGGGAAGGTAAAAACAGGCTTGGCGGTTCGGCCTTAGCCCATTGTTATAAACAAATAGGTGATGTCTCCCCTGATGTAGATAACCCGCGATTACTCAAAGATGTCTTTAATGCAATTCAGCATTTGATAGATGAAGGATTGTTATTATCAGGACATGATAGGAGTGATGGTGGATTAATAACCACTTTACTTGAGATGGCCTTTGGAGGGAATTGTGGAATTGAAGTAAATATAAATCCCCCCTCACCCCCCGTTACTAAAGGGGGGCAGGGGGGGATTACTCACTCAGAATTGTCTGTGCTTTTCTCAGAAGAACTCGGTCTTGTAATCGAATACTTACCAGAGAACGAGAACAGAATTGCAGCCATCTTGAAAGATAATGGGATACCTTATCAAATAATAGGAAAAACTACAGTGGAAAAAGAGATAAACATAAGCATAAACAATCATTCTGTTTTAAAAGAGGACACGAGAGTATTAAGAGATATCTGGGAGGAGACAAGTTATCGGCTTGACAGGCTTCAGGCAAATCCTGACTGCGTCGATGAAGAAAGGAGGGTTAATTCTGATAGAAAAGGCCCTGAGTTTACTCTTACATTCACTCCTCAGGAGACGCCGAGGATACTTCTTGAAGCTGATTTCAAACCAAAGGTAGCTATTATCCGTGAAGAAGGCAGCAATGGCGACCGAGAAATGGCCTCGGCCTTTTATCAGGCCGGATTTGAAGTCTGGGATGTTACTATGACGGATCTTCTTGAAGGCAAAGTTGTCCTTGATACCTTCAGGGGAATTGCCTTTGTCGGAGGGTTCAGTTATGCCGATGTTCTAGATTCAGCCAAGGGATGGGCGGGAGTTATAAGGTTTAATGAAAGACTTGATGAACAATTCCAGGGGTTCCATGAAAGACCCGATACCTTTAGCCTTGGTGTCTGCAATGGCTGTCAGCTCATGGCTCTCCTTGGATGGATTCCCTGGAGAGGGATTCCCGATAACGTACAACCCCGATTTGTCCGGAATAAATCTGGCAGATTCGAATCAAGATTTTCTACCGTACATATCTTGCCCAGTTCTTCTATCATGTTAAAGGAGATGGAAGGTTCCACCCTGGGGATATGGGTTGCCCACGGTGAAGGAAGGGTCTATTTTCCTGATGAGAAAATGATTCTAAAGGTAATGAAACAGAATCTTGTTCCCATAAGATTTGTAGATGACGATGGAGAAACTACCGAGATTTATCCCTTTAATCCTAACGGTTCTCCTCAGGGCATAACCGCTCTTTGTTCGTCTGATGGAAGGCACCTTGCGATGATGCCCCACCCGGAAAGGACTTTTCTCAAATGGCAGTGGCCTTATATGCCTGAAGACTGGAAGAAAAATCTCAGGGCATCGCCCTGGCTGAAGATGTTCCAGAACGCGAGAGAATGGTGCGGTTTAGTCTAAGTTGGTGGCGGTGCAGGGATTTGAACCCCGGACACTGCGGATATGAGCCGCATGCTCTGACCACCTGAGCTACACCGCCATAACATAAAAATCAGTGATTAGTGAAAAGTGAACAGTACAATCCAAAACAAAATTATATCAGAAAAACAATTTTCACTAAAAGAGATGGAAACGTCGAAGCCTGATATTTATTAGTATCCCTATTGCCAAAAGGTTTGATAAGAGGGCAGTGCCACCATAACTCATGAAAGGCAAGGGAATTCCAACAACCGGCATCATTCCTAAGGTCATGCCAACGTTGACAAAGAAATAGATCGAAAACATGAAGGTTATTCCGAGAGCGAGGAATTTACCAAATTCATCCTTCGCAGTCCTTGCCGTATCAACACCCCGCAATATTATCATGAGATAAAGGAATAAGAGCAGAAGACTTCCAAGGAATCCCCATTCTTCTGCAAAGACCGAGAATATAAAATCAGTATGCTTCTCCGGGAGAAATCTGAAGGGCCCCTGAGTTCCTTCAAGATAACCTTTTCCGATTAAACCGCCCGAGCCAACAGTAATCTTTGATTGGGTTATGTGATAGCCGATGCCCGTCAGATCTTCCTTCGGTTCCATAAAGGCAACAATCCTGCTTTTTTGATAATCTTTAAGTCCCTCCCAAAATATGCTGCCAAAGAAAGGCAAAGATATTAAGGATAAAATGACAAAGAGAATTGCAACCTTTTTGTGCAGCCCCTTGACGATAACTAAAAGTACAAAAAGCAGGAAGATTATTAATGCCGTCCCGAGGTCGGGCTGTTTAAAGAGCAGGCTGAAGGGCACGAGTACGATCATTAAAAAAATTCTGAGAAGTGATACCGTGTTGAGAGGGCCGTTTATCGAGCTTAAATGCTGTGAGAGCATTATTATATAGAAAAGCTTGAAGATTTCTGAAGGTTGAAAAGAGAAGTGCCCGACGCTCAACCACCTCTGGGCTCCCATGCCAGAGCTTCCAAGTATCAGGACACCTATAAGAAGAATAATGCCTATAATATAGAAATAAATTGACAGTCGACTTAACCATATGTAGTCAAAAAGGGAGACAAGGAATAATGAGATGATTCCGAATACAAGCCAGAAGACCTGTTTTATATAAAATACTGACTGTTCTTCCAGGGGAAGCGGGCGCGTAGCGCTATAAATTGTTATGATTCCAATGATGGCTATCGCCAACACAACTATAAGTGTCAGCCAATCAAAATTCTTTATTAGTCTGCGATCGAGATTGAACATTCAGGTCCTTAAAATCCCGGGATTTCTCGTTCAGGTAGGCTTCTATTGCTCTTCTTGCGATAGGAGCCGCTGCAGCCCCACCGTGGCCGCCATGTTCAACAAATACGGAAAGGGCTATCTCTGGCTTTTCAACAGGGGCGAAGGCAATGAACCATGCATGGTCTCTGAACCTCTGAGAAAAGTATCTGGAAGCAACTACCTGAGCGGTGCCGGTCTTACCTCCAATTTGTGTTGTAGGCGATTTTGCAGCCCATCCTGTTCCAGAAGATTCATTTACCACACCGGTTAGACCAGTATTAATTATTTCAAGGGTCTCCGGTCTTATTTTCACCTTTCCTGAAATTATGGGCTTAGCTCCTTTAATCAGGGTTGGTTTGAAAAGGTCTCCACCGTTAACTATTACACCGGTCAGGACCGCCATCTGTAAGGGCGTTGCTGTGACATATCCCTGACCTATGGAAGTATTAAAGGTTTCGCCCAGGAACCAGGGGAGCTTTTTAGTCTCCATCTTCCATTTTGTATTTGGTACTAAGCCCTTTCTTTCTGTTCCAAGCTCAATACCTGTTTTTCGACCAAGACCAAGTTTCATGGCGTAATTATAAATCCTATCGATACCCAGACGTCTTCCGACCTCATAGAAATATACATCACAGGATTCTACTATTGCCCGATGCAAAGAGATCACACCATGACCATGTTTACGCCAGCAGCCGAAATGCCATCTTCCGTAGCTTATTCCACCATGACATTCTATCTTTGTTTCGGGGGTGATTACTCCTTCCTCAAGGCCGGCAATGGCAGTGACAATCTTAAAGGTAGAGCCCGGTGGATACTGGCTCTGCAAAGCTCTATTTAGCATCGGGTTTTTCATATCGTGAGTAAGTGAAGTCCAGTCTTTGTGGCTTATTCTCTTCGTAAATAGATTGGGATCAAAAGAAGGTTTACTGATCATTCCAAGAATCTCCCCATTTTTGGGATTTATCGCCACAAGCGCACCTGCCCTTTCTCCAAAGGCCCTTTCAGCTTCCTTCTGCAAATTAATGTCTAAACTTAAAGTGACATCCTCACCTTTTACCGGTGATTTTTCCTGTAAGAGTCTCAATTCCCTGCCGAGGGCATCAACCTCGATAATCCTCTTGCCAGGTATACCCCTTAATGATTTATCCAGTAACTTTTCGACCCCCCATTGACCTATAAAGGCATCAAGGGGTACATCATCGAAGGCGGCATCCTCTGTTTGTGAAGGTGTGAGCTTTCCAAGATATCCTACCAGATGGGCGCCAAGGTCTCCATATATATATTCCCTGCTGATGTCTGCCTCAATTATCATGCCTGGAAAATCGGATCGTCTTGATTCTATATAAGCTAATTCATTAAAGGAAAGTCCTTCCTTAAGTCTCACAGGGACAAAAGGACTCAGATCTTTCACGTTTAGTTTATTGATTATCTCGTCAGCCGGCACTCTTAGAAACCTTGCGAGCGTTTCTGCCTTACCCCTGTCAAATTCGCCTGGAATAACGGAGGCGCAGTTATAGGAGGAATTTTTTACAAGGGGAATGCCATTTCGGTCATATATTATTCCCCGGGGTGCCGGTATTGTTATTATCCTGAGCCTGTTGGCCTCTGAAAGCTTACGGTACTTGTTTCCCTGGAGTACCTGGAGCTGCCAGAGGCGTATGATTAGCAACAGGAAGGCTGCAATCACTATGTAGCTGATTAGAAAAAATTTTTCCGATTCCTCTTTTGTTTTCATTCTTCAACCTTTTTTGCGCCTCAGTAAACATCCTTCGGCCTTAAAAATATTCCAAAGGGAGCATTTACAAGGCACCTGATAGTGGTTACAAAGGCAGCTCCTCCGATGCTTATAGGCATCCTGTCGAAGATGCTTCTTGAAATTAAAACAACAGAACTGTCCATAAAAGTCAGAACCGATATTCCAATGATACCCAGAAGAGGAGTCCACCTGAAAAAGCTACCCGACATGAAAGAAGCGGAGTAGCCAACCAGGCCCTTACTCAAAAGATTTGGTCCCATGACAATAGCTGAAAGGCTGTCCTCAACAATTCCGAGGAAGGAACCAAAGAAAAGACTCTTGACCTCTCCTTTTCTAAGGCCCACATAGTAAGCCAAAACGGAAGTTAAGTTAGGAGAGACATCAAAGAATGTTAACCTTCCCTGTACTATGAAAGTCAAAAAAATGATGATAAAAAAGGATAAGTATATCATCTTTTAATTATAGCTAATTCCTCAATCTTTGAATTTTCCTCGCAGGGGATTACCTCGATTATTTGAAAAAGACCGGCACCCTTTTTATCAATTTTCGAAATGTAACCTACAGGGATTCCTGCAGGAAAAAGCAAATCCAGTCCCGATGTTATTAGAAGTTCTCCTTTTTTTACTCCCTCTTCGTAGGGAATATATTTCAGCTGACATTTTCTGAATCCGGTGCCAGAAATTATTCCTTCCCTTCTGCTCTCCTGAAGTCTTACCGCTGCTGAAAAATTAATATCTGTGAGGAGAAGCAGAAATGAATAAGAATCAGAAACTGAAGCAATTTTCCCTACTAGGCCTTTCGGGGTAACAGCTGCCATATCCTTTGCAACCCCATCGGAAAGACCTTTGTCAAGGATAAAGGTGTTTGACCACTGGTCGGGACTTCTCGCTATGATACGTGCCGAGGTAACGTATCGATAGCCCTTCTCCTTAATTGAAAGGAGAGACCTGAGTCTTTCATTCTCCTTCAGGACTTCCCCATATTGCTGTTCTATTTTCAGCAGTCTTTCTATTTCCTTCTTCAATCGGCGATTCTCCTCCTCTTTTATTAAAATCTTTTCAAAGGGAGAGGAGATTGAATCCTTCACAGAATTTACAATGGCATGGGAGGTATTAAGGATATTATTCAGGAACCCAAAAGAAAAGGAATATCCCTTGTTGTTCTGATAGGTCATCAAAAGTAAAGAAAAGATGATAATAAAGAAAAAAAGCAGGAGCCTCCTCTTGGGCATTACAGACTGATAGCTACTCTTTTGAGCAAATCTAATTCATCAAGCATCTTTCCCACTCCACGAGCCACAGCAGTGAGGGGATCCTCCGCCACTATGACGGGAAGTCCTGTCCTTTCTCTGATGAGTAAGTCAAGGCCTCTTAAAAGTGCGCCACCACCGGCAAGTACGATCCCTCTGTCCACGATGTCTGCAGCGAGTTCGGGAGGGGTGTTCTCTAAAATAACCTTTATGGTGTCAAGTATTATATTTACAGGTTCATTAATGGCCTCTCTGATTTCTGTTTCGTTGATTATAATAGTTTTGGGAATACCCGAGATAAGGTCCCTCCCTTTAATCTCCATCGTGCGTTGATCTTTCCCATCGGTATTATAGGCAGAACCTATTTCGATCTTTATCTGCTCGGAAGTTCTCTCTCCTATCATTAGATTGTATCTGCGTTTGATATAAGACATAATGGCTTCATCCATTTTATCGCCACCTACCCGAACTGCCTTGCTGTAAACTACTCCATCCAGAGAAATGACAGCAATGTCTGTGGTGCCGCCACCAATATCAACAATCATGTTACCCGAAGGTTCACCCACCGGCAGACCTACGCCAATTGCTGCTGCCATTGGTTCTATGATCAGATAGACCTCTCTCGCTCCTGAGGCATGGGCAGCATCCTTTACAGCCCTCTGCTCAACCTGGGTGATACCTGAAGGCACTCCTATAATTACCCGAGGTGATACAAAACTCCTCCTGTTATGAACCTGTTTTATAAAGTACTTGAGCATTTCTTCGGTGGCATCGAAATCGGCAATGACACCATCCTTCATCGGTCTTATGGCCACTATATCAGAGGGGGTCTTGCCCAGCATCTTTTTCGCCTCTGCCCCTACGGCCACGATTTTTTTGGTATCCTTTCTGATGACAACGACAGAGGGCTCATTACAGACAATACCCTTTCCTTTAACATAGACAAGGGTATTTGCCGTGCCAAGGTCTATGGCAAGATCATTAGAAAACCATCCGAGAATTTTGTAAAACATCAATATCTCCCATGAAAATTACCGTGAGATTTTAATATTCTTTCGAATTCAGAGTAGTTTTTTGTCAGCTTTTTCTCCGTAAACCGGAACGCTTTCTACTACCATTGTATTTGCGATCTCATCTCCGAGTCGCCTTCCCTCTTCGCTTCCCAGAAGGATGACAAACCCAAAAATGGAAACAATCAATATAAATATCCAGCCGATCCATGGAATTCTGTAAAGTAGATAACCCAGGCCAAAGGGAATGTTCCTGAGTATTGACTCTCTGAATGTACAAGGTCTGCTTGCATCAGCTGAGACAACTCTTAACCCCAAAAGTTTCTTTCCCAAGCTTCTTCCTTCAAAGAGACCGTCCCCTATTAACAAGTAGGCAAGGCCTGCAAAGAACCCAGCCTTCGGGACTATTTCTGCAACAGCCGCAACGAGGATTAAGTCGAGGAGTTTGGCCACAGTCCTGAGAAGTAATGAAGCCCTTTTATATTCCTCAGACATCTGGAATATTATCAGATGATTTCTGAATTTTTCAAGGGCAACAACCTTAAGGAAAATTACCAATATCCAATAATCATTCCATATAAATCAATGATCAAATATAAATTCTAAATCCTGATATCTAAATCCTAAACAAATTCTAAATTCAAATGTTCAAGACTATTTTGAATTTCGAGCATTTTGCTTGTTTAGGATTTCGGATTTGGAATTTACGATTTCTTATTACGCTGGTTATTGTAATTTGGTCATTGGTTATTCTATGCTTTATGGCCATGGAGATAGTCCTTGCAACGAGAAATAAGAAAAAGATCGAAGAAATAAGAAGAATTCTTGAAGACACAGGAATGTTGATATTTACACTCAATGATTTTCCCGGATGTCCTGAGGTTGAAGAAAGTGAAAATAGCTTTAAGGCAAATGCTGTTAAGAAAGCCATAGCCGTTGCGGGATATACGGGAAAAGCTTCCATTGCGGACGATTCCGGTCTTGAAGTATATGTCTTAGGAGGTGCACCCGGCGTAATGTCTGCGAGGTATGCCGGAGAGGGGGCAGATGACAATAAGAACATAGAAAAATTGCTCGGCGAAATGCGATCACTGGGTGAGGCCGAAAGGGGTGCAAGGTTTGTATGCGTAATAGCCCTGGCCTTTCCAGATGGTAAAGTAAAGACCTTTCCGGGATTTGTTAAAGGCAAAATAGGCATTGAACCAAAGGGCCGAAAAGGTTTTGGCTATGACCCTGTTTTTTATCCCGAAGGGGAGAGCCGGACATTCGCAGAAATGGATGACAGCGAAAAAGATGCATTGAGTCACAGGAGCAGAGCCCTAAGGGAACTCAGGAGATATCTCGAAGAGAAACAAGGAGAATTTTAACTTCTTGATCTAATTTAAGAAGAAAGGGATTCCACTTTTCACATAATTCTAAGATTTCCATCGGCCTTTTAGAAATTCAGCTGACCTGATAATTTAATTTAAGAATCAGGTTAATAAGTAAATTTTATCTCTCTATCAAAAATATGAATTTGACTTAAAGTACGGGGATAATTAAAATGTCTGAGTTTTCAAGTATTGCATTACTTTCATCGGGTTTTTTGTTTTTTTAAGACACTAATTTTTTCTTACTTTTAATACATTTTTCGTAAAGGAAAGTCATCAAAGGGAGGTTTGTCATGAGACTTGTTCTTCTTGGTGCGCCGGGAGCAGGAAAGGGGACTCAGGCAAAGAGACTCATTGAAAAATATGAGATTCCGCAGATTTCCACGGGAGACATTCTAAGGGCAGCAGTCGCTGCCGGCACTCCTCTCGGAAGAGAGGCGAAGGCCATTATGGAGAGGGGGGAACTTGTTCCGGACAAGATAGTCCTGGGTCTTGTTGAGGAAAGGTTGAAACAGGATGACTGCAAGAAAGGTTACATCTTAGATGGCTTTCCGAGGAATACTGCGCAGGCAGAGGCACTTGACAAGCTTTTAAATGATCTGAAGATGCCTCTCGATTCGGCCCTGAGCGTAGACGTTCCTAAAGAGGACCTTTTAAAGAGACTTACCGGGAGAAGGACATGTAAGAGCTGCCAGCAGATGTACAACATATTTTATTCTCCCCCGAAGAAAGAAGGGATCTGTGACAAATGTGGCGGAGAACTCTTCCAGAGAGATGACGATAAAGAAGAGACTATTAGGAAAAGACTTGATGTCTACGAAGCCCAGACAGCTCCCCTTATAGACTATTACAAAAAGAAAGGCATTCTTAAATCCGTTGAAGGTGTAGGCACTATAGATGAGATTTTCACCAACGTCTGTGCTGCGCTGGGAAAATAAATTTGTATTGAAAAGGAGGAAAAAATGGAAGTCATCGGTCATGGTGGTAAAGAAATTGTAGAACGAGTTATACCGAAAGACGCAGCGATCAAAAGACTGGAAGAAATGAGAGCAGCCAAGGCAAAGGAGTTGGATATCCGTTTGCAGATGGCTACAGAGGTCATTGACATCGCCTATGGCTTTTTCTCACCCCTGGAAGGGTTCATGACAAAGGCAGATGTGGAATCAGTCTGCGATAATATGACCCTCGCAGACGGCAAAACAGTATGGAGCATACCCATCGTATTTGACATTTCTGAAGAGGAACTGAATAAGGCAGGTATCAAACAGTATGATGAAGTTATTCTTACCTATACCGGTAACCCTTTAGCCATTTTTGATGTTAGCGATATCTTTACGTTTGACAAAAAAGAAATGGCGATGAAGGTCTATGGCACCACTGAAGATAAACACCCCGGAGTTAAGAGGACCTATCAGTATAAGGACAAATTTCTGGGTGGGAAGATTACCCTTCTTAACCCTCCCAAGATAAATGAGCCATTCACAGCGTACTGGCTCACCCCGAAAAAGATGAGGGAAAGATTTCAAGAAAAAGGATGGGAGATGATTATTAATCATCAGACCAGGAATGTGCCTCATACCGGCCATGAGTGGCTTATGAAGGGCGCATGGTTAGGGGCTTATGGTTCTATGATGGTGGATAAACAGCGCGGTGGCGTTCTGGTAAATGCGATTATCGGGGAAAAGAGAGCAGGTGATTATATTGATGAAGCAATAATCCTTTGCCAGGATGCTCAGGGGAAATACGGATATTTCAGGCAAGATACCTTTTTGTGTTCCTGCAGCCTCTGGGATATGCGGTATGCCGGGCCGAGAGAGGCAGTATTCCATGCATGCCTTAGGACAAATCTCGGTTGCACCCATCATATGTTTGGAAGAGATCACGCTGGTGTCGGAAGTTACTATGATCCCTATGATGCGCACAGGATTTTTAATAAGCTACCGGGAGGTTCCCTCAGGATAAAACCCATCTTTAACCTCGACTGGTGGTTCTGCCCCGTCTGTGATGAGGTTACCTATATGGGTCTTTGCGGGCACAAGGATAAAAAGGCATCATTCAGTGGTACCTTAATCAGAAGTATCATCCAGGATGGAGTGAAACCTCCTCGCCGGATCTTCAGACCTGAAGTTTTTGACCTCATTATGGAATGTTCAGAAAAGTACGGCTTTGGGTCTCCATTTGTTACTGAGGAGTATTTAAAGAAGAGAAATCCTGTATTTACGATCGAACCATTGAAATAAATATTGAAATAATTAAGGAGGGATAAATATGGCAGAAGAGACTTATCCAATTAACTTATGGATTAATGAAGAGAGGCTTGAAAAACTTAAGGCTGCGGGGCTTGCAGATATGACCAAAGAGGTATTGGCAGGTCTAAAAGTTCTCGCTGTCCCTAATACAGCAGAACAGAGAGATAAGATGCTCAAGTTGTTTCCCATGGCAAAATTTGATACTGCTACGACAAAAAGCATTGAGTTACTTCCGAGACAGGTGAAAGACCAGATATTCGACCTTGTCATTAACAAGAAATCTTTGAATGTAATGGATGACTTCATAAAATCAGCGGAGAAATAACAAACGAAAGGAGGTGGAAGAGTTTCTTGTTCCGTTTTTCACTTTGTGAAAACCTTAAACCAAAATAAGGAGGTGTGTTTAGATGCCAAGTTTTGTAATGACAGAAAAGTGCGATGGCTGCAAGGGGCAGGATAAAACTGCTTGCATGTATATATGCCCGAACGACCTTATGATTCTTGACAAGGAGAGAATGAAGGCATACAATCAGGAGCCCACTTATTGCTGGGAGTGTTACTGTTGTGTAAAAATATGTCCACAGCAGGCTATGGATGTAAGGGGATATCAAGACTTTATGCCCATGGGTGCTGCATCAACTCCTTTAAGAGGAACTGAAGACATCATGTGGACTATCACATTCAGAGATGGAAGAATAAAGAGGTTTAAGTATGCAACGAGGACTACACCAGAGGGTTCGATAAAGGCACTGGAGGGATTTCCTGAGGCAAAGGCAGCAGATCTGACCAATCAGTTAATGCTCGGAGAGCCTGACATAATGGGAGTGAAGGAACTCCCGACAAAGAAAAAATAAGGAGGTGAAAAAATGAGAGAATTTGCAACAGAAGTTGTTGATACTGATGTATTAATACTCGGCGGAGGAATGGCAGGCTGTGGTGCTGCAGTAGAGGCTGCATACTGGGCAAAGCCACTGGGTTTTAAGGTAACCTGGGTGGATAAGGCTGCTGTTGACAGAAGTGGTCCTGTGGCGATGGGCCTTTCTGCAATTAATACATATATGGGAATGGATGGAAAGGTAACCGAGAATTCCCGTATGCCGGAAAGGTATGTTGAGTATGTGACGAATGACCAGATGGGTTTGGCAAGGCAGGATCTCGTCTATGATATTGGAAGACATGTGGATGGAACAGTCAGACTCTTTGAGAAATGGGGACTTCCTATATGGAAGGATGAGGCAGGGAATTTGAGAAAATCAGGTGAATGGCAGGTGATGATATCCGGCGAGAGTTACAAGATCCTCGTGGCAGAGGCAGCAAAGAACGCTATAGGTGCACTTGGTGATAAAGGACAGCTGCTTGAAAGAGTCTATATAACGCATTTACTTAAGGATGAAAAGGAACCCAGCAGGGTATGTGGTGCAGTAGGCTTTAGCGTCAGGGAAGACAAATTCTATGCGTTTAAGGCAAAGGTAGTCCTCATTATTCTGGGTGGTGCGGTTCATGTATTCAGGCCAAGGTCCCAGGGTGAAGGTTTTGGAAGATCCTGGATGCCGCCATTCTTAGGAGGAACGACTTATGCCCTTACTCTACTGGCAGGTGGTGAGCTTACACAGCTGGATAATACCTTTGTCCCTCCGAGGTTTAAGGACTCATATGGTCCTGTTGGCACATTCTTCCTGCTCTTTAAGACACCGGCAACAGATGCCTATGGCGGGCCATACGTTGGTGCGTATGGGTCCGAGACAGACAAGTGGGCACCATATTCTAAGGCGAAACCCTGTCCGACTCCTGTAAGAAACTATGAAATGATACTCGCTGCGAATGCAGGCAAGACACCATTACTCATGCACACAGAGTTGGTTGCAGAGAGAATAATGAAGGAGGTAACAGATCCAAAGGAGCAGAAGAAGAAGTTAAAAGAGTATGAAAGCGAAGCATGGGAGGACTTCCTCGACATGACTATTGCAGGTGCGACAAACTGGGCTGCCCATAATATTGACCCATTAGAAAAACCAATGGAGATTGCCTTAGGAGACCCGGTCTTCATAGGTTCACATGCCTGCTCTTCTGGTGCATGGGTCTGTGGTGCTGAAGACCTTATGCCGAATGAATATGCTGATGCATTCCCTGCTAAGTATAACTTAATGACTACTGTCACGGGTTTATTTACAGCAGGTTGTGGTGTAGGGGCATGTGCCCATAAGTTCTCAAGCGGCTCACATGTACAGGGAAGAATTGCCGCAAAGTCCGCCATCAGGTTTGCCAATGACCAGAAGGGCTTCACACCAACTGTATCTGATGCCACAATAAATAAACTCAAGGAAATAGTGCTCAAACCAATGGCACTCTATGAGGAGAAAAAGGGATACACAGCGATGCCTGATGTGAATCCTTACTATATCTCCCCGCATAATTTCCTGTTCAGGATACAGAAGATAATGGGAGAATATGCAGGTGGATGGGAGACGAATTATGGGACATCTGACAAGATGCTCGAGACAGCTCTATGGAAACTTGGATTCTGCGGAGAGGATATAGAGAAGATTGCTGCAAAGGACCTTCATGAGCTACTGAGGGCATGGGAGGCTATACACAGATATTGGGTTGCTGAGGCATGTGCAAGGACAAGGCTTGCGAGGAAGGAGTCAAGATTTCCTGGCTATTACTTTAAACACGATTACCTGAAACTGGACGAGAGTCAGAGGAAGTTTATAAATCTGAAGTATGATGTGGATAAGAAGGAATGGAAGGTAATCGAAAGGCCAATGATCCCTATCATTTAGCTGAGCCTGTAGGTTTTGTGAGGTATCTATGTGGGGGCGACCTTTCAGGTCGCCCCCCAAAAATTTATTAGATTGAGGCTCTTGCAAAAGTCTGAAAAAAGCCCTTCTGTCATTCTGAGCTTGTCGAAGAATGACGGGAAATCAAACAGCTATCTCACCCTTCGACAAGCTCAGGGTGACATATTACCCACTCATTTTGAAGAAAGAGACAAGATTTAATAGAGAGTAATCTATGAATGAGGAATATACAGAAGAACACCGAAGGCTCTCTTTGGAGGACAGATTCAAATTTTCATGTCATAAAGGGCTTTCCTGTTTTAACACATGCTGTAGTGATATAAATATCTTTCTTACACCTTATGATGTCCTGAGAATGAGAAGGGCTACGTGGTTATCTTCTGGGGAGTTCTTAAAAAGATATACTATTCCACTTTTAGGAGAAGAGGGGTTACCTCTTGTTGTGCTTAAGATGATGGAGGATGAAAATAAGACATGTCCTTTCTTCACCCCTGATGGTTGCATGATATACCAGGACAGGCCATGGTCATGCAGGATGTATCCCATATTCCCGGTTTCTTCAAAAGAAGAAGAATTTTTGATAGAGGAAAAGCCTTCATGCCTTGGGTTTAAAGAGGAAAAACAATGGACAATAGAAGAGTGGAAGAAGGATCAGGGGATTGATATCTACGATAAAATGAACGAATCTTATAAAGAGATTACCCACCATGATTATTTCCAGAAGGGGAACAAGCTTGATCCTGGAAGATCGAAGATGCTTTATATGGCCTGTTATAACCTCAATGAGTTTAAGAGATTTCTTTTTGAGACCAGGTTTTTTGATATCTATGATGTGGAAAATGGGGTTATTGAAAAGATAAAGGAAGATGAAGAAGAACTCTTAAGTTTTGGCTATAGATGGATAAGATTCAGTCTGTTCTCTGAAGATACCTTAAGACTCAAGGATAAGGCATTGGATAAGCTCTTAAAGTCAAAGAGAGGGAAACAGTAATTACTTAATGAACTCCTTAGTAACCTAAAGTAACCCCCTGCCTTTTAATCTTTTTTTAATATGGTTCTCGATCATAAAAAGGGCATTAAGTTCCTCACCTGCTATCCTTTGCAGATGGATGAGTTTCTCTTTCTGAATACTCTTGGATATTCTCTGGCAGAGATAATTGACGCAGATTACCTCACGAGCCCTGAGGAGA
>JBFMEC010000028.1:0-1182 GCA_040753575.1 Nitrospirota bacterium | reverse complement strand
CATAAAAAGGGCATTAAGTTCCTCACCTGCTATCCTTTGCAGATGGATGAGTTTCTCTTTCTGAATACTCTTGGATATTCTCTGGCAGAGATAATTGACGCAGATTACCTCACGAGCCCTGAGGAGACATCCATTCTCTCCAAGGAAGTAACAAGAATTGATATCATATACCAAGCTGGGAGGGGTTCTCCCTAACAGGAGGTTTATCAACAAGAGCACCTCGCTATAGCTATTCTCCATGCCTCTCCCGCAACAACCCCCTTCTCTTACTGCGCAATCCCTGCATTCTCTCACTACCCCGATAGAGGCCATCTCCTTCCATGTTGCCTCAATGTTTTGATTTAGCTGGAGCAGTCGACTCCTGATCTCATTATCCTGGAGTAGTGCCTGACCGAGGTTAGCTTGAAGATGATAGGCCAATGCGATTTTGTACTCAATTGAGTTCTTAGAGTGCTTGATATTTAAATTTTTATCCTCGAGCCTCATCCCACTTCACCTATACAAATGCAATTGATTTATTGTCATTTAAATTTAACACACTCTACCTCAGCTAATAAATATATCTTTATATATCTTTTTCTCACAATTAACTCCATTCTGTTGCCCTCCTTAAGATATTGGGATGCAGAGAGGAAAAAGAGAAAACCCTATTTGAGAGACTTGTTAAAGAAGAGCAGGAACAGTATAATATCTTTGCGAATATAATTTTCCCTTATTAATCGACCTTTAACGCTCAATCTTCAGTATTAAACTATTAAACCGTAAGGAGGTTAAAATGGCTTATACAATGGAGGAACTGAAAAAAAAGATAATCGAGATGTATCCCGAAGTTTCAAAATATGCTATTGATGTTAGTCTTGAATTTAGTGAGCCGAAGAATGCCTATATTGTGCATTTCAAACATGAGAGAGGGAAGGATAAACATGAGCTTACAACACATCTCGAAAAGAGAGATGCGGATGAGTGTATGAATAATGTCAAATGCGTTTATCTTGGTGTTCAGGTGGCTCAGTTTATAAAGAATTTCGAACTTCAGGAGAAAGAGCTGCAATAATTGTTAGCGATAATAAAAAGGAGTACGAATCTAATAAGGTTGTCTCTCCATAAGTTGATAGATCATATCTGTTAAATCTTCCAAGAAGATTACCCTCCGACATATTTTCTTCGTAGTTAGATAAACCA
>JBFMEC010000027.1:0-19892 GCA_040753575.1 Nitrospirota bacterium | reverse complement strand
CGGTATAGTGATCGACAATCTTATAATCCATTGCAGAAAGCCCTGTTGTAGCCGGGTAACCTATCCAGCTCACCTGAACCGGCACCGGCCTCCTGGCAAACACCAGCATGCGGTTCATGGCGGTGTGTCCTGCAAGGTCTATGAGAATATCTATCCTGTCGTTGTGTATCAATTCAGAGACCATTTCATCAGACATTCCCGTAATGCCTCTCCATTGATCTGCATATTTCTGAATGCGTTCTGTCACGACATCAGGGTAGAGGACATCAGAGTAACAAAAGATTTCATGCTTTTCATGGTTGTGGGCGGACAATACCGGTTCGATGAAGTAAGCAACGGAATGTCTTTTGAAGTCAGGAGAAACATATCCGATTCTCAGCTTTCGGTCTGAATCGCGTGCATTTGCATAACGAATCGGAACAGAAGAAAGCGGTTCAGCGAGTCTTTTCTCAAACTCCAGATGCTCCTTGAAGATAGTCTGCGCATCATATCGGGAATCATAGTTCATGGTGAAGAGGATGTTGCTGTATATGAGTGTATGATCCGGTTTTATCTGAAGAGCATGTCTGTAATGCTCCTGCGCTTCCCGCAGCTTTCCAATGTCCTTCAGCACATTGCCGAGATTAATGTATGCACCGGCACAATTCGGGTCAAGACCGATGGCCTTTTGATAGCAGGCTGTCGCTTCGTCTATTTGTCCTTTTTCCTGCAGGGCAAGACCCAGGTCATTGAATACGTCCGGCTGGTGGAGGTTCAGTTCGATTGTCTTGCGGAAGCAGGTTATTGCTGCATCACGCTCTCCTTTTACCTGAAGAGCGATGCCCAAATCTTTATACACGTTAGCATAACGGGGATTAAGTTGCAGCGCCCTCCGGTAACATTTGATAGCTTCGTCGATCTGGCCTTTCTTTAGAACACTGAGTCCCAGATTATAGTGCGTGTTTGCCAGGAGAGGATTGAGGCTCAGTGCTTTTTTAAAATGTTTAATCGCTTCGTCGATATCACCTTTCTGTCTGTAAGCGATTCCTAAATTATTGGATGCAATGGCGAAAAGGGGATCGATCTGTAATGCTTTCTGATAACAGGTAATGGCTTCATCAATATTACCCAGGTCTCTCAGGGCATTTCCGAGGTTATAATATGCAGTCGAGAAGGCAGGGTCGATATCTATTGCCTTGTTGTAGAAAGTAATAGCTTCACTGTGCTGACCTTTCCCCGCAAGGGCCAGGCCCATATTGTTGTTTGCATCGCTATCTTTCGGGTTGTGCTGAAGCACCTTCCTGATATGCCGGATTGCAGAATCATAATCCCCGCGCTGATAGCATAGTATTCCGAGATTTTGCAGGGCATCAATATTATTCGGTTTGGCCCTGAGTATTTTCTTGTAAAGGGTTTCCGCCTGTTCTAATTCTCCTGCCTGAAAATGTTCAAAGGCTGATTGGAGTAATCTGTAAATATTCATTCTTGCAAAGGTTTTCGCTTTATTATATCCCATTTTTCAATATTGACGGTCTCATAAAAGTCACCCCGATCCTTCGGCGTGACCCTTCGACAAGCTCAGGATGATATTGTCATGGTGAGCAGTGAGCGTGTCGAACTGCCGAACCATCAGTCGAACGCTTGACGAAGGATCTGGATTGCATAAAAAATGGTATATTTAAAAATGCATTTAATCGTTTCCTGGCGTATCAAGCCGTCTGGAAAGAGATTCACCGAAATTGACGATGCCATGAGGCTGGGGCTCGATGGGTATTCATGGATTCAGCCGCTATCGGGTTTTTATATCATAGAAATTTTTTCTCGATTGGATTGGAATGTGATTCAGGAAAGACTGCTTTCGATCGCTCAGAATTTTTCAGGCGAAGTGAATTTTCTCATGAGCCCGGTATATGACGCTGAAACAGACTATTTTGTGTATCACATTCGGGATGATGATTTTTACCGCGGGTATAATTAAGGGTCCGAGGATTCAAGGGGAAGTGATACATGTGGAGATTCATGGAGACTCGTTGAGACTATCTGTCACGAATCCGCGGAATATTGAAGAAAAATTACCCTTCCGGATTGACAAAGAGACGGGGATACTCTGTTTGAAGCTGTTCCTTGAGGATAGGATCCAGTTGGGCATCCAGAAGAGTAGCTGCCTGAGAAAGCTGTTGAATCGTTAAGTTCTGCGTCCCTTCAAGGTTGGCGTTAGTCAGTTTACTTCCCTGGAGGTTGGCATCATTCAGATCAGCGCCGGAGAGGTTCGCATAATTGAAGTCTGCCTCTGCAAGGTTTGCACTTTCCAGTCTTGCCTTGCCCAGCTTAGCACCATTGAGATCTGCTCCACTCAGATCGGCTCCGGTAAGATCGGCACCGATCAGATTTGCCGCACTGAGTTCAGCCTTTGAAAGATTCGCTCCTCTAAGATTTGCTCCCTCAAGATTAGAGCCGGTAAGAAAGGTGTTCCGGAGATTTGCTCTGGTAACACTGGCGCCCCTGAGACTTGCACTGCTGAGTTCAGCCGAGCTCACATTAGCTTCACTCAGGTCGGCTTCATCAAACATAGAAGCCATGCATTTTGCCTCCGTCAGAATTGCTTTTCTCAGCGTTGCCTTCCGGAAATCGGCTCCGATAGGATATGATTTGATCAGAGCTGCCCCCGTCAGGTTTGCACCATAGAAAACAACGCCTCTCAGGTCAGTGTCGGTAAGGTCTGCGCCGACCAGGTCAAGTCCGCTCAGATCCCATAGGCCCGAAGGCATCGCCCCCTGAACTTTACCGGTTGCAACCAGCTTTTCCCAGGTTTTCTCTTTACTTAGCATTAAAGTACTTAGTACGTTTTGCTCAGAATATACAAAAGTTTACTTTTGTGCTATTTATCAAAGAGAAATGAAAAGTATGCAATAGTTTTCTTTAATCCTTCATCCAGATTCACCTTGGGCTCCCATCCCAGGCTTTTCCTCGCAAGTGTTATATCAGGCTGTCTTTGTTTCGGGTCGTCAGACGGAAGCGGCTGAAATACAATCTTTGATTTTGCCCCTGCCAGATCAATGATTTTTTGTGCTAATTCAAGGATAGAGAGTTCCGCGGGATTTCCCAGGTTTACAGGTCCGGTGAATTCGTCAGAGCTGTCCATAAGTTTGATAAGCCCATCAATAAGATCATCAACATAACAGAAACTCCTCGACTGGCTCCCGTCTCCAAAGACAGTGATATCATCACCTTTGAGAGCCTGCATAATAAAATTACTCACAACACGTCCGTCATTCGGGTGCATTCTCGGACCATACGTATTAAATATCCTTGCGACCTTTATTCTCAGTTTGTGCTGACGATGGTAATCGAAGAAAAGCGTCTCTGCACAGCGCTTCCCCTCATCGTAGCAGGACCTTAAACCGATGGGATTGACGTTACCCCAATAGCCTTCAGGCTGCGGATGAACAGATGGGTTTCCATATACCTCGCTCGTTGATGCCTGGAGTATTTTAACCTTAAGTCGTTTCGCGAGTCCAAGCATATTGATCGCACCGTGGACAGCGGTCTTAATAGTCTGGACAGGATCAAATTGATAGTGGATCGGTGAGGCGGGACAGGCAAGGTTATATATTTCATCAACCTCAACATAAAGGGGAAAACAAATGTCGTGACGCATGATTTCAAAATAGGTGCTATTTAAGAGATGAGCAATATTTGCCTTTCTTCCGGTATAAAAATTGTCGACGCAGAGAATTTCGTTTCCCTTTTTCAGAAGGCTTTCACAGAGATGGGAACCAATAAACCCCGCACCGCCCGTAACAAGGATCCTTTTTTTCATCAAATGAGGAGATCTTTCATAAGGTCAGAGGTTGCCTGAAAACTTAACATACCATTCATAGGTTTGCTTGATACCGTCCCTGAGGCTAATCTTTGGAGTCCATCCGAGGGATTTCAATTTTGAGATGTCCAGTAATTTCCTCACCATTCCGTCTGGCTTCGTTTTATCCCACACTATTTCACCATCAAAACCCACAATTTCCTTTATTAGTTCTGCAAGCTCTTTGATTGTTACGTCCCTGCCTGTTCCTATATTAATTATTTCACCGCTGTCATAATGATTCATCAAAAATACACAGGCATCAGCAAGATCATCAACATGGAGGAACTCCCTGCGAGGCGTGCCAGATCCCCAGAGTTTTACGTATTCAGAGGTAATACCAGATTTTTCAAGAATAAGATTTAGGTCAAGGCTAAGGTTGAATCCTTCACTGAATCTCTCCACATCTCTTTTTATCTCTTCATATCTCTTATCCTTTAGAAGTCTTGCAAGATGAAACTTTCTAATAAGGGCAGGAAGGACATGAGAGTTCTCAAGATCAAAATTATCATAGGGGCCATAAAGGTTTGTTGGCATGACTGATATGAAATTGGTTCTATACTGTCTGTTATATGATTGGCACATTTTAATTCCGGCGATCTTTGCAACCGCATAGGGTTCGTTTGTAGGCTCAAGAAGCCCGGTTAATAGATATTCTTCTTTCATAGGCTGAGGGGCATATTTGGGGTATATGCATGAACTTCCGAGAAAGAGAAGCTTTTTAACACCATATTTATATGCTGCATGAATGACATTCACCTGAATAACGAGGTTGTTATAAATAAAATCTGCAGGATAGGTGTTGTTGGCAAGAATTCCACCTACTCTCGCAGCAGCCAGAAAAACGTAATCAGGCTTCCCTTTCTTAAAAAAGTTCTCCACATTTCTCTGAACCTGGAGGTCCAGTTCTTTATGTGTCTTCAGAAGGAAATTGCTATATCCTTCCTTTTTAAGACTTCTCAATGTTGCAGATCCAACAAGTCCACGATGACCGGCAATGTAAATTTTTGACAATTTATCCACTTGGTCTAATCCGTTTTGCACTAACCGTAGTTCATTTAACCTCTATCTTAACCTTAACCTCAACCTATCATCATTCGTAATATCTAAACGTCCTGTATCCTTCTCTCTTACAGAGTTGATCCCGTTCTGCCTCCTTCAAATCCTCCCTGACCATCTCAGAAACAAGTTCTTTAAAGGTTATCTTCGGCGACCAGCCGAGCTTTTCCTTCGCTCTATTTGCGTCACCAAGGAGGTTGTCGACCTCTGTGGGACGGAAATATCTCCGATCAACTTCAACAAAGACATTGCCGGTACTGCTATCATATCCCTTCTCATCAATCCCTTCGCCTTCCCAGTTAACTTCAATTCCTACCTCACGGAATGCCGCTTCTGCAAACTCCCTAACTGAATGCTGCTCTCCTGTAGCTATCACATAATCATCGGGGTCCTTTTGCTGAAGTATCAGCCATTGCGCCTCAGTGTAGTCCTTTGCATGGCCCCAGTCTCGCTTTGCGTTAAGATTGCCGATATAAAGTCTTTCCTGTAACCCAAGTTTAATCCGTGCCACAGCACGGGTTATCTTGCGTGTTACAAAGGTCTCGCCACGGACAGGGGACTCATGATTGAATAAGATACCATTACACGCAAAGAAGTTGTAAGCCTCCCGATAGTTCACCGTAATCCAGTAAGAATAAAGCTTTGCAACACCATAAGGACTTCTCGGGTAGAAAGGTGTCGTTTCTTTCTGGGGTATCTCTTGCGCCTTACCAAAGAGCTCCGATGTTGATGCTTGGTAGAAACGTGTCTTTTCACCGAGATTGAGAATCCTCATAGCCTCGAGGAGTCTCAATGTTCCAAGAGCATCAGCATTTGCAGTGTATTCAGGTGTCTCAAAGGAGACCATCACATGACTTTGTGCTGCAAGGTTGTAAATTTCGTCGGGCTGAACTTCCTGAATAATTCTGATAAGATTGGTAGCATCGGTCAGGTCTCCATAATGAAGCTTGAACCTCACATCTTTTTCATGGGGATCTCTATAAAGATGGTCGATCCTGTCCGTATTAAAAAGCGATGCTCTGCGTTTTATCCCATGGACCATATAGCCTTTCTCCAAAAGAAATTCTGCCAGATAGGCACCATCCTGCCCGGTAATACCGGTAATCAAAACGGTTTTCATCTTTACCTCACTCTTGTTTTGTTCCCCCAGACCTTTTACTGTAAAACTACATTTTCTAAAGTAACTACTCCATTGCTGATTATGATAGCGCCATTAATTCCCGTACCTGAAGGATTATTTGCATACCAGCAATCGTAACCTCCTTTTAGGGTAACCACCACGTTACGATCGAAATTAAGATTTTCGGTAAAATCTAAGGCCTGAACCTGAATTGTGGCCCCAGCGACTACAGCATCATAAGCGACCTGAAGGGTAGGATAATATACACCCCCTATCTTTATAGGTTGATTCGGACATGTTGAGACGCTAATATAATTATTTTTGACTTCTGAATCGGTGCCACTTGCATTTGAGACAGTGAGAGAAACCGTATAACTACCGGCAGTTTTATAAGTATAGCCCGGGCTTTTCAGGTAGCTTGTCCCTCCATTGCCAAAAGTCCAGGCCCATGAACTGGGACTATTAGCAGAGGTATCTGTAAAGCCGACATAAAGAGGCAGGGCGCCGGAGGTGGGAAAGGCGGTAAAATTAGCAATCGGAGGTAGTATATTAAAGATCGCAGTTATTGTTGTATTAGCATTTATAGTTAGAATACAGAGACCTGTCCCACTGCAAGCTCCGTTTGTCCAGCCCATGAAGGTTGAATCCCCATATGGCATTGAGGAAAGAGTCACCGCGGTGCCTTGGTTGTACGATTCAGTGCAATCGGAACCGCAGTTGATACCGGCTGGTGAGCTTGTGACCGTTCCCGAGCCGGTACCTGACTTACTTACATAAAGGGTAGGTCTTGCGGTCTTGCTAACCTCATTGGAATATTTGCTTTCATTGCCATATATATTGTAAGCCGTAGCTGCAAAATAATAAGTGACTCCCCCTGTTAGATTTAAGACTGTATAGGATGTCACATTACCCACATTGACAACGTTAGAATAATTGCCTGAACCGGTACCATAGTAAATCTTGTAACCCGAAAGATCAGTCAGTGGTGTGCCGTCTTCATTCGTCGTAGGTGGGTCCCAGAAAAGGGTAACATCATCGGCAAGGAGAGTTGAACTATATAGAATGCTTACAATAAAGAATAAACAGCGAATAATTCTTTTTTTCACATTTAATTATATATTTGCTTGTTTAAGTATTGTCAAGTCTAAGAGATGGATTCTCAGAAAGCTGATGAGTATATAATAGTGTCGGAGGCTTCCTGGAAATACCTCTGCATGGTTTAAGAATCTGTATTCCCGAGCCGTCTGAAGGGTTTTATCAATGTTCACGTTTGATCACCATTTCCGCCAAAGCCGCCGATACATTATCTATTACTGGAATCCAGTCTCCCGGCGACGGTTGTCGGAAAAGCCTCATCGTAGGATACCAGGGGCTGTCCTCACGGTTTAACATCCATCTCCAGTCCGGAACAAAGGGCAGTAGCGTCCACACAGGTTTACCAAGTGCCCCTGCTAAGTGGACTACAGCGGTATCCGCTGATATAACTAAGTCAAGGTTCATTATTAAGGCAGCCGTATCTGAAAAATCATGAATCTCATCTGTATGATCAATGAATTTCATCCTATCAGGAGGGCTTTTTGCCTGTTCGGACCCATTTCCTTTCTGGAGACTGTAAAAGACTATATTGTCAAATTGTGCAAGGGGCTTAAAGGTGTCAAGTGGAAAGGAACGTTTATGGTCGTTCTTATGTGCCGGACTGCCTGCCCATGCCAAACCTACTTTGAGTTTTGAATTGTCATCTTCAACCTTGTCTTCCCATTTCCGCAATAAAGCTGCATTCACCTTAATATAAGGCATTTCAGCGGGGATATTATCGACGGTTGTGCCGAATATTAAAGGCAGACTCAGGAGGGGGCAATGAATATCGAATGAAGGCAAGGGCTCACCCTGGGCTATTATCTGCCGGACACCTTCAATATTCTGGAATAATGATATTAATTGGTACTGACATTCTATGATTATCTTTGCTCCTTTTTCGACAACTAATGGAACATAACGAATGAACTGAATCACATCTCCCAATCCCTGTTCAGCATGAAGCAATATAGTTTTTCCTGAAATGTCGAAGCCATCCCACAAGGGTTGTAAAAAATCGCGTGGATTAGAAATAAAGTCTTCAGTTTTCCGTCGCCATTCATACTCTTTCCATCCTTGTTCAAAGTTGCCTGATAACAAGAGAGGAAATGACAGACCAAAATGAGAATCGACATGATCAGGCTCAATCTGTATGGCCTTTTGAAAATATTGTATTGCTTCTTCGAGTCGGCATTTATTCTGTAAAACAAACCCTATCTTATTATATGCATCAACAAAATCCGGTTTTTTCTGCAGCGCCTTTTGAAAACATATCATTGCTTTTTCAAGTTCGTCTTTTTTCAAAAAAGCTGTGCCGAGATTAATGTGCACTTTAGCTATGTCCGGATTAACCGGATTAATCTGTAATGCTTTTTGAAAATTAATTATGGCTTCATCAATCTGTCCTTTTTCCTGTAATATTATTCCGAGATTATTATATGCATCAACAAAATCCGGTTTGAGTTTCAAGGCCTCTTGATAACAGTCAATAGCTTCATTGAGTTGTTTCTTGTCAAGATAAATATTTCCGAGATTGTTCAAAGCACCTGGATAATTCGGATTTAATTGCAGCGCTTTTCTATAAAAGCTGATTGCTTCTTCAATTTGCTTTTTGTCCTGCAAGGCAATTGCAAGGTTGTAATATGCGTCGGCAAAGTCGGGATTTAAATGTATAGCTTTTTTGTAGTTTGCAATCGCCTCGTCAATATCACCTTTGTCCTGTAATGAAAGGCCGAGGTTATTATAGGTATTTGCATAATTTGGATTAATTTGTATGGCTTTCTGGAAACATGTTACGGCCTCTTCAAGACGGCCTTTGGCCCTGAGCAGAATTCCAAGATTATTGTATGCCTCTACCAATCGGGGTTCAATTTGAATGGCTTTTTGATAATTCAGAATAGCCTCATCAAGCTGTCCGGTATTCTGAAAGGCAAAGCCGAGATTGTAATATGCCTGCGGGGAAAGCGGGTTTAAAGTTATAGCCTTCCTGAAACAGTCGATTGCCTCGGAAAGCAAACCCTTCGCTTGAAGAACAAGCCCGAGGTTGTTGTACGCGTCCGCATTTGAAGGTGTGATTTCGATTTCTTTCCTGATATATCTGAGTGCATTGTCATAATCCTCAAGCTGACAGCATATCATTCCAAGGAAATGAAGTGCATCAATATTGTTTGGTTTCACTCTCAATATCTGTTTTAAGACGCTGCTTGCCCGGTTCAGATCGCCCGACTGACAGTATTGATAAGCCGACTGCAAGGCTTTATCTATTTTCATATTCTAATGAATGAATACTTCAGGTTCTTTCAGTACATTACGAATAACCGATTCCCAGTCATGATAACCGTATGGCTTCTTCTGTATTCACTATATTTTCGTTCGGCTCTTTAAAAGTTCAAGTTTATCGCTAACTACATTAAGTACCTGGTTGACTGTCGGAATGCACTTGAATTCTCCATAAACGGAACAGTTGAAAGCTTCGCAGCAGTAAAGGGCGCAGCTGCGCCCTTTGACATAGGTGACTTTATAGTGAGGATCCTCATTGTGGTAGATCGCCCTCTTTATCACGGGGATTGCATATAAGCAATCACCCATTCCTTCACAGTTCAAGAAAATAGCAATATCTCTTGAGTAGTCAGGCATCCTCAATAAATCTGTAAAATATCCCGAACTATTTCCGAAAGAAGATTCTTCACAGGAGGGTTCCATAGTCCTATTTTGCTCATGAAATGTTTAATGCTAATCGCTCCTTCAGACCTGCCTCGCGAGCACGGGATCTCACGTAGCTAATGAAATTTGCTGTACTGAATTGCCTCTTGAAGAACCCCGGTCATTAGCATCTTCCGAGACTGCTATCTATTCTGCCTGCCTTTTTCAATAAAATTAATTATGGATTGTTCTTCCGGATTCTGGGGAGGAAGAATCTTGGTTTCAATTCGCTCGGCTTGTTTCGGAGGAGGTTTAACAGACTGCTGCTGTGCACTGGGCGTCTTTTGTGTAGTCGGAGCTGGCATTGCCTTTGGAGGAGTAGACGCAGGCTGAGGAGGTGTTATCTGTGCAGTCGGTGTTAATGTTCCCCTTGATTTCGCTTTCACAGAGTCAATTAGATTTACTACCATCATATCCTCTCCCCGCACCATTACTATCTTATCAGTTTCTACCTCTTTAAGAACAAAACCGCTCATGGTTTCACCTTTTTTTAAAGCTGTTTGCCTTTTTCCCCTGCCAGGCGTACTATAAGGTGCCTTCAAGTCTTCAAGATATGCCAAACTAATATTATCTGTTATTAAAGTCCCATAAAGTACAAACTCCGGTTTCGGTAGCGGTGGTTCCTCTTTTTTCTCAACAGGAATCTTTCTTTCCGGGTGAAAGAGGTTCTCTTCCGAAATCATTGTATAGTCGGAAGGCGGTTGAATGTTGTTTGGAATGAGTTCATTCATATCAGTTTCGATCTTCTTAACCTCAGGGGGGATATACTTGATGCTGACATTAAACATTGGTAAGACAGAGTAACTAACTAATAGGACAACGGCTGATATCAATAGTATGTTTACTATGTTAATATTTCTAAAAAAATATCTTAGTTTACGTTGCATCCGTGTAAAAATTTGTTTATTTTAACATAATTTTCTCAAATTCTCTCGTTTTAAAGTTTCTTGTGGACAGGTCGGAGGGAATTTTGTCAATCACTGCCAAAGCTCCGCTGGGTTCTTGTCACGATTTTAAATTAAAAAGGCACATGTGGTTCACCTCAAAAGGGGCTTAAGTTGAGTGTCTTATTCAAAAGTATTACTTCGTCTCCCGGGGTGTACCTTCGGGATTGATTATAATACTTCTTGCTACATTCCTATCTTCAACCGCCATGTATCTGACAGTTACCTTATTACCAATCTTAAGATCTACAGGAGTCTTCATGTCAGCTCCCTTTTTTATAATCGTCTGATAACCGAATGTTACGGTGAAATCACCCTTGTCGCTTTTCACAACAATATATTTTTCATTCAGGTCAACCGCTTTAATCTCACCAACAATCTGCTTTGTTATTATCCCTTCCGACCTGGCCTTCTCCATTCCCATTCCGCCAATAGCCATAGTACCTAATCCCGATAAAGAAAGGGTAAGAACCAGTGTGAGAAAAATCACTAATACCTTCTTCACAATGTCACCTCCTCCAATCAATGATGAGCACAACTATTGTTATTTTTACATGAAATATTTTATTTAATCAAATTCATAAGATGTTTTCCATATTCGTTCTTCTTAAGGGCTTTGCAAGCTCCCTTGGTTGAATCTTTCTTTTTTGATTTTGGCTTGCACTGCTTTTAAAGTTTTTTGAATTGATTCACGAACAGTCCCGAAGCTACTGGAAAATAATTCGAATACAAGTTATATGCTTAGCAGAGAAGATGACTTGTTGATATTCCAATTTTTGGAAATGTTGTGTAAAATAAACTTGTGAGAATAAGAATTATTTTCTTCATAACTTTTTTGCTAATCTTCCCAGCAATATCCTATTCTCAGCCCTTGATATCATTTGATTCAGAAAAATATAATTTTGGAGTGGTATCTGAGTATTCACTTGAACATACTTTTGGTATCACAAATGCTGGAAATGAGGATCTGATCATAGAAAAGGTGGTCCCATCTTGAGGAGGATGTACAGCAGAGCTGGCAGGTCCAAGCCGGCTTAAGCCCGGAGAAAAGGGAAAGATCATCGCAAAAATGAACGTAGCAGAGGGATGGATGGGACCTGTATCTAAAAGAGTCAAGGTTTTAAGCAATGATCCCAAAAGACCCGTCGTTTTACTAATCATGTATGCAACAATTCAATGATTTTTGGGGTCAAATGAACTTTTCCAAAATATCCTTTATGTTCAGAACACTAAGGAAACCTTTCTCCATAAATAAAGTCTGCTTAATAGTTATAGTCTTCCTTTTCTACCTACCTTCCTATGCCGATGAAACAGTAGTTGCAAGAGTAAACGGTGCTGCCATCACATCCAGAGACATTGAGGAAGAAATAGATAGATTGATACCGAGGATAACATTTCACCGCAATGTATCGGAAGAAAAACGCAAGAACTTCAGGGGCAGAGCGCTTGAAGAACTTATTAACCGCGAGCTCCAGTATCAGGATGCTATTACAGAGGGTCTGAAGGCGGACGAAGAGCAAGTGAAAAACCAGATGGAGCAATTCAAGAATAGATACAAATCCAGGGAAGGATATGAAGAAGCCCTTAAAAAAATGGGAATTACCGAGAATGAGCTTCGCGCACGGATTGAAAAAGATCTATTACTGAAGACCGCTATTTCAAAGATAGTAATCCAACCAGCGCAGATGAGCGAGGAGGCGCTTAAAGAGTATTATGACAAAAACCCGAACAAATTTAAAAAGCCGGAAAGTGTAAGGCTAAGACTGATTTCCACAAAGGATGAAGAAAAGGCTAAAGAGATACTCAACAGGATAAAGGCTGGAGAGGACTTTACCGAACTGGCATCTAAAATGTCTGAAGATGTCTACCGTATTAAAGGCGGGGATATCGGTTACATACATAAAGGCAGAATAATTCCTGAAATCGAGGATGTGGCTTTCAAACTGGAAGTTGGCCAGGTAAGCAATCTTATCAAAGCGGGTGAAAATTGGTCTATTGTCAAGGTGGAAGACAAAAAGCCAGAGCAGCAGATGTCCTTCGAGGAGATCAAGGAAAGACTTAAAAAGGAACTCGAAGCCCGGCGTGCGAAGGAAATCATGGACAAATGGATTTCTGATCTCAGGGCAAAGGCCAAAATAGAGATCCTGCCAATAGAAACAGGGGCACCTGCAAAGTGAATTGTCTATTTCTTTAAGGCAATCTCAATGTTTTTAAATATCCGTTTGGCAATATCGACAGTTCTTTCGGCATCACTGTTGCATTAGCAGTTGAGGAAGCATTATGATTTAGGCAATAAATAATGAATGGATCTATAGCAAAAGCTTAAGATATTTGATACAGGGTCAAGTGAGGAATGACGGACAAGGTGATCATGAGCAAGCTGAAGAATATGAAATTTAATATATGATTTATGGTGTGGGGATAGATATCGTCAAGATCGACAGGATGAGGGAAGTTGTGGAAAAATGGGGACAGAAATTTCTTGAAAGAGTCTTTACGAAAAATGAGATTTCATATTGTTATGAGAAAAAAGATCCCAGTCTTTCACTGGCAGTCCGTTTTGCCGCAAAAGAAGCACTTATAAAGGCGATGGGCGCTTCAGCTCCAGTCTCTCTAACTGATATAGAGGTTGTGAATCTGGAAACAGGCAAACCTTCATTGAAAGTTAATGTAAAACTTCAAGATTTTTTTAAAGAAAAATCAATTAAATGCGCACACCTTAGTCTAAGCCATGAGCACGATTATGGAATTGCCTTTGTGATACTGGAAAGTGAATAAGATGAAAGTAGTTACCTCTGAAGAAATGCGGAATATCGATAAAGAGACCATCGAAGGATACGGGATTTCCGGCCTTGTGCTCATGGAAAGGGCAGGGCTTGCCGTTGCTTATAGGATAAAGGAAAAATTTGGTTGTAGAAAGGTTGTTGTGGTAGCAGGCAGCGGAAATAACGGTGGCGACGGCCTTGTGGTTGCAAGGAATCTTCATAATGAAGGTTGGGAAGTAAAGGTCTTTCTTACATCCAAACCTGAAGATTTAAAAGGCGATGCCCTGGTTCAATATAAAACAGCAGCCAAATTCGGTATTTACATTCAGCCGGTTAAAGAACTTTTTGATAATTACGCATCAATTTTAACCGGTCATTCTATTATCGTTGACGCCCTTCTTGGCACTGGACTGAGCAAAAATGTTAGCGGCATATTAGCAGACGTTATTAGCTCATTAAATAAATCAGGTCTACCCATTGTCTCTATTGATATCCCTTCCGGCATTTCATCAGATAATGGCCATGTAATGGGAGTGTCTGTAAAAGCAGATTACACAGTCACTTTCGGTCTTCCCAAAAGGGGTCATCTGCTTTATCCTGGAGCTGAACATGCAGGAAAGTTTTTCGTAGAAGACATAGGATTTCCAGAGAAATTACTTAAGTCGGAAGGTCTAAAAGTGGATCTGCTTGAAAAAAAGAATATAGCGTCCCTAATTCCTGAGAGACGTAGATATTCACATAAAGGTAATTATGGACATATTCTCGTTGTGGCAGGTTCGAAAGGGAAGACGGGTGCAGCCCTTATGGCAGCTAAGGCATGTCTCAGGTCTGGTGCGGGGCTCGTTACGATAGGTATTCCTGAGTCACTGGCAGGTGTATTCCAGTCCCGCGTGACAGAGGAAATGACCCTTATGTTGCCCGAAAAAGGTGACGGCACACTCTCTGAAAAGGCATCAGAGAACATACTTGATTTTCTTGATAAAATGGCTGACCTGCTTGCCATTGGTCCCGGCATCGGAGTAAGTGCCGAAACGGAGAAACTGATGAAGAACTTGATTAGAAATTCCAGGAAACCAATGGTCATAGATGCAGACGGACTAAATTCACTTAAGGGAGACAGAGAGATTCTAAAGAAGGCAAAAGTCCCTTTCATTATTACTCCTCATCCAGGAGAGCTGGCAAGAATTTTAAATCAGAGGTCAGAAGCCAGAAGTCAGAAGTCAGAAGCTGAAAAGCAAAGAGGAATCACAATACAGGATATTGAAAAAGACAGGATTAATATCGCAATGTCCTTCGCAAAAGAGACAGGAACCTATCTTGTACTTAAAGGTGTTCCTACTATTATTGCAAGTCCCGAAGGAAGGGCCTTCATCAATTCAACAGGAAATCCTGGAATGGCCTCCGGAGGAACCGGTGATGTCCTTACCGGAATGATTTCAGGTTTCCTCGGTCAGGGAATAAGCCCGCTGGATGCTTCTATAATCGGGGTCTATTTACATGGCCTCGCGGGAGACATCGCTGCATCAGAAAAAGGAGAAATTCCTCTGATTGCAGGGGATATCATTGACAGGATACCCTCTGCGTTCAAAGCTGTATGTTCTTGATACCTGTCTTGATTATATCCAGATTAAGGTTAGATCAAGATTTATGTTAAATTTTTCTACAAAAAATGAAAGAATTTATTAGGCCTCCAAACATAACTCATCCTCATATAAAGGCCTTTTTTACCACCAAATCTCTTAATGGTGATTTTAGAGAATTATCAAGGCAAATAGGCATTTTAGAAGATAATATTTACCTGCCTATCCAAAAACACACCGACAGAGTAATAATTCTAAAAAATAATTTCAAAGCCGATATTGCCGATGCTCTAATAACAAGTAATAAAGGCATATTAATCGGAGTTCGTGTTGCTGATTGCGTTCCCGTCCTTTTGTGTGATGAGAGGAAATTAGCTATTGGTTCTGTCCATGCAGGCTGGCGCGGGACAGCAGCGGGGATAATAAAAAAAACTATTCAAATGATGGTTGAACATTTCGGTTCCCGACCTGAAGATATCAATGTCGCCCTCGGACCGAGTATCAGGTGGAGCTGCTACCAGGTGAGTGAAGATGTTAAGAATTTGATTCATGAAGCAACGGGAGATGGGGAGTATTATTTGCAAAGGGAAGGGCGATACTGTATAGATCTTTCCGCTGCAAATATGTATCAAGCAATATCAACGGGAATCCCTCAAGAAAATATCTGGATCTCTCAGGAATGTACATACTGCAATCCGAAAGAATATTATTCTTATCGCCTTAATAAAGACCTTACGGGAAGCCAGGGAGGATTTATTGGAGTCTTTTGAAGAAATCCAGCCTCCAGAATCCAAATTCCAAATTGATTTACTTTGATCAAGAAATTCATAACAAGGGAACCGGATGAGACTAAGGATATTGGATTCAGGTTGGGAAAGCTCTTGAAACCAGGAGATGTCGTGGCCCTCTATGGAGAGCTCGGGAGCGGGAAGACGACGATGATAAAAGGCATTGCAAGAGCGCTGGGCATTGAAGAAAGAGATATTGTAAGCGCAAGTTTCACTTTAATTACAGAATATAATACGACTCCGCCGTTCTCACATATCGATTTGTACAGGATCGAGGAAAAGACTGATCTTGACCAGCTGGGCCTCTGGGATCATATAGGAGGAGAAGGTATATCGGTCATTGAATGGGCTGAAAAGGCCGAGGAAGGACTACCTGAAAATGTTATAAGAGTCAGGTTAAAATCTCTTAATGAAAATATGAGAGAGATAACCGTAGAGGCTGGAGATGAAAAAGATTGGAATAATCTGTAAAACTGGCAGACCCGAACCGATTCAGATATTGAAGGAACTGCTTCCCTGGCTTAGAGAGAAAGGATGCGAAACCTATGTGGACCTTGAGACCGCCTCACTTATGAATATAGAAGGCGCTCCCCGCTCTCACATACCTTCCCTGGTTGATGTCATTATCGTTCTCGGGGGAGATGGGACGATGCTCAGCGTATGCAGGCTTGTAGGAGATAAGGGTGTCCCAATTCTCGGTGTAAATATTGGGGGTCTGGGTTTTATAACGGAAGTTCAGAAAGATAAGCTTTATGAACCACTGGAAAAGATGCTCTCCGGCGGATATCCTATAGAAGAGCGTCTGATGCTCAAAGCGCACGTCTACAGGCATGGAGAGTGTATCGCTGAGTATACGGTTTTCAATGATGTGGTCGTTAATAAAGGGGCTCTCGCAAGGATAATCGACCTGGACACTTACATAAACCGTACCTATGTTACCACCTTCCGTGCCGATGGTCTGATCATCTCCACCCCCACCGGTTCAACAGCTTATTCACTTTCTGCAGGTGGACCGATCCTTTATCCAACTCTCAATAATGTAGTAATCACACCTATATGTCCCTTTATGCTTACAAATAGGTCTATCGTTGTGCCAGATGAAGTGCAGATAGAAGTGATCCTCAAGTCCGAAAGCAAACGGGTCTATCTGACCCTTGATGGGCAGGTCGGCTTTTCTCTTAGACAGAATGACATGGTTCAGGTTGAAAAAGCGCCTTTCAAGGCGAAATTACTCATTCACTATGAAAAGAATTTCTTCGAGGTTTTAAGGACCAAGTTGAAATGGGGAGAACGTTGAGTCAGTTGCGAGTTACGGGGTCACGGGTTACGAGTTGCGGGTTAAAAGTTGAAAGTTAAAAGTGACAATTGGAATGCCAAAAATTGTAGAAGACATAAAGACCGTTCTTCAGTTTTATGATGCCTTGGGTTTTGACCGGCTTCCGATAAATCCCCCGTTACCCCCCTTTATTAAAGAGGGCCAGAGGGGGACTAAAGAAGCTGCTTTAAAAGCTTTAAGAGAAGAGAGCGGAGATTGTACGAGGTGTAAACTTTCAAAGGGAAGAACAAATATAGTCTTTGGTGAAGGTGATCCTGAGGCAAGACTTATGTTTGTCGGAGAGGCACCAGGCAGAGAGGAGGATTTGCAGGGAAGACCCTTTGTCGGAGAGGCTGGCATGCTGCTCACAAGGCTTATTGAAAAGATGGGATTTAAGAGAGAAGAAGTTTATATTGCAAATATAGTAAAATGCAGGCCTCCAATGAACCGCGACCCCGAAAAAGATGAAATCGAAATATGCAGAGGTTTTGTGGAAAAACAGATAGAAATTATAAATCCAGCGGCAATTATGTCCCTGGGGAGAATATCTGTCCAGGCTCTTATTGGCTACACCGGACTGAAGATAACGTCAATACGCGGAAATTTCTTTGATTACAAAGGCATTCCCCTGATGCCCACATTTCACCCCGCCTATCTTCTCAGAAATCCAAAGGATAAATGGTTAACGTGGAGCGATGCACAGAAGGTGCTGGAGAAATTAAAAAATAAAGGTTAAGATTAAGGTCAAGGTTGAGACTAAATTGTCTTGATCTTAGCCTTAACCTCAACCTTAAGCTATTTTTTATGAAGACCCTTTGGGCTCCGTGGAGAATGACGTATATATTGTCGGAAAAGAGAGGCGGGTGTCTTTTCTGTGAGCTTCCGAAACAGGACAAAGACAGGGATAATCTGATACTCTATAGAAGTACCCATAATTTTGTTATGTTAAACCGTTTCCCTTATAATAACGGTCATATAATGGTTGTACCCTATCTTCATACTCCTTCTCTTGAAGGGATGGCAGATGAAATCCTCTTTGATTTCATAACGGTCACGCAATATTCAGTCGTATCCCTCAAAAAGGTCCTTCTGCCCGAAGGTTTTAATATCGGTATAAATATTGGAAAGGTTGCTGGTGCGGGAATGGAAGACCATCTTCACCTTCACATGGTACCGAGATGGGTGGGGGACACCAGCTTTATGACAGTCCCGGGAGAGGTAAGGGTTATTCCGGAGCATATATTAACGACCTATGATAAGCTTTTTGTCGCCTTCAATCCATAAAGACCGTTTGGTTTATTCCGTCTTCTTGCCTGCCATTCTTGTGAGTCTTTTAGTAAAGGCAAACCTTTCATACGGAGTCACGGTGGACGGAGTTCTTGCAACAATTGGCAATGAAGTTATTACTCTCTCCGATTATCAACAGTATGTTAAAAGCACTGGTAATGCAGAAAATATAGATGAGGTTGATAAAGAATTATTAAAGAAGCTGATAGAGGAAAGAATCATCCTGAATGAAGCAATGAAAAGGGGTATTGAGGCAAGCAATGCGGAAGTGGAGAAACGTATCGAAGAGTTCAAAAATTTAAATAGCCTTTCTCAGGAGGATCTGGAAAAGGCGTTAAACGAAAGTGGCATGAACATCAGCAATTACAGAAAGCTCATGAGAGATAAGATGATCTCATTAAAACTTCTAGATATGGAAGTGGATTCAAAAATAATTCTTAGAGATAAGGAGATCGAAGACTTTTACATTGCAAATAAAAAGGACTACCTGGGTCATCCCGAGAAGGTAGAAATAAAGGCTATCCTTCTCAGCTTGAGAGAAAACGCCTATATTACTGAAATTACGGATATTAAGCGAAAGGTCTTAACGATAATGGGCTTGCTTAAAGAGGGTGAAGGTTTTGACAGTCTTGTAAATAGATTTTCTGATGAACCTCTGAAGAGCCAGGGTGGCAGACTGGGCGAATTTGTCAGGGGAGAACTGATTCCAACATTAGATCAGAAGGCCTTCTCCATGAAAACGGGCGAAATAAGTGAGCCCCTCTGGTTTGATGAAGGTGTATATATAATTCAACTGGCTAATCGAACTGAAGAAAGTTTTAAATCTCTTGAAGAAGTGAAGGAAGAGATTCGTGAGCATCTCTATAAGCAGAAAAGAGAGAAAATATTTAATCAATGGGTGAGTGCCTTATGGGAAGGTTCACATATAACTTTAAGATAACAGGAATCATTCTTCTTTCAGCTCTTATATTTATCGCAACCTCCTATGCCTCCCGTGAATCAGATCTCTTTGATCAGGCCTATGGATATTATCTCTCATACCAGCCTGAAAAAGCTGTCGAAACATTCAGGACATTTCTTAAGGAGTTTCCTCAAAGTTCTGCCGGGGACGCTGCAATGTTTTGGCTCGGAATGTCCCTGATACAGTTGAGAGCATTTGATGAGGCAAAAAAAGTTTTCTTAGAGCTCAAGGAACAATTTCCTGAGAGTCTTTACATTCCATATGTTGACAGAGAACTGGAAATGATAGAGAGACCCGATATGAGAAGCAAAATGGAAAGCGGTAGCCTTGAAATTTACGGCTGGCTGAAAAAGGCAGAGAAAAGGGCAGAGCTTGTCGAGAAAAAACAGCCAGCAGAGATGGCGCAGGAAAGAGAAATCGAGTCAAAGGTTAAAGCTAAGTTTGAAGAACCTGAGGAT
>JBFMEC010000026.1:0-20575 GCA_040753575.1 Nitrospirota bacterium | reverse complement strand
CTATCTTTACTGCTTCTTCTCGAAACTCCTTCGTGTACCGTCCTTGCGGTATACCCTTCATCTTGACACCTCCGTCTTTGGTCTATTTTATCTGACTTTGGTGTCCACTTTTTCCATCTTATATCAATTTGAGGGATATAGTATAATTCGATCGACAGATCATGTTAAGTATATAAATCCCGGAACTGCAACAGCCTGTTTCGCAGGAATCCAGATGGGATAAAGGTATTTATGGGACAGCACACTGGGATGCTTTCTCAAAAATAGATTTGGTCGTCCATGAAAATTTTTAATTATATTGATGAGTACCGCAGGCTCAAAGGGCAAAAAACTCAAGGTGCGCATTTCGGTTAATGTCGTCTGTTCTGCATAGCACGCCGTGATAAAAACGCAGTTATAAAGAAGAGAAAATTCACCATGACGATTGTTGCGCCTGTTGGAAGATTCAGCACAAATGATGCATAAATTCCGGTAAGCACTGACGATATGCCGGAAAGAGAAGAGAGTATCATGGTATTTTTAAAGCTCTTTGCGATCTGGAGGGCTGTTACAGCCGGCAGTATCAGCAAGGCAGAGGTCAACATAATGCCGACGACCTTCATAGTGAGGACAACGGTTATACCCGTCAGAAGGACGAGGAGAGAATTGATCTTCCTTACATTGATTCCAGATATCCTTGCAAATTCCTCATCAAAGGTGGTCGAGAAATATTCGTTGTAGAAAAGGAATACGACGGAAAGTACAATAATAGAAAGAATTATCGAAGTAACAACTTCCGCTCTGCTAATAGCAAGAATATTGCCGAAGAGAAAGCTAAAGAGGTCGACGTTGAAGCCGCCCGACAGACTGGCAATGAGAACACCTCCCGCAATACCTAAGGAAGATACAATCCCTATTGCAGCATCTCCATAAAGCCTGGCCTTTTGCATTAACTTCATGATACCCAGTGAACTCACCATGACGACCGGGATAGCAACAAAGGAAGGTTGCTGTCTTAGAAGTAAACCAATCGCAACGCTTCCGAAGGTGACGTGCGCGAGTCCGTCACCAATCAGGGAAAGCCTTCGTAGTACAAGCAATACGCCCAGAAGTGAGCATACGAGTGCGATAAACGAGCCTGCAATGAACGCTCTTCTGATAAATGTATACTGAAGCGCAGCGAATATATCCATATCAGTCATGCCTGTGGCATATCAGATGCTGGGCAAATTCACCGAAATAGTGTGTCATATTTTCCGATAGGCAGAAGTCTTCAAAGCTCCCATAAAAGATGATCTTTTTATCCAGATACAGAAGTTTGGAAGCGTACTTGCCTATACTCGCGATGTCATGGGTAACAAGAATAACGGTCACGTTTTTCGTGAGATTGAGATCACGAAGAACCTGGAAAAACTTTTCTCTCGCTTCAGGATCAAGCGCTGTTGTCGGCTCGTCGAGGATCAGCATCTCCGGCTTATTTACAATAGCCCTTGCAACGAGGACCCTCTGCTGCTGCCCGCCCGAAAGCTCACCGATCAACGCATCCTTGATATCGAGCACATCAGCCAATGTCATGGCTTCATTTATCAGTGCCTCATCGTCCTTCGTAATACGTTTTGGAAATCTCTTTTTCGAGAATAGTCCCAATGAAACAATCTCCTTTACAGTAGCCGGGAAATGGGGATTGAAATTTGACAATTTCTGCGGCAGATAACCGATTTTATGCCGATCTCCAAACGCAGACGGGTTTGTCCCGAATAGACTAACCGTGCCCCTCTCCGGTTGTATAAGACCAAGGATGATCTTGATGACCGTGGTTTTGCCGGAACCGTTCGGCCCCACGAGTCCGATATAGTCGCCCTTTTCCACGGCAAAAGTTACTTCGCACAGCACTTCAAGTGGACCATAGCTGAAACACAAATTTTTTACAGATAAAATGGGACTCATATTATTTGCATTCAAGGCCGACCCTCAAGTTATCGAGATCCCCTTTAAGAATGTCGAAGAAAGAGAGACCCTGATCAAACTGATCCCGGGACAAATTATGAGCCGCATTAAGCAGTAGTATTTTTGCGTCGGTTTCGCCGGCGATGGTTTCGGCGATTTTGGGACTGGTTAACTCCTCGTAAAAAACATATTTGATCTTGTCCTTTTTAATCTGCTCCACCAGTTTCACCAAATCATTTGCTGTTGGTTCCGCATCTGGCGAGACTCCCTGAGCGGCCAGATACTTCAAGCCGTAGCGCTTAGCGAGGTAACCGAAAGCATAATGGCCGCCATAGACAATTTCTTTGTATTTGCAAGTTGCAAGGGTTGTTTTATATGAGGTATCCAACTCGGTCAGCTTATTGATGTAATCGTTTGCTTTCTGCTCATAAAAATCCTTGTTAGCAGTGTCTTTTAATTGGAATGCTTGAAGGATGTTTTTAACCATTATTTTAGCATTATCAAAATCGAGCCAGATGTGCGGATCGAGCGATCCTGCCGGCTTGTCGGCGTCGTGGAATACTCCCGAAATCATTTTTGTGCCACGGCTTGCATCTATGACGATCAGGTTTTTATTAACAGTCCCCTTGATGACGTCTTCAGCCCATGGCTCCATAAATTTGCCGGTGTACACAAAAACATCGGCTTCGTTGATTTTGACAATGTCACTGGGCTTGGGCTCAAACGAATGGGCTTCCACTCCGGGTGGCAAAAGCAACGATACTGCCGCTTTGTCCGCTCCGATGTGTTTGGCCATATCATAAAGAGGGAAGAGCGTTGTTATAACTTTGAGTTTCTTTATCCGAGCAGGTTCTTCACCCCGCTTTGCGCATGCGGAAAAGGAACCGAGCAGAATGACAAAAATGAACAATACAACCAACTGTTTAAATCTCATTTTTCCCTTCTTTCTTGTTCAGGCAATTCCGGCAGTAACCGTTTACCTGAAGGATATGTGAAATTACCTTTCCGTTGAGTTTCCTTTTCACTTCTTTCTGTAGTTCGTCAAATGCGCAAAAGTTGATATCTTCAACATTGCGGCACGAAAGACAAACGAAGTGGTGATGGTGAGACCTGTTCGGACAGAAATAATAATAGAGCTGCCGGTTCGGATGGGTGACCTTTGAGATGATATTCCTTTCCGAAAGTTCCTCTAAATTACGGTAAATTGTTGGAAGGCCTATCCTTCCAAATTGTTTTTTCATCCTTTGCCATATTTCCTCAGGGCTCAAATACAATGATTCATTTATCAGGATATCGAGAATCGCAAGTCTTTTCGGCGTAATTTTCAGATTTAAGCTTCTCAAAATCTTTGAGAATTTAGTATCTATGGCGTTATTCTGTATCTTAGGAGTACTCATTATTGTAAACAGGATAACCGGCAGTTTTAAATAGAAATCATTTCTATTTAAAAAAATTGAGCTGAGAAAGTCAAGCTGTTACCCCCTTATATTTATGCCTGCTGAAGATCTGAAATTTTCTCATCGCTTATCCCGGCCCAAACTGGGGAGCGTTCTTTTCCTCTGTAACAGGTATCCTTACAGAAGGCGGGCGGGATGAATAATCTAAAGGTTGATTTATTTTTACTTCAATCCGAGAACATCCTGCATGTCATAAAGACCCGCTGGTTTCCCTGAAAGCCACAGGGCGGCTTTCAAGGCACCCCTTGCAAAAGTATCTCTGCTTGAAGCCTTGTGAGTAATCTCTATCCTTTCACCGGGACCACCAAAGATTACAGTATGTTCTCCAACAATATCACCGGCGCGTATGGTCTGTATGCCGATTTCTCTGGATGTCCGCTCACCGATAATTCCTTTCCTCCCATAGACGGCCACTTCATCGAGGTTTCTCTTCAGGGCTTCGGCAATTACCTGAGCCATCTTTAATGCCGTTCCGCTAGGAGCGTCCTTTTTCATCCTGTGGTGTGCCTCAATGATCTCAATATCGTAGTCATCGCCGAGAACCCTTGCAATGTCCTGCAAGACTTTCAGAAGAAGATTGACACCCATGCTCATATTGGATGCCATTACGCAAGGAGCATTTCTTGTCAGTTCGGAGATTTCTTTTAGGTCCTCCTTCGAGAAACCCGTAGTCCCTATAACCATCGCTCTACCTTTTGAAGATGCTCTCTTGAGATTTTCTTTCGTTGAACTCACCGTGGTGAAATCGATGATTAGATCAACATTGTTAATGATTGATTCAAGATTATCCACAAGAATTACCCCGGTATCTCCAATTCCCACAACAGTTCCAATATCCTTGCCTATGTCTTTATGCCCCCTTTTCTCAAAGGCGCCAGCAAGTTGAAGTCCTTCGTATTCTCTCGAAAGAACAGTAATTCTGCTCCCCATCCTGCCTGCTGCTCCTGCCACTGCAATTCTTATCATAATGACCTCCCTGATATTGCAAATCCAAAATTCTAATTTCTAAATCCTAAACAAATTAAATGTTCAAAGCTATTTTGATTGGTTTGTCTTTGGAATTTTGGTCATTTGATATTGTTTAGAATTTAGGATTTTCGATTTAGAATTTTACAAAATTTATTCCTTCTTTTCTTCTTTCTCCTCCTCTTCTTTTTTACCTTCTATCTTATATTCCTCTGATATCCATTTTCCGAGGTCAATCAATTTGCACCTTTCAGAACAGAATGGTCTCCAGGGATTCTCTTCCCAGGTTGTGAGGTTTTTACAGATCGGACAGGTTATTTTCATATCCAATTCTGAATCTTCACATCTGTGTTTTTCAAGTTTTTCACAAGAAGGTCTGATATAACTCCATTTACTGTGCCCGTAAGTATTCCTGTAAAGATGATTAAAGGGGCTATGAGCAGTATTGCCTCAATTCTTTGTATGAACAGGAAATAAGCGAGAAATAACTGGACAATATTATGAAATAATGCACCTATGACGCTGAGACCTATGGTGCTAAATAATCTTGGTGAAAGGGATAAGACAAAACCCATTGAAAGGGTGCTCGTGACCCCTCCTCCAAGGCTCAGGATGAAGGCAGGACCGAGAAATGATCCTGTAAATATTGATGCCAGCATCACCCTTATAAGCGTGACCATCATTGCGGAACGGATTCCATAAAGTAATAATGTGACGAGGGTAATAATATTCGCCAGGCCAAGTCTTAACCAGGGGATTGGCGTTGGCAGCAGGCTCTCGAAGCCATGAAGTCCAAGGGCATAGGCAGAGAGCAAGGCGATACGATATTTATCCTGTAATTGCATCAACTATCTTTTTGCGTTCATCATCATTTTCATCTCCAACGGTCACAACTACCCTGTTTGGGAGACAAACTATTGCTCCCCTTTTAATCCATCCCTGCTTAATACAGAGCCTGTTAAGGCATGGAGATTCAGCTATTCTTATTTTCCGGTCTTTGATTTCAACAATGGTTTTTCCTTCAGGGCCTTCCACTGAGACTTTGACGTCCTTCTCAATTGGCAACAGATATAGAGGATGTCCGTCAACATCTATCTTTACCGTCTGGCCTTTTGGTAAGACTTCCTTAATGAAGATGATGCCCGAAAGTGAAAGGACTATGAGTATGGATAAAAGGAGTCTATCAGCTACGGTGGTACTGCTAAGAAGCCCTTTTAATTTCAACCTTTCCTCTAATCTTAGGGGTGGTATGAATCTTTCCTTGACTATCGACTATGATAGCATTAAAACCCATCTTTTCAAGGAGCCTCATACCCCTTTCTATTCCGAGGATAAATACGCCTGTTGAGAACGCATCCGTAAAGGCAGCATCTCCGGCTATGACACTTACACTTTGACATTCCCCGGCTGGATAACCAGTCTTCGGATCAAGGAGGTGATGATATCTTTTTCCGTCGAGCAGGAAATATCGTTCGTAATCTCCAGAGGTAGATACAGCCATATCTTTGATCTCCAGAGTTGCCATTATGTCATCTTCCTTGCTCCTTCCCCTTGGATCTCTTATGCCGATCTTCCAGGGTCTTCCATCGGGCTTTAGGCCAAAAGCCCTTATATCTCCCGCAACGGCAACAAGACCGGAATCTATCCCGTTTTTCTTCAAGGCCTCCACAGCTCTATCAGCAGCATATCCCTTTGATATCCCGCCAGGGTCAATAAGCATCCCCTTTCTCTTAAGGAACGCAGTACACCGGTTTTTGTCTATTATCAGTTCTCTGTAATTTACGAGATCGAGATTTTTTTTTATCAAAGCATCTTCAGGTTTTATCTTTTTATAAAAGTCATAAAGAGTTATAACAGGTCCGATAGTCACATCAAAGGCTCCACAGGTCTTTTCCGAAACAAATAAAGCCTTATCGAGAATATCAAAGGTTTCGGCCGACACCTTTACTTCAGAAATGCCAGAATTCCTGTTAATAAGCGATATCTCACTTTCAGTAGAAAAAAAACTAAACAGTCCTTCTATTTTCTCTATCCGGGAGAAGGCTATGTCAATTGCCCGCTCAGCATTGTCTTTTGAACCAGACACGACAGTTATAGTAACAAGGGTGTCCATAAGGATCCTGCTTTTTCTGTAAATTTTCTGTTTCTGATATGCACAGGAATAAAGAAAAGTGAATATTAGAAAGTGAATAGTGAATAGTAAGAGATAAAAAAACCGTCTTCGAAATTTGGATTTTGGATTTTGGATTTTGAACTTTTCTATCACGCTACTTCCACATGATCAAGCCTTGAGAGTTTATTCTTTAAAAATTGTCCGGTACAGGAACGGGAGTTCAGGCTTACCTCCTCTGGCGTTCCCTCCGCCACAACCATTCCGCCTTCTTCTCCTCCTCCAGGTCCAAGGTCTATAATATAATCAGCCGATTTTATTACCTCCAGATTATGCTCTATTATAATAACCGTATTTCCCATGTCCACCAGTCTGTTTATTACATTAAGCAGTTTCTCGATATCCACAAAATGGAGTCCTGTCGTCGGTTCATCAAGTATATAAAGCGTGTTGCCCGTCGCTGTCTTACCGAGTTCCTTTGAAAGCCTTACCCTCTGGGCCTCGCCACCCGAAAGTGTTGAGGCGGCCTGGCCAAGCTGCAGATACCCAAGGCCGACGTCATCAAGTACCACGAGTCTCTGTCTTATTGGCGGGATCGATGAGAAAAATTGAAGTGCCTCAGAAACGGTCATCTCAAGCACTTCTGCGATATTCTTCCCTTTATATCTTATCTCAAGGGTCTCCTTATTGTATCTTTTTCCCTTACAGGTATCACAGGGTATATATACATCCGGAAGGAAATGCATCTCCACCTTAATCAAGCCGCCTCCACGGCAGGATTCACATCTTCCGTCCGGAAGATTGAAGCTGAACCTGGAAGGGGCATATCCCCTGATCCTTGAATCAGGAATCTGTGAGAACAATTCCCTGACATATGAAAAGACACCTGTATAGGTTGCAGGATTTGATCTGGGGGTCCTTCCAAGAGGTGACTGATCAACGGATGTCACACGGTCTATCTTTTCGATGCCTCTTATCTCTCTGTATTTGCCGGGTATTAATCGGCTCCCATATAATTCTTTACAGAGTGCCTTATAAAGTATCTCAAGGATGAGAGTACTCTTTCCCGAACCCGAAACGCCAGTCACACACGTGAAGGCGCTAAGGGGGATATTGACGTCGATGTCCTTGAGATTGAATTCCCTTGCGCCAATGATCCTTATGAAACCCCCTGGTTTTCTTCTCACAGAAGGAAAAGGTATCGCAATTGAACCACTAAGGTATCTACCAGTTATAGAATTTTCGTTTCTTTCTATTTCCTCAGGATCCCCCCAGGCCACTACCCAACCACCTTTAAGCCCTGCGCCTGGTCCCATATCCAAAATATAATCAGCCCACCTTATCGTCTCCTCATCGTGTTCAACGACGATAACAGTGTTGCCCGCATCTCTTATCAATGAGAGGCTTTCAAGAAGTTTCTTGCAGTCCCTCGGATGCATGCCGATGCTTGGCTCATCGAGTATGTAGAGAACCCCTGTGAGAGAAGATCCCATCTGTGTTGCAAGTCTTATCCTCTGCGATTCTCCACCCGAAAGTGTCAGGGAGGATCTATCCATTGTAAGATATCCGAGTCCTATCTTTTCAAGGAAATGAAGTCTGTCGACCACTTCCTTCAGGACACGTGATGCAATTGTCTGTTCTCTCTCGCTGAGTCTCAGGCTGTTAAAAAAGAGTAACGCATCCTTGATTGGCATTCTTGTGAATTCACCTATGTTCATATCATGTATTTTTACGTTTAAGGCCTCTTTTCTTAATCTTAATCCATTACAGAGCCTGCAATATTTCTGATATTCAAGCTCTGTAGCCTCTTCTTCCAAACCCTCAAAGCCAAGGCCATTACATCTTGGACAGGCACCTTGCTTGCTATTAAAGGAGAAGAACATGGGATTTATATCGGGATAGCTTATTCCGCACCTAGGACATACGGCAGTTTTTGAGAAAAGTATGTCCCTGTCTCCTTCAATTAGATTTATTACAACTATATCAGAGTAACTCAGGGCGGTCTCAATAGCTTCTTTGATGGGGCGTTCAATTCCCTGCTTTATAATGAGCCTGTCTATGACGATCTCGATTGTGTGGCGCTTATGTTTTTCGAGGGAAATATCCTGGGTCAGGTCCACCATCTTTCCATTAATCCTTGCCCTTATAAAGCCCTCCCGGCGCATCATCTGAAGCTCTTTCCTATATTCACCCTTTCTGTCTCTGACTATCGGTGCAAGGATCTGAACCTTGCTGCCCTGCGGGAGGGTCATAACCGAGTTGATTATATCCTTTGACTCCTGCTTAGAAATTAGAGAACCGCAATTGTAGCAGTAGGGCCTTCCTATCCTCATGTAAAGGACTCGCAGATAATCATATATTTCCGTAATAGTACCCAGGGTTGAACGAGGACTTTTGCGAACAGTCCTCTGATCAATAGCAATGGATGGTGATAACCCCTCTATAAAGTCCACGTCCGGTTTACGTAGTTGATCTAAAAATTGCCTTGCATAGGCTGAGAGGCTTTCGACATATCTCCTCTGACCTTCGGCATATATCGTATCAATGGCAAGGGATGACTTACCGGAACCTGAGGGACCAGTTATTACTGTTATTGTATCTCTGGGTATGATGAGATCAATATTTTTAAGGTTATTCTCCCTTGCGCCCTTTATTCTTATAAAGTTTTGCATAAAATTGGCGGTTTGACAAAGTCTCGTTATTATTTTACATTAAAATACTGGAGGTTGAATAAATTGGCCCAGATAGTTGAAGACATAAGCGCAACGAAGAAGCGTCTCAGGATCGAAATACCATCAGCTGAGATCGAAAAGAATATCAGGGACTCCCTTGAAAAGTTGAGACAGAAAACAAAGATTCCAGGCTTCAGACCCGGTAAGGCACCGATCAACTTAATCGAAAAACGCTTTGGCAAAGAGGTTCAGGCTGAAGTACTCGATAGAATTATCCCTGAATTCTTTAACAGGGCACTAAGGGAGGCTGAACTTACACCAGTTACATTACCGGTGTTGGAAGAGGAGGTGGATTTTAGAAGAAATAATCCCCTAAATCTTTCAATTACTGTGGAAGTCGTACCGAAGATGGAGAACCTCAATTATGAGAATATAGAGATTAAGGATGTCCCCCTTACTGTTGATGATGAAGACATAGAAGATTCCTTGAGGAGGCTCAGGGAAGAAAAGGCTGTATTCGAGGTAGCAGAGAAGGAGGTAGAGAAGGATGACCTTGTCATATTCGACTTTTTCGACTGTGAAACGATGGAAGGGAAAAGTATCCCTGCAGCTAAGGAAATTTTATCTCAGAGGGGTAACGAGATACTGCCGAGGGATATAATGGGAAAAACCCTTGGCAAGAAGAAAGGCGATTTAGTGGAATTTACCACCACCTTTGACGAGAGTGTTAAAGAGAAGGAACTTATTGGAAAGACGATTAACGTTAAAATGATGATAAAGGAAATAAAGAGAAAGGTTCTTCCATCAGAGGATGATGAATTTGCAAAGGATCTGGGATTCGGAAACCTTGCTGAATTGAAGGAAAAATTAAAGGAAAAAATATATGAGGCCCAAAAAGAACGAATCAAGATGCTTCAGAAGGCTGAAATTATGAATAAGATTGTGGAATCTCACGATTTCGAGGTGCCAGAGACCCCTTTAAGGAATGAGATCGAATCCCTCAGGTTGGAATCGAGCATGTCCAGTTCGGGTCAAGAAAGAAAGGAAGGGGAAGACCCGGAGGATGAACTCAGACTTAAGGCATTGAAGAAAGTGAAAGCATCATTATTAATTGATGTGATCGGCAAAAAAGAGGGGGTTATGGTCACGGATAACGAAGTAAAGGATAAAATCCTTTTTATGGCGAATAAGCTCTCGGCCAGACCGGAGGCTGTAATGAACCTTTATATATCAAAGGACGGATCTCTGGAGGGTCTGAGGCGTTCGATCTATGAAGATAAGGTTTTGGACTTGCTTTTATCAAAGGCGGTTATTGAGAAAGGAGAGAGTAAAGAGAACAAATGAGTATTATCCCCATTGTTATAGAGCAGACAGGACGTTCAGAGAGAGCCTATGACATCTATTCAAGGCTCCTGAAGGACAGGATCATCTTTATCGGTACTGTAATAGATGACCATGTTGCAAACACAGTCATAGCGCAGCTCCTGTTTTTGCAGACGGAAGATCCTGACAAGGATATCCATCTGTATGTCAATACCCCTGGTGGGATAGTATCTTCCGGTCTTGCGATATATGATACAATGCAGTACGTGAAACCGAGCATCGCAACTTATTGTATTGGCCAGGCAGCCAGCATGGGAGCCCTTCTGCTGGCAGCAGGTACAAGGGGTAAGAGGTTTGCTCTTCCCCATTCAAGGATAATGTTACATCAGCCCATGGGCGGGTTTCACGGGCAGGCCACTGATATAGAAATCCATGCAAGGGAGATACTTAAAATGAAGGATACGCTTAACAGCATACTTGCTGTACATACGGGTCAGGCCCTTGAAAAGATACAGGCTGATACAGAAAGGGACTTCTTTATGTCAGGGGAAGAGGCAAAAGAATACGGGATCGTTGATGAAGTGATCCGTAGTATTAAGAATAAGAATAAGTAAAGATGACTTTTTTGTGGAGGATCTATGGCCAGAAAAGATGAAAATTCTCCTAAGTGCTCATTCTGCGGAAAGGGACATGATGAAGTAAAAAAGTTGATCGCCGGCCCTACCGTTTACATATGTAACGAGTGTGTTGAACTATGCAATGAAATAATAGCGGACTCACTGGAAGAAGAGGAAGAGGGTTCTCAATTTCCAGAGCTTCCAACACCGAAGGAGATTCATCAGTTTCTTAGCGAATACGTCGTGGGACAGGAGAGGGCGAAGAAGATTCTCTCCGTTGCCGTATATAATCAGTACAAGCGGATCTATAGTCCGGGCGAATCAGATATAGAACTGCAGAAAAGCAGCATACTCCTTATAGGTCCCACGGGCACGGGCAAGACCCTCTTTGCCCAGACATTGGCAAAGATGCTTGATGTGCCTTTCGCCATGGCCGACGCAACGACGCTAACAGAGGCGGGCTATGTTGGTGAAGACGTCGAAAATATAATTCTCAAGTTGCTTCAGGCAGCGGATTATGATGTCGAAAGGGCACAGAGGGGGATTGTCTATATTGACGAGATTGACAATATAAGCAGAAAAACAGAAAACCCCTCGATAACCAGAGATGTCTCGGGGGAAGGAGTTCAACAGGCACTTCTTAAGATCATTGAAGGAACCATTGCCAATATTCCACCCCAGGGCGGGAGAAAACATCCTCAGCAGGAATTTATACAGGTTGATACGACAAATATCCTCTTTATATGTGGTGGTGCTTTTATCGGCCTTGATGCCATGATAGAGCAGAGGATTGGACAGAGAACAATGGGCTTTGTTTCCCATATTGCCACCAGCAAAGAGAGAAGAATAGGTGAGATACTCAGTCTCGTGGAACCTGAGGATCTTATTAAGTACGGATTGATACCAGAATTTGTTGGGAGGCTACCTGTCGTTGCAACCCTTGATGAGTTAGACGAGTCTGCCTTGATAAAGATACTTACAGAACCTAAGAACGCCTTGATAAAGCAGTATCAGAGGCTTCTCTCCTTTGACAATGTCAGGCTGAGATTTACCGATGGATCTCTGGCAGCAATCGCAAAGAAAGCTATTAAGCGGAAGACCGGTGCTCGAGGGCTAAGGGCCATACTGGAGGGGATAATGCTTGATGTAATGTACGATGTACCTTCCCAGAAGGGTATCAAAGAATGTTTGATAGGCGAAGAGACTATTCTGAAAAATGAAAAGCCCAAAGTCATTTATGAAAGGCAGGCAGAATCAGCATAAAAATCTGAAGCCCAAATCTCAAAATCCCAGACCCTAAACAAATTCAAAATCCTAATGCCTAAAACTTTTTGAATGTGATATTCCCTGTAGTCTTGCTACAGCCCCTGATTAAATCAGGGGTTAGTGTGTCATTCTGGCTTGTCCAGAATCTTTCTTTATTTAGAATTTAGTGCTTGGAATTTTGGGGGTTTCATGTTGGATGGATTTTTCCATCGCCCTTTTAATCCTAACCCTCAGATCGGGATCTTTTATCCGGGATACCCTATCTTCTATAAAGGTTAATTCTTCCTTCGTAAGAGATTTGACTATTGACTTTGTGTGGTACTGACCTTTGAGCTTCCCTCTTGCCTTTGTTGGAACTCTGCCAAGTCTGAATCGTACAGCCTTGACACCATGAGGGCTTAACTTTTTTATTAGCTCCTCCTCGTAAAAGTTTAATTCCTGGAGCCAGACGGGTGAATCAACCTGAAGAAGAATCTTGCCTTGGGAAAGTTTGAGTGGCGAAATATGGGAAGAAAGTGGTTCATTAAATAATTCATACCAGTTCTTTTTAATCTCCGCCAGTCTTAAGCCTTCATTAATTCCGAGGTTCCTGATGATAGGGATAAGCAGGGAATCTACTTTCTTCACTAAATTACTTTCTTAACTTTTCCGGACCTCAGACATCTGGTGCAAACATAGACCCTTCTGACACCTTTGTCAGTGGCTATGCGTATTCTCTGTAGATTAGGCATGATTAATCTTTTTGTCCTGTTATTGGCATGACTCACATTATTTCCAATTATCCTATGTTTATTACATATAGCGCACGTTGCCATTTTCTTTCTCCTCCTCCGCTGATTGCATTTAAGAAGTTTTTTATGATAACATTTTAAAAAATAAACTTACAAGAAATATAGGAATTGCGTGTAAGAATAGAGGTTATCATAGATGCCAAAGGTAAGGATTTACGAACTAGCTAAAAAATTGGGGGTCACAAGCAGGATAGTGCTTGGCGAACTTGAAAAACTTGGCATAGAGGGGAAGACACATTCTTCCAGTATTGAACCGGAACTTGCCAGGACAATAGAAGATGCTTTGCTGAAAGGGGGCACTGAACCAGTGGAAGCTGTTATTGAGAAAGAGCCTGCTGCCGTAAAGTCCGAAGCACCTGTTGAGAAGGTACCTGAGGAGATCGTGAAACCTGAAAAGCCTATGGAGGAAAGGGAGTACGGGGTATTACCAAAAATAGGGAAACCGGAAGGACAGATACCGGGGGAAGAGGAAGAAATAAAACTTCCCGACAGATTTAAAAGGGAGATTGAAACTGAGAAGATTGAAAAATTCAGAGCGAGACCGGGAATGCAGAGGGCACTCCAGACGATCAGAAAGATAGAGCCGAAAAGATGGCACGAGCAGAGACCAATCAAGAGGGCTGAAAAGATCAGACCCTTGCAGAAAGAGGAGAAGAAACCACAGATTCAACTCGTGGTACCAAGGAAAAAGACCTTGAAGCTTCGGGAAGGTACTACGGTAAAAGAATTTTCAGAGCTTATAAGTGTAAAACTTTCTGATGTTATAAAAAAGTTTATGGAATTGGGGTATATGCCTACGATAAATCAGCCTGTTGATTCGGATGCAGCCCTTCTGGTTGCAGAAGGTTTTGGTGTAAAGCTTGAACCTGCACCAGTGGAAGATGATATCGTTGTTGAAGAGGCTCCGGAGGATCTGGCTAAACTGCTGCCGCGACCTCCTGTTATAACAATAATGGGACATGTTGATCATGGAAAGACTTCACTCCTGGACGCAATAAGGGAGACCAAGATTACAGAGACAGAGGCTGGCGGAATTACCCAGCACATAGGTGCTTATAAGGTTAACCTTAAGGGCAAGGATATTGTTTTCCTCGATACGCCTGGTCATGAGGCATTCACCTCGATGAGGGCAAGGGGTGCTAAAGTTACTGACATTGTTGTTCTTGTCGTTGCTGCGGATGATGGCGTTATGCCCCAGACTATTGAGGCCATTAATCACGCAAAGGCTGCAAATGTGCCTATTGTTGTGGCGATAAATAAGATTGATAAGCCTGAAGCAAACCCTTCAAAGGTAAGGAATGAACTTGCCGAGCACAGCATAATCCCGGAGGAATGGGGAGGACAGAATATCTTTGTTGAGGTCTCTGCCAAGAAACGCATAGGCATAGAAAACCTCCTTGAGATGATACTCTTACAGGCAGAGGTGATGGAATTAAAGGCAAACTCTGAAAGAAGGGCAAAGGGGATCATTATAGAGGCTAAGCTTGATAGGGGAAGAGGTCCTGTGGCGACAGTCCTTGTCCAATCAGGGACTCTAAGGATTGGCGATGTCTTTATTGCGGGTGCTCATGCGGGGAGGGTGAGGGCCTTGATAGATGACAGTGGGAGAAGAATAACGGAAACAGGCCCTTCCACACCCGTTGAGGTAATCGGGTTCCAGGAAGTCCCGTCGGCGGGAGATATTTTTACCGGTGTTGAAGACGAGAAAAGGGCAAGGCAGATAGCCCTTGCAAGGCAGCAGAAGCAGAGAATTGCCGATATTCAGAGGATGAAGAAACTAACCCTCGACGAACTATATGCAAAAATAAAAGAGGGTGAGGTAAGGGAACTCAATATTATAATAAAGGGTGATGTTCAGGGGTCTGTTGAGGCCATGAGGGATGCCCTTGAAAATATCGTACATCCTCAAGTTAAAGTCAAAGTAATTCATTCTTCCGTTGGTGGCATTAATGAATCTGATGTTATGCTTGCCGCAGCCTCGAACGCAATTGTCATAGGCTTTAATGTGAGACCTGAGCCTAAAGCTTTCCAGACTGCAGAAAAAGAGGGCGTTGATATAAGGCTTTATAATGTTATATATGAAGCTATCGAGGATGTTAAGAAGGCCCTGGAGGGTCTTCTTGAACCAGCAATAAAGGAGAAGACCCTTGGAAGGGCAGAGGTGAGGCAGTTATTTCACATATCACGGCTCGGCACAGTTGCGGGGTGTTATGTTCTTGATGGATCTATAGTTCGCTCAAGTGACGGTATTAGAGTTGTGAGAGATAACATCGTTATATATGATGGCAAGATCGCTTCCCTTAAGAGGTTCAAAGAAGATGTGAGAGAGGTGCCGGCTGGATACGAATGCGGCATCATGATAGAGAATTTCAACGATATAAAGGTTGGAGATATTCTCGAAAACTATGCCATCGAAAAGGTAGCCGCAAAACTTTAAAATTAACTTTAAATTCGAAATTCTAAACAAGATCTCCTTTAGAAAGCTCAAATGTCAAAGGACAAAGCCCAAAGGTTAAGATTTTAATTTTGACATTCGGATTTTGATATTTGAAATTACTTTTATATCAGGATTTTATTCAGTAAAATTGTTCAGGATTTAGATATTGGGATTTGGAATTTATGGAGTAACAGATGCTTCCCTACAAACGTTCCCAGAGGGTCAGTGATCTTTTGAGGAAAGAGATATCGGATATAGTCATTCGCAGACTCAAGGATCCTCGAATTGGTTTCTTAACGATTACAGGGGTTGATGTTACTGATGATATTAAGATCGCAAAGGTTTATGTAAGCATCCTCAAAGATGAGGATAAAAAGACCACTCTTGAAATATTGAATTCCGCAAAAAGCTTTATTCGTTCTGAATTATCAAAAAGGCTCCGGATGAAATCTATACCAACAATTGAATTCAAGCTCGACACATCCATCGAGTATGGAAGCAGGATCGAGAAGCTCTTGAAACAGATTGAAGGTAAGGGTGAAGGTTCCACATAGGTTACTTTCATTTTTAGGGGAAGAAGATAAGTTCTTTATAGCAACACACGTTAATCCGGAAGCAGATGCAGTTGGTTCTGCCATCTCTCTTTCTATGGCACTTGAATCTATGGGGAAAGAGACTGTCCTCTATGATAAAGACCCCATACCTGGATTCTATGATTTTCTGCCGGGACATCAAAAATTCAGGAGCTCAATCTCATCAATCAAAACATCTGAATTTCCGCTTATTCTTTTAGATTGCAACAGTCTTGACAGAGCAGGCCTGGATAATTATCTCTTCAAAAATTCCGCCGTTATCGATCATCATGAGACTGTGAGGGATTTTGGAGATATCAGATGGATAGTCCCGCAAGCAGCTGCGACAGGGTTGATGATCTTTTACCTGCTAAAGGAGTTGGGAATAAAGATAACAAAGGAGATTGCGTTAAATCTCTATTCTGCCATTTGTGTTGATACAGGAACGTTCAGATACAGCAACACTACTTCAGAGGTTTTGAGAGTAGGCGCTGAACTTGTAGAAGCGGGTGCAGACCCAGCATACATTTCTAATAATCTTTATGAGACATGGTCCAAGGAAAGATTCACGTTGCTCATAAGGGCATTAAATACCCTGGAAATTAGAAATGGCCTTGCCATGACCTTCGTTACGAGAGATATGTGCAAAAAGGCAGGTGCGGATCCGGAAGACACAGAGAATTTCTCCAATTTTCCGCGGATTATGAAGGATATAAAGGTATCGGTCTTCTTCATGGAAACTGCCGATAATCAATGGAAGGTTAGCCTTCGTTCAAAGGGAGAGATGAATGTAGCAAAGATTGCCTCGATCTTTGACGGTGGGGGACATAAAAATGCTGCAGGCTACAATGTAAAAGGCAGCCTGGAATTTGCGAAGGAAACACTCCTGAAGGCTATCAGTAGCAAAGTTCAAAAACCTGAATCCTAAATAGAACTAACAGGTTGAGGCTAAGGTTAATTCTTTGTCTTGGGTTGCCCGATCAAGTCGGGCAATGACGATTCATGGATATGAATTTTATGGATATTGTTATAAATTTCAACAAACCAAAAAATATTTCTTCTCAGGAAGCCGTAACAGGGGTTAAAAAAATTTTTCATGCAAAGAAGGCTGGACATGCTGGAACTCTCGACCCTATCGCAACAGGAGTTCTAATTGTCTGTCTGAATGAGGCAACGAAGATAACAAGATTCCTTTCGGACCTGGATAAGGAATATATGGTGCGACTGAGGCTCGGCCAGAGAACGGACACATATGATCTGACAGGCAAAATACTTGAAGAGCACGACTATCATTCCATAGAGGGATCACACATATCTGAAGTACTTAAGAACTTTGTTGGCAGCATAAAACAAAGGCCGCCAATGTATTCTGCAATAAAAATGGGAGGGAAGCCTCTTTATAAATTTGCAAGAAGAGGTCTGGAGATAGAGATACCTGAAAGGACAGTAAGTATCTATGGAATTGACTTCCTTGGATATGATCAACCCTATCTGGATCTGAAAATATCCTGTTCGAAGGGGACGTACATTAGAGCCCTATGTAATGATATCGGTAACGCCCTGGGTGTTGGTGCTCATATGGTCTCCCTGGAAAGGACAGGGGTGGGCAAATTCCGGATTGAAGATTCAGCTTCAATAGAGGAAGTGGAGAATAAAAAAGATTCATGGTCTTCGGTGGACTTAGCACTTTCATATCTGAAGGAGATCATCCTCGATGCGAATTCTTATGATAAGGCAAGAAACGGTGCGCCCATCATTATCAATCTCGATAAAAAATATATAAATAATTTTGTGAGACTTAAAGACCCAAAAAATATTTTATTCGGCGTGGGCCGGGTCGAGTATGACAGGATAAAGATAGAAAGACTTTTTAGCAATTCTCATAAATCTTAGCCTTTAACAGGACATCCTCTCCAAACTCTCTACCGGAATTCTTTCATGTGACTTCAATCACAGTTAACACTGAATAAATCTCTTAAATTTATATTAATATTTTGTGCTGGTTAATTTTAAAAAATGCTTGACATTAGACTCTTATTTGGTATTCTATAAGCTATGTTTTTTGGGAGGAAGGACACTATTGGTTTAGACATAGGTTCAAGTTATCTTAAGATAGTACAACTCAAGGGAGCGGAAGGCGCTTATGAACTTGAATTATTTGATATGTTACCCCTTCCCCCGGAACTTATTGTTGATGGTTCAATAATTGATTCCCCTCGTTTAGCAGACTCTCTGAAAGAACTGATAAGAAAAGCAAAGATAAAAACAAAGGATGCCACTATTAGTATTGCTGGCCACTCTTCAGTAATCATTAAAAGAATTACGCTGCCCGAGATGTCAGAGGAGGAGTTACAGGAATCAATAAAGTTTGAGGCTGAGCAATATGTACCATTCAATATTGAAGATGTGAACCTGGATTTTCAAATCCTTGGACCCAAAGAAGAACCAGGTCAGATGGATGTCATACTTGTGGCTGTAAAAAAAGAAGTGATAAATGACTATGTTTCTGTGGTTAAAGAGGCCGGTTTTAATCCGATAATTGTTGATGTTAATTCCTTTGCGCTCGAGAATATTTATGAAGTCAATTATGAGATTGAGCCGGACAAGAATATTGCCCTTGTTAACATCGGTGCAAGTACCATAAACATGAATATCCTTAAAGGAGGTATCTCCGTATTTACAAGAGACAGCGCTATTGGCAGTAATTTACATACCGAGGCCCTTCAAAGAGAATTCAGTCTTACCTATGAAAATGCCGAAAGGCTCAAGAAAGGTGAACCGGTCGAAAATGCCTCGCAGGAAGAAGCCCTTTCCATAATACAGTCGGCCTCGGAAGAGATTACCTCAGAGGTTAATCGTTCTTTCGAATACTTCAGGAGTACGACGTTACATGAGGACATCAATGAGGTGATATTAAGCGGTGGCTGTGCTCTAATAAGAGACTTTCCAAAACTTCTTTCAGAAAAGGTTGGAATAGAGACTAAAGTCATGCAGCCTTTTAAGAACATTAAAATACCTAAGAAGTTCGATGTTACCTATATAGAAGAAATGGCTCCCGTGGCTGCTGTTTCGGCAGGATTAGCCCTCAGGAAGCCAGGTGACAGATGATAAAGGTAAACCTTTTACCTGTAAAGAGAAAAAGGAAACCCAAGCCCTTACCGACCTTTGTTCCCACACTTCTTATTGCAACCATTATAACGATAATTGTAATGGTCTATCTTGTGATCTTTTTTAATCACCGGCTATCGACGAAAAAGGAACAACTCCTGGCTAACGAGAAAAAGATAGAAGAGCTTAAGGAAAAGATTAAGGCCGTCGAAAACTTTGAGAGACTTAACAATTCCATCCAGCAGAAGAATGAGATTATCGAACAGCTCAGAAAGAACCAGAGCATTCCGGTGAAGATCCTGGACGGAATAAGTGGGCTCCTTCCGAAAGGTGTATGGCTCAGTGCGATGGCTTTTTCAGGAGATAACATAAATATAGATGGCTATGCCTTTACAAACTCAGAGATTGTTTCATATGTGGACAATATTAAGAATTCACAGATGTTCACAGAGGTTTACCTGCAGGAATCCAAGAGTACGACCATAGAAAATGTGCCGCTTTACATGTTCAAACTAACTTTTAAACTTAAGGTCTGATATGGCTTTAAAAATTGATTTTAAGAATTTACCCCCCTATGTAAAAAATATACTCTCTCTTCTTCCCGCACTCATTATCGCAATAATAGTCATAATCCTGGTGATTCTGCCCAAGAATAAAGAGATAAAGGCTATTGAAAATAAGATATCAATACAGGAAAACGAGATAGCTAAGAGTGAGGCGAAGGCGGGAAAACTCCCGGAACTGATCTCCGAAAATGAAAGACTTAGAAACAGGCTTGTGGAACTAAGAGAACAATTACCTGAAGAAAAAGAGGTTTCTACACTACTAAGGCAGGTTTCAGACCTCGCCATCAAGTCAGGACTCCATGTTTTACTATGGAAACCTGAGCAGAAAAGGATCCATGTTAGCGGGATAGTCTATGAGATTCCGGTAACAGTCGAACTCGAAGGTAGCTACCACAACCTCGGTTATTTTTTCAGCAGCCTCACAAAGCTGAACAGGATAGTGAACATTTCAGATATAAAACTTGGTGAGCCCAAACCGGAGAAGGAAAACGCCCTACTTAAGGTATCGTTTATTGCCACAACTTTTTCTGCGATCCCCGAAGAAGAGATCGGGCAAAAGGATAAAGAAGGAGCTGGAAAACCATCATGAGAAGGGAAAATAAAATTTTAAATCTGGTCTTAATTCTGATCATTATCTCATTGTTCTTACCCTTCACAGGCTGTAAGAAGGAGCAGGCGGTTATTAAAAAGCCCGTTGCCGAAAAGGTTCAACCGGCTGAAGAAACGAGGAAAGATATAAAGGCGCCTGAAGAGGTCAAAAAAGC
>JBFMEC010000025.1:0-20607 GCA_040753575.1 Nitrospirota bacterium | reverse complement strand
TATCAAAGAGCCATGAAATTTATTCTCCCTTCAAAATGGGTTCCAAGAATTGTTTGTGTCCAAGGGAGACAAAATAAATCTTTTTTGATAATTATTTTTTGCATTTAATTCCTTACCTCCTTTTGCCTGCAATGAGCGGCTATCGATTGCAGGCTAAAAGAAGTGCGAAGCATTTGCCAATCAATCCGTTTCCTTTTAGCCTGCTGTTATCTGAAGTGCGTGCCGACCTTTTTCTTTTTCAAATGGCCGAATTTCTCTTTCAACTCCTTCAATTCCTCATCAAGAGACTTTTGATACTTTTCAGCAAGTTTTGTTCTTATCTCCCGCATTAATTTCACTGCATCAATTTTCTTTTCCATATAACACCTCCAATGGACTCCTTATTTCCAAAAGATGATACCCAAGCATAAGGTTTACCGCGTTGAACTTTCTGATACGGTCAAGATTTACAATTTGTTTGAAATTCCAGCTAACCAAAACATCAACACGTTCTATTGTGGCGATTGCAATATGCTGGGCATCAATAAGATGCTTTTCGTTCACTACACCCTGTGCAATATAAGTATCTGCGAGTGTTATAGCCTCATTGTTAAGAAAGACATATTCTATGAATTCAGGTGGCAAGTCTGATAGAATCTGTCCAACTTCTTTAGGTGCATCTTCAAGTTCTCGAAGGGTAAGGTCAGATACTACTGCGATCTTTATCCCGGAACGGAATTCATCAAAAAGCAATTTTGACCATACAGCAAATTCATCGTCAAGATAACCACCAATTACCGAAGTGTCTATGTAAACTCTTGGTATCATCTATCTAAATATATCATAAATCGGCACGCATTTTAGATAACTCGTTCACAATTGCACTCAGGTGCAACTTTTATCCCAAAATTGTGGTGATAGTTGCACCACGGTGCGTTTATTCCAATTCTGGCTGCATGCACAGTCTTCGTTTCACTCTTTATCGCTCTCACCTCCCTCAAAATTAAGATTGTCCAACGGACTTCTTATCTTGCCTGAACTCCGAGTACTGACGTGGGTATATATCTCTGTCGTTTTACTGCTGGCGTGGCCTAACAATTCCTGATGTATCTCAAATCGGTTCCGCCTTCCAATAAATGCGTGGCAAAACTATGTCTTAAGGTGTGCACTGAAATATCCTTTTTTATGTTAGCCCTTTCACAGGCGTGCTCTAAAATCTTTTCAACAGGTCCTTGTGGATATATATCTATCTGCTCTTGCTCCTTCAAATACCCAGCACTATCAAGTTAGTGCTGGGTTTGCTGACTGTTATTACCCCACCATTCACCCTCCCCCTTACCCCTCCCATCAAGGGAGGAGAAAATAAAATTAGACGAGGTTTATGGTGTGATTATTGATTAAAGCATGTGTATTGTCAAGGAATTTTCTTACCGGTGTTTTTTCTCAATGGAGCTTCCTGCAAAGATGAAATCCAGAAGGGATGGATCAAGTCCGGCATGACATAAGGCATAATTGGCGCTACATTATCTTAATAGAACTGTCCTATTTACCATTACCTGTTTTGAGTCTTCAGCGGATGTATTTTAAGAGGAAATTAAATATCTTTTTATAGATAGCCGGAGACTCATGGATAAAATTCTGAATACTGGAGTAAAGGTTATGATTGATTAAGGCCAGTAGATGGATAGCAAGCAAGAAGGGGTTTGAGATTGACTTTTTTACATGTTATATTACAGATGTTCAGGAGGTAGAGTAAATGCTCATTGTTCAGAAATATGGTGGCACTTCTATCGGGAACTTAGAGAGAATAAATGTCGTGGCGGAACGCGTAGTTGAAAGCAAGAAACAGGGCAATGACGTTGTTGTAATCGTTTCTGCAATGTCAGGAGAGACGGATAAGCTTATAGGACTTGCAAATCAGCTGTCTCCTAATCCTGATGAACGCGAAATGGACCTTCTTTTATCATCGGGAGAGCGTATAAGCGCTGCACTTTTAGCGATTGCCATAAATAGGCTCGGCTTTGAAGCAAAGTCCTTTACAGGCAGGCAGGTTGGAATCATAACGGATGAAGTACATACAAAGGCAAGGATAGAAAGAATAAAGGGAGAACGGGTAACGAGGGCCCTGTCAGAGGGAACAATACCTGTGATTGCAGGTTTTCAGGGCATAACAGAGACGTCCGATGATGTTACAACACTCGGCAGGGGTGGTTCTGACCTTACGGCAGTTGCCGTCGCTGCGGCACTTAGAGCAGACCTCTGCGAGATATATACAGATGTCGATGGTGTTTATACTGCAGATCCCAATATTGTCCCCGACTCGCGTAAGCTTGATAAGATTTCCCATGAAGAAATGCTTGAACTTGCGAGCCTGGGTGCGAAAGTGCTTCAGACAAGGTCTGTTGAGTTCGCAATGAAATATGAGATTCCCGTTGTGGTGAGGTCAAGCTTCAATAAAAATCCTGGTACACTCGTTGTTAAGGAGGACAAGGAAATGGAAAAGGTTGTGGTCTCAGGCGTTGCCTATGACAAGAATCAGGCGAAGATAACAGTAATGTCAGTCTATGATAGGCCAGGGATTGCCGCGAAGCTTTTCAATGCAATTTCCGATGCAAATATAGTCGTTGACATGATTGTACAGAACATAAGTGGTGATGGTAAGGCAACGGACATATCCTTCACTGTCCCGAAGACGGATAGCCAGAAGGCCTTCAGGATCACGGAAGGAATTGCTGCAGGGCTTGGCGCAAAGGGAGTTGATCTTAGAGAGGATATAGCAAAGGTCTCCATCGTGGGTGTTGGCATGAGAACCCATTCAGGTGTTGCAGCGAGGATGTTCAAGACACTTGCAGAACACGGTATAAACATCTTGATGATCAGCACATCGGAGATTAAGGTTTCCTGTGTTATTGAAGCGAAATATACCGAGCTTGCGGTGAGGGTCCTTCATGATGAATTTAGGCTCGGAGAAAAATTATTCCAGTAATGCGACAGGTAGAAATCTATGATACAACGCTGAGAGACGGTGCCCAGACCGAAGATATCGCCTTCTCTGTGGAGGATAAATTAAGGATTACAGAGAAGCTCGATGAACTGGGTGTGCATTACATAGAGGGAGGCTGGCCCGGCGCTAACCCAAAAGATAGTGAATATTTTAAAAGGGTTATAAAGCTCAAACTCGAGGGTTCGAAAATTGTTGCCTTCGGGAGCACCCACAGGCCGGGACACAAAGTCGAAGAAGATAAAACTATAAAGGCACTCCTCGATTCAAGGGCAAAGATTATTACCGTCGTCGGAAAAACATGGGATTTTCATGTGAGGGAGGCATTGAAGATATCACTTGATGAAAACCTTGATATCATACGTGATTCGATCTCTTATCTTAAGAAGAATGCCGGAAAGATTTTTTTTGATGCTGAACATTTCTTCGACGGTTATAAGGATAATCCCGAATTTGCCATAAAGTGTCTTCTTGCAGCAGAGGATACGGGTGCAGACTGCCTTGTGCTCTGCGATACCAATGGAGGGACACTTCCTCACGAAGTTAGAAATATCATGAGTGAAGTAATTAAGAGCGTTCATGCCCCCCTGGGAATCCACGCACATAACGATTCTGACTGTGCTGTGGCAAATTCCATAATTGCCGTTGAAAGTGGTGCCTTACAGGTTCAGGGGACGATTAATGGTCTTGGGGAAAGATGTGGCAATGCAAATCTTTGCTCTGTAATTCCCAACCTCCAGATTAAACTCGGTATGAGCTGTATCAGTGCCGAGCAGTTGAAGAGGCTGCGAGAAGTATCCAGGTTTGTTAACGAAATTGCTAATCTGAGACATTTTAAGAGACAACCCTTCGTTGGAGATAGTGCCTTTGCACATAAGGCTGGCATCCATGTGAGTGCAGTGAGGAGAAAGCCAGAGACATACGAACATATAAGACCAGAGCTTGTTGGTAACTCCCAGAGGGTCCTGATATCGGACCTCGCTGGCAAGAGCAATATATTGAGAAAGGCAGAGGAATTCGGAATCCATCTTGATCCTGACTCTCCCCAGGTGCAGGATATACTTAATGAATTAAAGTCTCTTGAACATCAGGGATTTCAGTTTGAGGGGGCAGAGGCGTCCTTTGAACTTCTTTTTAAGAAGGCACTTGGACTCCACAGGAAATTCTTTGACCTCATCGGGTTCAGGGTAATAGTGGAAGAGGAAAAACAGTATGGCGTTCCTGTTGAAGCAACAATAATGCTCAGAATGCCAAACGGTTATTTAGAGCATACAGCAGCAATTGGGAATGGACCTGTAAATGCCCTTGACAACGCCCTTAGAAAAGCACTTATAAGGTATTATCCACAGCTCAGTGATGTGAAACTGCATGATTACAAAGTTAGGGTCCTTGAGGCTGGAAAGGGGACTGCTGCAAAAGTGAGGGTGCTTATTGAGTCCGGTGATGACGATAAGAGGTGGGGTACTGTGGGAGTTTCGGAGAATATTATCGAGGCATCCTACCAGGCACTCGTTGATAGCATAGAATATAAGCTTCTCAAAGAATAACAGACAGTCATATATTCTGAGTTTTGGATCATCTCTTCCCGCCACAATTCAGGACATTTCAAAACCGATATGTTAAAATTTAAAGGAAAATTACTATGGAAGAAATTGGCGTCATTAAAAGTATAGAAGGCATGACTGCCATGGTCAGCGTGCCAAAGAAAAGTGTCTGTGAAGGTTGTACTGCAGGCACCTGTAAGCCCTCTGAGCAATCTATGGAGATAGAGGCATTAAATCTCATTAAGGCGCAGGTGGGGCAGAGGGTAAGGGTAGTAATGAAGCCGTACACATACCTGAAGGGTTCCCTAATTGTATATGGAATTCCTGCGGTTGCCCTTGTGACAGGCGCGGTCCTGGGAAAAGAATTTTTTAGTTCCTATTTCGAGTCAGATCCAGATATTATCTCCGCCATATTTGGATTTTGTGCCTTTGCCATTTCTTTTGTGGCTATAAAACTCTGGAGCAGGAAGGTAGAAAAAAAGGTGGAGTTGAAACCAGTAATTGAGGAAATACTGAGTGAGTGGAATCCTTAAAGGCTAAAGTCCTAAATCCTAAACAATATTACGACTTATTTAGGATTTAGTGCTTAGAACTTTGGATTCAATTAATCAATAGAGGGGGATTTATGGCGAACATTGAAGTAGACAAGATTCGTAATGTTGCGGTGATAGCCCATGGAGGTGCTGGCAAGACTACACTTGTTGAGGCTATGCTTTTTGATTCTGGCTCAATTGACAGAATGGGCAATGTAGAGGACGGGAATACAACAACTGATTATGAACCCGAAGAGATTACCCGGAAGATAACGATCACCTCGTCCCTTGCGTTCTGTGACTGGAATAATTACAGGATTAACATAATAGATACCCCTGGGTTCATCAACTTCATCGAGGATGCCAGAGGTTGTCTAAAGGCAGTTGATGGAGCAATTGTCATTGTCAGTGCAATCTCCGGCGTAAAGGCAGAAACGGAAAAGGTATGGAGGTACGCGAATGAATTTGAATTGCCCAGAATCGTCTTCGTTAACAAAATGGACAAGGATAATGCGAATTTCTTAATGGCCGTGGGAGAACTGGAAAAGTCTTTTGAAACAGAGGCAATACCCCTTCAGATTCCGATCGGTTCTGGAAGCAGCTTCACGGGAATTGTTGACCTTATAAAAAAGAAGGCCTATAAATTCAATAACGGAAGGGCAGAAGAATCAGAAATACCCTCTGATATCCTTCATGAAGTCGACGAATACAGAAAGAGGCTCGTCGAAAAGATCGCCGAGTCAGATGACACTTTGCTGGAAAGATATCTTGAAGGAGGAGATCTCACGGAAGAGGAGATCATTAAAGGTATAAAAGAGGGTTCTTTAACCAAAAGATTCATACCCGTTACTTGCGGCTCTGCGGGTAGGAATATAGCGATTCCCCAACTTCTTGATGCCGTAATTCTATGTCTTCCATCGCCAGAAGAAATGGCCCGCATCTCGCCCATAATAGGGAAAAACCCCAAGGATGGAACAGAGGTCGAGAGAAAGCCATCTAATAAAGAACCCCTTTCAGTGTATGTGTTTAAGACCATAGCAGACCCTTATGCAGGAAGGTTATCTCTCTTCAGGGTCTATTCCGGTACACTCAGGGCTGACTCCACTATCCTGAATACCACGACAGGTGCAAAGGAGAGGGTTGGTCAGGTCTTTTATCTCATGGGCAAAAAGCAGATACCGGCACAGGCGATAGGACCGGGTGAGATAGGCGTTGTGGCAAAGCTTAAGGAAACATATACGGATGATACTTTCTCTGATGAGAGCCATCCGATCGTTTTCGAAAAGGTAAAATTTGCTGACCCCATAATTTCTTATGCAATAGCACCTAAAAGTAAAGGTGACGAGGAAAAGGTAAGTACAAGTCTCCATAGAATACTCGAAGAAGATCCAACAATAAGATTTCAAAGAGATGACGAGACAAAGGAGATGCTTCTTTCCGGTATGGGACAGGTTCACCTGGAGGTTACAATTGAGAGGCTCAAGAGGAAGTTCGGGGTGGAGGTTCTTATGAAAACCCCAAAGGTACCTTATAGAGAGACGATCAAGGCTACGGCGAGGGCTCAGGGCAAATACAAAAAACAGTCAGGAGGTCGTGGCCAGTATGGCGACTGCTGGATAGAAATACAGCCTCTGCCCAGAGGTGGCGGATATGAGTTTATTGATAAGATTGTGGGTGGTGTAATACCCCAGCAGTATAGACCGGCCGTTGAGAAGGGAATACTGGAAACAATGCGGGAAGGGGTAATTGCCGGCTATTCCTTAACCGATGTAAAGGTGACTCTCTATGATGGCTCCTATCATACGGTAGATTCCTCGGAAATGGCTTTCAAAATAGCGGGCTCTATGGCCTTGAAAAGGGCTGTCCTTGATGCGAAGCCTGTCTTGCTTGAACCCATAATGAAGGTCGAAGTAATAACTCCCGATGATTCCCTCGGTGCGGTGATAGGAGATCTGAATTCAAAGAGGGGCAGAGTTCAGGGAGTCGAACCGCAGGCTGGAGGTAATCAAAAGATAACTTCTCTTGTACCCATGGCTGAGATGCTTACCTATGCAAATCAGTTGCATAGCCTCACTTCAGGAAGAGGGCTCTATTCGATGGAATTTTCCCATTATGAAGAAGTACCGAGCCATATAGCTCAGAAGATAATCGCAGAAAAGGAAGCCCAGAGAAAAGAAAAAGCCGAGGAAAGATAGGAATCCCGGCAAAAATTCATGATAAAAGACTACAAAGATACACTCAATCTGCCGAGAACAGACTTCCCCATGAAGGCTAACCTTACCCAGAGGGAGCCCGCAATGATAAGCTTCTGGGAAGAGAAAGGGATATATAGAAAGATCCAGGAGAAAAATAAAAATAATGAACACCATATATTACATGATGGTCCTCCTTATGCAAATGGCCCTATCCATATAGGTCATGCCCTAAATAAAATCCTTAAAGACATAATTGTGAAGTATAAATCAATGAAGGGTTTCTACTCGCCCTTTGTGCCGGGATGGGATTGCCATGGTCTTCCCATAGAACTTCAGGTTGACAAAAATCTTGGTGAGAAGAAAAACAAGGTTGATATCTTGCAGAAGAGAAGACTCTGTAAAGAGTATGCGGCCAGATTTGTTGACATCCAGAGAGATGAATTCAAAAGGCTCGGCGTTTTCGGGGACTGGCAGAATCCCTATCTAACTATGTCCTATCAGTATGAAGCAGCGATAGTAAGGGAGTTCAATAAATTTGTCGAACTGGGATATATATATAAAGGTAAGAAGCCTGTGCACTGGTGCCCTTCGTGTATTACGGCCCTTGCGGAGGCTGAGGTTGAGTATGCTGACAAGGAATCACCTTCCATATATGTAAGGTTCAGGATTAAGGATTCAAAATTAAAAGAAAAATTCTCTGTTCTCGGTGAAAAGAAGGTTTTCTTCCTCATATGGACGACCACACCCTGGACTTTGCCCGCAAATCTCGCCCTGGCAGTCCATCCTGACTTTGAATATGTTGCGGTGGAAAAAGGAGAAGAGGTTTACATCGTTGCCGAGAAGCTTCTCGATAGTCTGAGAGAGAAATTGCATATTGATGGTGAAGTGATTCTCACTGTTCGAGGAAAAGAACTTGAGGATATGGAGGCAGAACATCCCTTTCTGGAGAGGAGATCAAGGGTGATACCCGGAGATTTTGTTACCGCTGGAGAGGGTACGGGTATTGTCCATATCGCACCGGGTCACGGGGAAGATGATTACGAGATCGGTTTGAAATATGGTCTTGATATTTATGCTCCCGTTGATGATCAAGGGAGATTCAAGTTTACAGGGGCCGAAGAATCTCTGCCTTTTCAGGGAAAACTTGTATTCAAGGCAAATGAAGAAATTATAAAGATTCTTAAGGATAGGGGAGTTCTTTTAAAAGAAGAAAAGGTGATACATTCCTATCCTCATTGTTGGAGATGCAAAAAACCCGTTATCTTCAGGGCAACCGAACAGTGGTTTATTTCAATGGAGAAGAATAATCTCAGGGTAAAATCTCTTTCAGAGATAGAAAGTGTCACCTGGATTCCTAAATGGGGGAGAGATAGAATTTACGGAATGGTCCTGAACAGGCCGGACTGGTGTATATCGAGGCAGAGGGCATGGGGAGTTCCCATTACCCTCCTTAAATGCGATAGTTGCCAGGAATTTGTGACAGATCCGGTTGTCCTTTCAGGAATAGAGGGATTGGTTGAGGCCCATGGTGCTGATATATGGTTTGTGAAAAATGCTAAGGATTTTTTACCTCCTGGATACAAATGCAGAAAATGTGGAAGTCTTTCTTTTTCAAAGGAGATGGACATAATGGATGTCTGGTTCGATTCGGGAGTCAGCCATGCAGCCGTTATGGAGGCTGACGAGAGACTTTCCTGGCCTGCCACTATGTACCTTGAAGGGAGTGATCAACACAGAGGATGGTTTCAGAGTTCACTTCTCGCCTCTGTAGCTACAAAGGGAAGGGCTCCTTATGAAACGGTTCTCACGCACGGTTTTGTTGTGGATGGGCAGGGCAAAAAGATGTCGAAGTCCCTTGGCAATGTTGTGGCACCTCAGGAAGTCATAAAAGAGAATGGTGCCGAAATCCTCAGGCTCTGGGTTTCCGCAGAAGATTACAGGGAGGATGTGAGGATCTCTGAGGAGATTCTTGATAGGCTCACTGAGGCGTACAGAAAAATCAGGAATACCTGCAGGTTTCTACTTGGAAATATCTATGATTTTGATTTCAAGGATTACAGCAAAGACCTACTTGAGATAGATAGGTGGGCCATGGGCAGATTACAGACTCTTACAAAAAAGATTGTCCTGTCTTATGAAAGAATTGACTTTCACGAGGTCTTCCATGCTTTATATAATTTCTGTGTCGTTGACATGAGTTCATTCTATCTTGATGTACTTAAAGACAGACTCTATACATCCGGGGCAGATTCTGTGGAGAGGCGTGCGGCTCAGTGGGTTATTTATCAGATTCTTTCTACCATGACGCGATTAATGGCACCAATACTCTCCTTTACAGCTGAAGAGATCTGGAGATATATTCCTTCTTTCTCTGAAGAAAGTGTCTTCCTTGCCTCATTTCCGGAGTTCGATGAAAAGTCTTATGATAAAGAACTGGAAGAAAGATGGAATGATTTGTTTGCTGTGAGGAACGAGGTCAATAAGGCACTAGAGATAAAGAGGGCAGAGAGGTTTATAGGGAATTCCCTGGAGGCAAAGGTAGTCTTTTACCTTCCTGAGAAGTATAAGAATCTCTTTTCGAAATACAGGGATTTCTTACCGATATTTTTTATAGTCTCTTCAGTAGAGATTACGGAAAAAAAGCCGGATCTCTACTACAGTAGTGCAGAGATAGAAGGACTTGAGATTAAGATAGAAAGGGCCCCGGGCAGAAAATGTCAGAGATGCTGGAACTGGCGTGAGAGTGTAGGTACCTTCCCCGAAGCACCCGAGATATGCGAGGGATGCTATAAGGTGATTTTGGAGCAGGATTCAGGGAGTCCAGGGGTCAAGCTTTCGGACTCGAATCCTTGAATCCTGGAGTCCCCGAACCCTTTTAGAAACGTCAGATAATAAAACTGGGATGAAAAAATCTTTATATATCTCGATTGTTGCTTTATCGGTAGTTTTTCTTGATCAGTTAACGAAGTACTTTGTTAACTACTATCTTGATCCTCTCGATAGGATAGAGATCTTCTCTTTTCTACATCTGGTCAACGTGAGAAACACAGGCGCCGCCTTCGGAATGTTTAAAAGTTTTGGAAATAATTTCTTTATAATAGTATCATCGATTGCTATTGTTTTCATGATCTGGCTCCTATTTAGTTACAGATATAGTCATTTCGGGCTTTCCCTTGTTCTGGGCGGTGCCATCGGGAACCTCATAGACAGGATACTTTGCGGAAAGGTTATAGATTTCATCGATTTTTCTGTAGGCACTTTTCACTGGCCAGCCTTTAATGTGGCCGATTCATCTCTTACGATCGGTATTGTAATTGTATTAATAAGTCCCGTGTTTCGCAGCAGGTTAAGAGGTTGACTGACTCTATAGGAGATTGATGCATCCCGTAGTTTTCAAATTCGGGCCTTTGACTATACACACCTACGGTGTCTTTCTTGCAGCAGGGTTTATACTTGGCCTGGGGCTTGCCTTAAGACAGGCAAGGAAGGAGGGTATTCCATCAAATAAGATAATAGATCTAGGGTTCTATACACTTTTTTCTGCTCTCCTCGGATCAAGGCTATTGTTCGTTGCAATAAACGCCGGTCACTATCTTAAAAATCCTCTCGATATGCTCAAGGTATGGGAAGGAGGTCTCGTGTTCTATGGTGGTGTCTTGCTGGCTGTTCCAGTAGCAATCTGGTATATAAGAAAAAATAGTCTTGGTATCTGGAGTATGGCAGATATCTTTGCTCCTTCCCTTGCCATAGGCCACGCCATTGGAAGGATTGGCTGCTTTTTTGCAGGTTGCTGTTATGGAAAACCTGCCGAATGGCTCCCCTGGGCTGTCACATTTACTGACCCTCAGTGTCTCGCTCCGATAAATGTTCGACTGCATCCAACTCAACTTTACGAGTCTGCAGGGGAATTTTTGAATTTTTTTGTACTTATAGTCTTGAGGAAATATAAATCCTTTAATGGTCAGCTTTTTATGACCTATTTACTTCTTTATTCTGTCCTGAGGTTTTTAGTTGAATTCTTCAGGGGTGATGTAGATAGAGGCCTTTTAATATACAACATCTCCTTGTCTCAGGGAATCAGTTTCATTCTATTTTTGATAGCCCTTACAGGCTTAGCTATCCTGAGAAAAAGGTCAAACCTGGAAAAAGGGATAAAATGAGTAAAGAGGTCCTGAGATGAATCAGAGAATTGTTCCCGACAAATGGGGTCCCGAGTGCATTGTAAAGGTCTATGATCCTAAGATCGGAATGGAAGGAATTCTTGTCATTGATAACACCGCATTGGGTCCTGGAAAGGGCGGACTCAGGATGACACCGGATGTGACGGAAGAGGAAGTATTCAGGTTGGCAAGGACGATGACCTGGAAGAACGCCCTGGCGGAGATTCCCTTTGGCGGAGCAAAGTCAGGTATCAAATACAACCCGGAAAAAGGTAGAAATAAGAAGGAGATAGTTCAGAGTTTTGCAAGGGCGATAAAGATTTTTACTCCAAAAAAATATATTGCCGGTCCTGACGTTAATACCGGGGAGAAAGAGATGGAATGGTTCGTGGAGGCCACAGGCAACTGGAGGAGTGCAACAGGAAAGCCTATCGATCTGTGTACCAGGATTTTCAGGGAAAATATAGAAAAATGCGGTATTCCCCATGAATTCGGCAGTACCGGTTTTGGAGTTGCTCAGGCCACAAAAGTTCTGGCGGAAAATTTAGGAATTGATATTAAAACGGCTAAAGTGGCGATTGAGGGATTTGGCAATGTGGGAAGTTTTGTTTTCAGATATCTTAAAAATTTAGGAGCAAACATTGTGGCCGTGTCAGATATAAAAGGTGCAATCTATGACGAAGAAGGATTGGACGAGGATGAGCTAAAGGAAATAAGAGAAAAGGGTAAATCTGTGATTTCCTATAAAGGAGCGAAGAGCTTAGAACATGATGAGATTTTTGGGCTGCCCGTTGATATCTTGATCCCCGCATCAGTGACGGATGTAATTAATGATAAAAATAAAGACTCAATCAAGGCAAAGATTATTGTGGAGGCTGCGAATATTCCGATGCGAGAGGAAATAGAAGAGGAACTTTTCAAGATGGGAATTGTGGTTATGCCTGATTTTGTAGTTAATTCCGGTGGTGTAATTTCTTCCTATGCAGAATATAGAGGTTATAACCCTAAAAGGATGTTTGAACTGGTAGAAAAAAAGATCACCCATAATGTAAAGATGATTTTAAAGGAGAGCCTGAAGCGCAAGTGCAACCCCCGGGAGGTAGCTCTGGAGATAGCCATGGCAAAACTGGAGAAAAGCTTAAAGAGGTAAATAGGCCCTGGGATTCAGATCAAGTCCCGCAATATCTCCCGCCTGAAGATGATGATATCCGGCAGCCGCAATCATAGCTGCATTATCGGTACACAATGATGAAGAAGGAATAAAAATTTCTACTGCCTTCTCCTCTCCCATCCGTTCCATCCTTTTTCTCAATTCACTATTTGCAGCAACACCACCCGTTATTACAACCCTCCTGAGGCCTTCCTTCTTGATCGCCCATTCTGTCTTCCTGACAAGGACATCAATTACGGAGACCTGAAAGGATGACACAATATCAGCAAGCAGTGTCACGTTGATTTTCTTTTTTGGTTTCTGGCTTCTTACTTCCTTTTTCAAGAAATTCAGTACCGCTGTTTTAAGACCGCTAAAACTGAAATCAAAAGAGTCCGGCAGGTAGGCCCTCGGAAAATCTATGGCCTCCGGATTCCCTTCTTTGGCTATTTTTTCGATTGCAGGTCCGCCGGGATATCCGAGGTCGAGAAGCTTTGCAACCTTATCAAAGGCCTCGCCAGCTGCATCATCCCTTGTCCTACCCAATTCTCTGTATTTTTGAAAGCCATCAACTCTGTAAAGGCACGTATGGCCTCCTGAAACGATGAGCGCAAGAAATGGAAAAGATGGTCTCGCTTCCTCAAGGAATGAAGAGAATATGTGACCTTCGAGATGATTCACTGCGATAAGAGGGATTCCCTTTGCGTAGCATATCGCCTTTGCAAAGGAGCAGCCTACGAGGAGAGAACCTATCAACCCTGGTCCATGGCATACGGCAAGGCCGGATAGATCTTCAAGCCCGGTGTTTGCGCTCCTTAATGCCTCATCAACACCGGGCCATATCATCTCGATATGCCGGCGGGAGGCAAGCTCAGGCACAATGCCGCCGTATTTCTTATGTATCTCCGTCTGGTTAGAAATGATGTTTGATATTATCTTTGTGCCTTTTTCGACGATGGCGGCTGAGGTGTCATCACAGGATGTATCTATTCCGAGGATAAGCATTGGATATTATATTAACTACGCCACTTTTATGTCATGCAAGGATTCTTCTGATATGCAACTTTTTTAAACGGTTGGTGCTGATATTCCGTATTTCTTCATCTTATACCCTATCTGCCTTGGTGTAAGTCCCAGCATTCTTGCAGCCCTTCCCTGAACCCAGCCTGTTCTCTCAAGGGCATCGAGTATACTCGACTTCTCTATATCCTCAATTCCCGCCTTCAAAGATTCCCTCTGGAGAGGTTCCTTTGGAATCCCCAATCTAAGATTCATCGGAAGATCTGCAGGTTCAATGGTATTATTTCCAGACATTACAACGAGCCTTTCTATAGTATTCTCGAGCTCCCTAACGTTCCCTGGCCAGTTATAATTCACCAAAATCCGCAGTGAATCAGTTGATAAGGATAAATTTTTATTATTCTCTTCGTTGAAACGCCTTAGAAAATGCTCTATCAAAAGGGGTATATCTTCCTTTCTTTCTCTCAATGCCGGCAAGGATAGGGGTACTACATTAAGCCTGTAGTATAGATCTTCTCTAAACTTACTCTGTGAAACAAGCGATTCAAGATTCCTGCTCGTTGCGGCTACAAGCCTGACATCAACCTTTATCGTCTTTTCTCCCCCAACACGCTCAAACTCCTTTTCCTGAAGTACGCGCAATATCTTTGGTTGTAAATTTATCGGAAGATCTCCTATTTCGTCAAGAAGGATTGTGCCTCCGCATGCTATTTCGAATCTGCCTTTTCTTGCAGAGATGGCACCAGTAAAGGCCCCTTTCTCATGGCCGAAAAGTTCCGATTCGAGTAATCCCTCTGGTATGGAGGCACAATTAAATTTGACGAAGGGATTTTTTGACCTCGAACCCATGTAATGTATTGCCTTTGCTATCAGTTCCTTCCCGGTTCCGCTCTCTCCGTATAAGATTACAGTTGCCCTGGAGTTAGCCACGCGATGAACAGCCTCAAAAACCTCCCGCATCTTATCGGAACTTCCAATAATGTTCGGAAGGCTGTATTTACCTCTGAGCTGAAGTTTAAGGTTCTCCCTCTCGATCTCTGATTCCTTGTAATGTTTCCAGAGAATTACATACTGGGCGATTATGGATGCGACTATTTCCAGAACCCTTATATCTTCATCAACAGTTACAGCCCTGTCTTTAAAAATCCTGTCAGCGCTCAAGACACCAATAGATTCGCCCTTAAACTTAATGGGAACGCAGAGAAAGGAAATTCCATTCTTTCCAATCCGCGCACCTGTCTTATTAAGAAACAATGGTTCTTCCCCCACATTGGCTATAACCATTGTCGAGCCTTTAGCCAAGACCCTTCCGACTATTCCCTCGCCAATCCTGTATCTACCTCTCTCGATCTGTTCCTTTGTCAGACCATGGGCAGCAACGATCCTCAGCTCCTTGGTATTTTGATCAAGAAGAAAAACAGACCCCCTTTCCATCTCAAGGAATTCGCCAAGGACATGCATGGTACGGGAAAGGTTCTTTCCGAGTTCGAAGGAGGAGTTCAGAACCCTACTTACCTCGAGCAGGGCAGAAAGGATTCGATTTTCTCTAACAAGTGATTGCGACATAATTATATGTTCTCCACCATTTCCCAGACGCCACAGGGACAGATGCCAGCGCAAAAGCCGCAGCCTATACATTTCTCTTCATCAACGACATACTCATAGGAACCATCTTTATGTTCAATTCTGCCAATGGCGCCCCAGTAACAGGTTGCTTCGCACATATGGCAGTCACGACAGGTCGCACAAGACAGGCATTTTTCCGATTCTTTTTCGGGAGTAAACTCACCTCTGCAGAGATCGTAATACTCCGTCCTTATCCTTTCGTAAGGTATCACTTGTTTTATCTCAGGCCAGCGCGGTGCATGCATCAACTGATAATGAATCGTCTCTGCTGTGATCCTCCCCTGACCAATTGCATGTGTCACAAGTCCGGGTCTTGTGGCATCACCTATAGCAAAGACCTTAACATCCGATGTCTGTCCAATATCATTTACCACTATCCAGCCTTTCTCAGTGTGAATATCCGGTGGAAGGAAGTCCAGTATCGGTATTTCGCCGATAGAAATGATCACGAGGTCTGCATCGAGTGATGTGCCATCGGTAAAAAATATCTTCTTCTCCTTTTTATTATATCTCTCAACGAATTTCGGCCAGAGAACCTTGGTACCTCGCGAAATCGCCATCTCCACCTCTTTCCCGAAGGCTGCCGGCTTCTGAATGTCTACAGCCATAACTGACCCGGCACCACAGTTATATGCCTGCAGGGCAACATCCATACCAACATTACCGGCTCCTATGACGACAATCTTCTTTCCATTCAGGTCGGGGAGGTCTCCAATATTAATTCCTTTCAAAAAATCAATGGAAGCCACTACATGCTGAGAACCAGGAAATGTAAATGTCTTAGGTCTGTGAGCACCACAGGCCACTACAACAATTTCATAATTCTTATAGAGCTCTTCAAATTTTTTCTGGTTAACCTTTACCTTTAGATAAATATTGATTCCTATTTCCCTGAATCTCGAAAGCTCTTTTTCGAGAATCTCATGGGGCAGACGCTCTCTTGGAATGCAAAGTTCAATCTTTCCGCCCAATTTGTCCTCTGCCTCGTAAAGATCGATATTATGACCCTTCAGAGCGAGTTGCCAGGCAACACTCAGCCCAGCCGGACCTCCACCGATGACGGCTATTTTGTGGCCTGTTGGCTCATCCCTCTTCGGTGCCGGCATGTCGATGGAGAGGCTTCCCAGTTTGTCTATACTGAGGGGCCTGTCAAGTCCGCCCCTTGTGCAGCTCTGCATGCAGAGATTTGGACAGATCTGTCCACATACCGTGGCGGGCAGTGGACTGTATTGTAGGACAAGTTCAAGGGCCTCATGGAGTTTTCCTTGCCTTATAAGTGCAGCCCTTTTGTGAGATGGAATATGTGTGGGGCATGCATATTCACAGGGTGGTGAGTATTTTTCATTTGCCCAGACCGGTTTGTTCCGTCTATCTTTGCCAGTCGTTATATAAGGCAATAATGTGAGGTCATGATCCATATATTCGGCAAATATACCGCCCTGTCCTACTTCCTTTTCCCATACGTTTTTCCTGAAATCGGATGCGGAGATCTTAAACCATCTGCGGGTTCTCTTTTCATGAGGTGTATAGGCGACCAACTTTTTCCACTCATCCCTTAAACTTATAAGTTCATCATAGTATGAAATTCTATCAATAGCCTTAAGGAAAGCTTTCAAATTAGTCCTGAGCCATTCCCAATCCTGAGGTGTAAGGTTGAGGAGCTTTACGTCTCTTTCACTATAACCCTGAATAGGACCTCGGAAATATATTATTCCGCCCACCATGCCAACACAGGGACGGTAACCTAAAATATTATCCGGATTTCTCGGATTCACGCCGCAGACGACAGCGATGCCACCGGCCTTGAACTCTGCGAAGGAGTCGCCCACATCCCTGAAATACCATGATTGAGGAGGATCGAACCTGGGATTATGCTTGGTCATCGTATCGCATCGTGCTCCGCCGCTGCCTTGCACATAAAGAATCCCCTGGGCAGCGGCATTAAAGGCACCGTTGGTCACATCACCCAGAACGGTAATCTTCGCACCGCAGTTGAGCCAGCCTACATCATCAGAGGCAGTTCCTTTTACGACAATTTCCGTGCCGAACATGCCCATGCTCCCAAGTCTCTGACCTACAGGGCCTTCAACAATAATCTGTACAATTTCACCCCGGGGCCAGATTCTACCTCCGATACCATGTTGACCATCAGCAATTATCAGGAGCTCTCTTGCACCATCCTGAACAGCCTGCTGTATCTGTTCCTCAAGTATCCGGGAAGGAACTCTTTTACCACTAATGTTGCCAGATATAGTCACGATATTATGTTTTTGGCGATGAGTGACTGGACTTTTCTTAGCACGCATAGCTGATCTCTAATCTGTCTGCCATGGCCTTGTCATCAATGCTCAAGCCGTCAGACATTCCAATCGGCAGTTCTGTACTCCGACCCATGGGTGCAAATATCTTTTTTAACTCCACATTTGCTGATTTAAAGATTTCCACCACCCGTTCAGCGACCTTATCAGAATCGAGTCTCCTATAAAGTTTTGGATCCTGTGTTGTTATACCTCTTGGACATTTTCCCGTATTGCAGAGATTGCACCGATTATATTCATCACCAAAACAATCTGCCGCTGCCTGCATTATATATTTGCCAATAGAGACAGCCGAAGCTCCAAGCATTATAAGGGCTGCCGCATTGGCAGCCAGATTTCCTTTTTTAGCAATACCACCGGCCGCAATTAGGGGAAGCTCATTCTGTTTACCCTGCTTCACAAGGTCGAGATAACATTCCCTTATGTTCGATGCTATAGGGTGCCCCATCTTATCCATCGAGACATTGTATGCCGCACCCGTGCCGCCATCTTCACCGTCGATTGACAAGGCAGCCGCATAGGGGTTTCTTGCCAGGTTATTTAAGACTGCCCTTGCTGTCTTCGTCCCAGAAATCTTTGGATAGACAGGTACTCTAAAGCCCCATGCCATTGACATGGACTGAATCATCTTTGCCACTGCCTCCTCTATCGAATACTTTGTCTGATGTGTAGGAGGTGACGCAAGGTCAACAAACTGAGGTATACCGCGAATGCTGGCTATGAGTCTAAGAACCTTTTGTGCCATCAACAGGCCACCGTCACCGGGTTTTGCACCCTGACCGTACTTGATTTCGATGGCAGCAGGATCTTCAACCATATAAGGTAAGGCGTGTATGATCTCATCCCATCCGAAATATCCTGAGGCTATCTGGATTATGAAATATTTCAGGTACTTTGACTTTAAGAGCCTTGGTGGCACACCTCCTTCTCCTGTGCACATCACAACTGGAAGGCCTTCCACCTCATTAAGGTAGGAAACGCCCATAGCAAGTCCTTCCCACATGGGAGGTGATAGTGCCCCAACGGACATACTGCCGATTATTATCGGAAAGACCTCACGAACTGGTGGAATGAACCTGCTATTATTTCTATCAACAATCAGTTTGCCATCAACTAATTTCAAAGGTAGCTCATCGGGGGGCAATATTCGGCCTAAAAGTGTTCTCACATGAAATTCATGCCTTCCTGCGTCGAGAGCAGGATCAGTGAGCATTGAAATTCTCGTGAATTTTAATCTATCGAGGGTTGATATCGATGGATCATTCCTTCTGCCTCCCCTCTTATATCCCTCTCCACCTTTGTTTTTGTAATGGAGAAGCTTATTTTGAGGATTATATTCAGGCTCTATGGCTTCATTGGGACAAACAAGTGTACAGGTTCCACAACCGGTGCAATATCTTTCCATATCCGTCACCTGCTGCACAACATGGACGATTTTCCTCACTGCCACAGGTGCTGGTACGGGCCCCTCTGACTGGATAACTCTCTGCAATTTAACAGATGGTTCGATAGCTTTAACCGGACACACGGCAGTGCATCTTCCGCACCTCTTGCATCTGTCATCCCTCCAGCGGATGATATAAGGAAATTCCCTTAGTGAGAGTTTATGGTTACAGTCTAATCTATAAGCTGATTCCATACTGTAACCTCCTCTGCACGGGGTTTTACTATTACCATATCGTATTTCATTGGAAATACATCTTCCGACCTGTTCCTTTCCGGAATGGCCCTGTCAAGTCCGCATTCTTCAGACATCAATGCGTACTTGCCCTTAATGCCACCAACTACGCCGGGCCTCAGTTTTTTTGAGTCGTGCACCATAAAACATGTTCCCTCGGGAGTGAATCCGATGACAACATTAGGTCCGTCTATGCATAGTGGTCTTAGGGAATGTCTGACAAGTTCCAAGGCTTCTCCGTCTTTTCTCGCCTCAATCTCCGATGGCTTCAGTGGTGTAATCACATCCTTATAGTAGGTGAGAGGAAAGCCCAGTTGCCTCACCGTGTAATGGAGTATATGGGTGAAAACCTCGCTATCACTGTTGTAACCTATATAACCGGGAAATCCACGGCTCATCAAAAACTCCCTTATAGGAACAAAGGCCGTATTCTCTCCATTTGTCATGGAGCAAAATCCCTGAATGAAGAAAGGGTGACAGGCATAAAGATAGATGGTGTAATTTGTGTTTTGCCTGCCCTGGGCAAATACGATTTTTGCCTTTATGCTGTTTCTGTCGAGACCAAAAAATTCGGCCAGTTGAAGGGGGTCTCCAACCTCTTTAAGGGTAATAACATCAGGATAGAATGAAAAAATGAATATCGATTCATCGGGCTCACCGATCTTTCTCAGTGCAAGGCGTACACTCATCAAGAGATCTTCCTTTTCCTTCTGTGATTTATTCTTAAAAGATTTTGGATAGTCATAGACCCTTGCAAAATAATGATCCCGGGGCATTATCCCCTTCACCCTTTTTATCTTTGGAGCCCAGATCTCTTTAAGCTTAAAGCCAGCCTTGTCCATATAGTCATTTAATATCTCTACCCCCTTCTTGGAGCATATCCCCGAAAGGATCGGATAACCCTTGAGCTCCTCAAATTCACCTCCCAGATCTTTGAGTACAAGGCCAAGACCGGAACCGTCATGACCCTCCTTCATTGTCTCAAGGGCAAGGATATTCTCAATGGGTGAGAAATATTCCTTCGATGTTATTGCGGCTAATCTACACATCTGTTCAATTTAGAATCTCAATTAAATATCCCAATCCCAACGACAAACGGTAACCGTTTGCCGTATAATTATATAATAAAGATAAATGATCCCTTTGTCAACAAAAATGTAATCTCCCGGACAAAATTGTTCCTACATAGATCGATGATTCAATAACAAAAAACGAGAGGTACCTGTCTCTTCCAATCCTGACAGAACTTTACAGGATGTCAAAAATCCCTTAAAATCATGGATAGGTAAGGAAAGCCACCCAAAGAGATGACGATTTTTGAAAGACTCTATTATCTGGGTTACCTGGCAAAGAGACACCTCGCGCTGAGGAACCAAAAAAAACTTTCCTCCAGAGTCATTAGC
>JBFMEC010000024.1:0-22235 GCA_040753575.1 Nitrospirota bacterium | reverse complement strand
AACCCTTGTGCGCCCATAGCTCAGATGGATAGAGCGTCGGACTACGAATCCGCAGGTCGGGGGTTCAAATCCTCCTGGGCGCGCCAGAATATAAAATTTTGAATTCTAAAGAATCTGGTGGGAATTCTGATAGCAGGTCCTGATGAATCAGGACCTGCTTTTAGGGGCTTAGATTTTTACAACGTTTGTTGCCTTTTGGCCCTTTGGTCCATCGACGACATCAAAACTCACTTCCTGACCTTCCGACAGAGTCTTAAAACCATTGTCTTGAATAGCAGTAAAATGAACAAAGACATCTCCGCCATCTTCTCTGGTAATGAATCCGAAACCCTTGGATTCATTGAACCATTTAACCTTACCTTTTGGCACAACAACACCTCCTTCTTAGAAATTTGAAGATTACGGAACCCGTCATAAAAAAACCGCAAAGTCTCTGTCTTTGCGGTACATACAACAAAAACTCCGAAACTTCGTTAATATTATCACATATTAAAATTAATAGGTCAAGCTTAATCCATCACGTGGTAGTGTCCAAAACATTATAAGCCTAAATTTTAGATGCTTCCCCGTCAAGATTGAGTCAAAGGAGAAAAGTTATGAAAGCAAAAAATTAGTTGTCCGGAGAAGCCAATATTAAAGTCCAGTAAATTTCACGTGAGCCTTTTGCATAGGCAGAACCAGCTTCCTTAAAATTCGGATTCATCATGTTTTTACAATGATCTTTGCTCTTCAGCCATACTTTAACTACTTCCCCAGGGGACTGATATCCTCGACTAACATTTTCTCCATAAGTTGTCCATCTATAGCCAACCCTTGACAGTCTGTCTTTAACCGTACTTCCATCCGAACCTCTATGAGATAGAAAGTCTTTTTTAGCCATGTCTATTGCATGATTCAATGACACCTGACCGAGTTTATCATTCCACATGATAGGCTGAGTTACTTCAAAGTATCTATTCCCGCATTGAACACCTTTTGTTCTTGCTTCGTTAATCAATTCTACTATCACCGTCTCTTTCCCCTTCTTAAAATTACCACTCATGGCTTGACTATAACAAAGTAGAGGAATGATAAGAGAATAAAAAATTAGATATACTCGTTTCTTCAATTTTAATGGACGGAACATGAAAAACAGGGGTCATAGGCCCTGACAAGCATCTCACATTTCAGCACTATCTCTTCCTTTTTCTCATCAATATGCTGTTCGACAAGTTTTTTTAAATTCTCTTCGAGACTCCAAAAATTATGGGCCGTCGGAGTGACTATGTTTGCCTTTTCAACAGTACCCCTTCTGTTTAATTTATAGGAATGGAAGAGGAGCCCTCTCGGTGCTTCTGTCACGGCAAGACCCTCACCTTCTCTCACCTTAATCTCAATTTCATCCTTTTTTAAGGTCAGGCAATCAAGGAGCTCTATACACCTGCTTATCCCATGAACTATTTCTATGGCCTGTGCAAGGATGTTATGAAAGGGATTGTAATCAGGGGGACTGAATCCCACCTCCCTTGCTGTTTTTTTAGCATCTTCATGGAGCATGTCAAAGTTAAGGTTTACTCTTGCCAGTGCGCCAACCATAAGAGGCCCCCTGTCTTTTATGATTGTCTTCTTTGCGTTCGAATAAGGCACTTCTTTCTCCACAAAAATGATGGAATAATCATCTTCTATATCATTAATCCTGTTGTTTGACACCATAAAACCTTCGTTTATCGCATAATCTGAGGGGTTGCGGATCACCACATATTCTGCAGTAGATGTCAAATCGGGGAAAGGAAGGCTCGAGATCATCCTGAGTGTTTTCATCGCATCATCCTTTAAGTCCTCCAGGTCTTTTATCATCTTCCTCACCATATCTCTTGAAGGCAAATTGGTAAAGCCACCGACAACCATTACAACGGGATGAAGGGGTCTGCCTCCAAATAAGGCAGTTAGATTATTTATCACCTCCTTCATTCTATTTAACCTTTTTAGCTCTGGTTGAAATCCTGGAAACATATCAGTTATTGAAGTGAGTTTGTGATAATCGGGTAAGGCAAACATATAAAGATGGACGAGATGACTGGCAACAATCTGGCTTAAGGCCATAATATGCCGGATATTAGTAATTTCCGTAGACGGCGTGAACCCCAGCGCTTTTTCCAAAGCCCTTATGGATGTTGTCATATGCGACACAGGACATATCCCGCAGATTCTTGCAACTATATCAGGAACTTCAGCATAACTTCTCTTACAGAGAAACCCCTCGAAGAATCTCGGCGGTTCCCAGATATTCAACTTCAGGTTTTTCAGTTTCCCCTCACTGATCTCCAGCTTCACGGATCCTTCCCCCTCTACCCTTGAAATATAATCGATATTAACTCTCATAAATCTCTGCCACCTTTCTGAACTCAGTCGTCACAGAACCGAAGAGAGTAAACCTCCTGACTATATCCTCCGGAGATAATCCCATCATCTCAAATTTTCTCGCCAGTGCAAGGGCATTAGCCTGCTTCATCGGTCCCCAGCAAGAATAGCAGGCTCTATTGTTTGAGGGGCAGAGGGCGCCACAACCGGCATTTGTCACCGGACCCATGCAGGGCATATTATAGGCAACAAGGACACATATGTTTCCTTTCAATTTACATTCGATGCAAACACTATATTCAAGAAAATCAGGTTTTTTCCCGGATAGAACCGATATTAATGCTTCCCGAAGATCCCTTTCTCCGGGTGGACAGCCCTTTATATCGCCATCTACTTCGACATAGGAATGAATTGTATTCGGCCTTATAGAATGAATCGTTGATAGGTCACTATACACCCTTTTTTCTATCTCAAGCTCTGGCTGGGTAGATTTGATCGCCGGAATTCCTCCGTTTACAGCACATGAACCTATGGAAAAGAGAATCTTGCTCCTTTCTCTGATTTTCTTCAATTCATCGACCTGCCAGGACTCCGTTATTGTGCCTTCAATTAGCGCGACGTCGAAGGGCCCTTCAGGTATGCCCCCGCTTGAAATCATCTTACAGTAGACGAAGTCAAAGCTATTCAGACTTTCAATAATATATTCCTGGAAGTATATCAACTGGAACTCGCAACCGGCACAGCAGGAATACTTAAAAAATCCTAATCGGGGTTTCCTCTTCTCCATTAAAACTTCCTCCAACATAAAGTCTATTAATGAAAATATTAAAGCAGCCCATCGGGAAATCTGTTCACATCTCTATATAGGAAGACAGGTCCGTCCTTACAAACAAATTTGGTTCCGTGCTGGCAATGGCCACAATGGGCTATGCCGCATTTCATCCTCCTTTCCAGGGATACATAAACCTTCGAAGGAAGAAAACCTCTCAGGAAAAGGCCTCTTGAGGCAAAACGCATCATGATTTCAGGCCCGCAGATAAAGGCAAAGGTTTGCTCCGGTCTAAATATAACTTTATCCAGAAGCCCCGTCACAAGACCGATATCATAATCCCATTTTGTCGTGGATAGAACCTCATCGACAGTCAATAACACGGCGATATCCTTCTTCCAGACTTTGATTTCATCCTTGAAGAGGATATCCTCAGGATTCCTGGCACCATAAAGCAGGGTAACACTTCCAAAAGAACCTGATTTACTGAGGATCACCTGTATTACCGGTCTCAACGGTGCAAGACCAACTCCTCCCGCTATCAAGAGGACGTCACATCCAGTGGCATCATCTAAGGGCCAGCTTGAACCATAGGGTCCTCTAAGAAATATCTCATCTCCCTCTTTTAATGTTTCAATGAAACCTGTCACCCTTCCAACGGATTTAATGGTATGCTGAAATTTTCCTTTAGAGACAATAGAACTCAAAGAGATGGGGGCTTCTCCTACACCGGGATAACCGACCATATTAAACTGGCCCGGCTTCGGACTATATGAAATACTATCAAGCAGGATACTGTAAGTCCTTACGTCCCCGGTTTCCGATTTTACATCTGTAATGACTGCTCTTAAGGGAAACAGAGGGTTTTTCACCGGATCGGGCTCCTCTGAATCTCCTTCGCAACCTCTGTAAGGTCTATCCTTGTAGGACACCACGTTATACATCGACCACAGCCAACTGTTTTTAGGAGACCATATTGGGCTGTGTAGCCTAGATTATGCATCTGAAACTGCCTCAGCCGCGATGCCCTTATGCGCCTGAAGTTTCCACCGTAAACCTCGGCAAACTTAAGATCCTGGCATGCATCTAATTGCCTGAACATCTTTCCACTTTCAATATCAACGCTCATCTCTTCGACAACATCGTAGCAGAAACATGTAGGACAGACCATGACACAGTTGGAACAGGAAAGACATCTCCTGTCAGCGGTATCTGCCCAAACAGGATGATCAAGGTTTCTCATATAAAGATCATCAAGCCCCTCTATATCAATAAATTTCTTGAAACTTTCGATGAGGGTTTCCTCTTTCTCAGATTTAAGTCTCCAGACATCAGCGTCTGCTTTTTTGCCTTCGAGATTGAATATTTCAAAAATCCTTGGGCTTTTAAGCTCAACCAGATAATCCTCTCCAAAATCTGTCAAAAGCATGTCATATCCTGATTTAGCCTTCAAAAAAGGGCCAGTCCCCACGGATGAACAGAAACAATCTTTCGTAACTTGCGTACAATTAAGGGCGATAAGAATGGTATTGTTTCGCCTTGCTTTGTAAAAGGGATCAACGAAGGCGTGCTGGAAATGTATATCGAGATAAAGGATAGCATTCGTATCACAGGGGTGAATTCCCACGATAACCTGCTTTTCAATCTCAGGCTTAATCTCCTCTATTGATAAGGTTCTTTCCCATCTGAATTTGAGAATATCTTCCCTCGCTTTGTAAATGAATATCTTTCCAGGTGACAACATCGTAGTCAGATATTCCATGAACAGGTCTGCCGATGAGGATACCTCTTTGAAGACTGCCTGGTCTCTTACCTTTACAGGCCCTAAAACCCTGTAGGCTGACCGTAAATTATCTATCCAGTTAAAGAAGGATTTTTTAGGGATCAGGAGGCTATATTCTTGGAAACCGCGCTCCCCAGTCATACCACTTCCAGACTTCTCTCGTCAGTTCATCATATTCTGTCTTGATATGTTCGAAAAGGCGCGCATTCTCTATCGCTATAGCCCCATCACTTGCCAGGGCTGAAAGGAAATTTATCTCCGAGGGACTAAAAGAATAGGGAATTGAAGTGTAAACCCTGAGAATTCCGATAACCGTTCCCTTCACACTTAAAGGAACTGAAAGAAGTGCACCTATGCCTTCCTTAATTATCTCCTGGGGGTACTGCAATCTATCATCCCTGGAAACATCGGGTATAGCGACTACAGAACCTTTCAGGCACTCCCCGTCAAGAGGACTCTTTTCAACCTCAACAGGCCCTTTCTTTAAATATGCCTCACTGAGACCATATGTAGCTTTTATCTCAAGGAATGTTCTGTCTTCATTGAGTAAGCGGATTGATGCCCCCCTGAAACCGAGGACCTTCGCCGCATTTTCAACAATCTTGGAGAGTACTTCATTCAGAGAGAGGGTCGAGCTAACCGATCGCGATATCTCAATAAGAGCCTGCATCTGCTGCCAGATCCTTGCCCTGTCTACGAGAATCCCTCCCAGAGAGGCAAGAACCTTCAGCCTCTGAATCTCGTCCTCCATGAAATCGTGAGGCTCCGAAGTATAAATCCTGATAACGCCTATCGCCCTTTCAGACACGGTCAGGGGACAACTCATAACAGACTTTATACCTTCTCTTTTTATTTCATCAATATAGAGAAGATTTGGCTCTCCTGTTATACATTTTGTGCTCACACATTCTCCGGCCAGTACCCTTTGATCAACGGGATGTTTTTCTAAAAAAACCGGTCCCTTTTCAAGATAAGACCTGGACATACCATAGGCTGCAACTGTCTGGAGCGTTTTGTTCTTTTCGTCAAGAAGCCTTATGATGCAGCCCTTTACATTCATCAATTTCGCAATATTTTTTGCAAGAATATTCAGGGTCGAATCAAGATCATAAGAAGAAACCAGATCTTCAAAAAGCATGCATAAATCAAATAAAGGTTTATCTGATTTCATATCTGGAGATTATCAAAAGAAAGATTCATTGTCAAACTATTTAAATACTATTTAAATACTCTCTGACAGTTGGGATACCGGAGAAATGATATAATAGTCCATCCACAGACAAAATAAGGCCTTGCACACAGTATCAGCAACAATAGTGACGACTATAGATAGAGACAATGATTTTATGAGGCTGGCACTTGAAGAGGCTGGTCTCGCTTTTGCTGAAGGAGAAGTTCCTGTGGGGGCAGTCCTTGTGAAAGATGATGAGGTTATAGCAAAGGCACATAATAGTAGGGAAAAATCAAAAGACCCGACGGGACACGCGGAAATACTCGCATTTAAAGCCGGAACGAATAAAATTAGTAACTGGCGACTAACAAATACTACCCTTTATGTGACGAAAGAGCCCTGCATTATGTGCGCTGGCGCAATGATAAATGCCAGGCTCAGCAGGCTTGTCTATGGATGTAAAGATTTAAAAGCCGGGGCAGTGGATAGCCTTTATAAACTACTTTCGGACAGAAGGTTGAATCATCAGGTTGAAGTGGTGTCCGGCGTTCTGGAAGAAGAGTGCGCCGAAATTTTACAACGTTTCTTTAAATCCAAAAGATGACTTTTGATTCTGAACTTGAAACTTTTAACTATTATCGGAGAGGTGCCAGAGTGGTTGAATGGGGCGGTCTCGAAAACCGTTGTGGGGTAACCCACCCAGGGTTCGAATCCCTGCCTCTCCGCCATTTTTTATAGTAGGGTAATTTTGAAGGTTAATGCAAAATAGGTTAAAATAAAATGTGAATTATTTCATTTCCTATGTCACTGAGCAAGAGATAAAAAGAGAAAGGACAAATGCCCGAAAACTAAGAAAATCCCAGTGGTGGAAGAGGAAGTGCGCAGAAGGTCTTTGTTACTATTGCAAAAGAAAAGTGGTGCCGAAAGAGTTAACTCTGGACCACATAATCCCTATTATAAGGGGAGGCAAGTCAACGAAGGGAAATGTTGTTCCTGTATGCAAGGAATGCAATAATAAGAAAAGATATCTTCTTCCCCTTGAGTGGGAAGAATATCTTGAAATGTTGAAAAGAGATGCTTAAACCTTCAGCCTTTCCCTGTTCGGGAGCAGGTTATCGGAAGGGACTTCACCTTCCACTATAATCTTATACCTTGCACATTCCTTATATTTTTCCGGATTCCGGCAGTATTCTTCTACGAAGGGACATAACTTTAGAATTCTCACTGAGCCAGTTAGATAAGTATACATCGGGCAGTGATCCATGTTTTTGCATTCAAAAGTCATTTTGAAATCCATGGTATAATTATAAAATTTCTCAATTATATTTAAAAACCCAATAAAATTACTTTTTTATAATAAAAATATTTTATATATCTTGCCAAGAAAATTTCTGGCTGAATCAGATATGACATTACTGAAAGATTTTATTGGGAAAGTAACGTCAACAATCAAAAAGTATTCCATGTTCTCAGAAGGACATAAAATTCTTATAGGACTTTCGGGAGGACCTGATTCAGTTTCTCTTCTTCATGTCCTCAAGGAGATCGGAAAAGAACTTAATCTCGAATTACATGCCTTATATGTTGACCACGGATTGAGACCAGAAGAAATCGGTAAAGAGATCACCTTTTGCAAAGGTCTGTGCGAAAATCTTAATATCCCTTTTGTCACAAAATCTATCAATGTGAAAACCTTTGCAAGAGAAGAGAGGATTGGCAGGCAAGAGGCAGCTAGGGAACTGCGTTATGGAACTCTGGAGGAAACAGCCTCTGAGATCAATGCGCACAGAATAGCCTTGGGTCATACGGCGGATGATCAGGCAGAAACTATGTTAATGAGACTTGTCAGGGGCTCAGGCCCGACAGGTTTCTCTGGAATCCCTCCTGTCCGGGGCAAAATCATAAGACCATTAATCGAGGTCGAAAGGGACGAAATCGAGAGATTTCTCGGAGCGAGAAACATAAACTTTATCATCGATTCATCGAATCTTAAGGGAGATTATCTGCGTAATAAAATGAGGCTTTCCATTCTACCAATGCTCAAAGAATTAAATCCGAATCTTGTAGAAACACTTTCTAAGACAGCATCTATTTTCAGAGAAGAGGAGAGATACTTTGAAATCATAGTCGCAAAGACATTGATGAAACTTATAAGCAAGAAGGCAGATAATCAAATTGAATTATTCCTCGCCCCCTTTGAGATTATGGATAGGGTAATGATGAGAAGGGTTTTGAGAAGGGCAATAGAAGAAACAAAGGATCTCCGGGGAATCGGTTTCATCCATGTTGAGGATATTATTGAACTCATTAAGAAGGGGAAACCAGGAGACAGACTGTATCTACCAAAAAAAATAAGGGTGATCAAGGACTACGCAACTCTTATTCTCACGTCAGAGCCACCTCTTAAATTAAATACCTGTACTCTTGAGGTTCCAGGGGAGATTATTCTTAAGGAGGCAGGAATTTCGGTTAGGTCTTACGTAGTTAAGAATCGGGAATCACAGGTTCTACCGGATGATTCGAGACAGCGGTCAGACCTTGCCATTTTTGATGCCGATAAATTAATTTTCCCCCTCACTATAAGATCAAGGAGAAAAGGCGATTTTTTTTATCCCTCGGGCCTTGGCAAAAGGAAAAAACTTCAGGATTTCTTTGTTGATGAGAAGATCCCGAGAGATAAACGTGATAAAATTCCATTAGTGATATCGGAAGAGGATATTGTCTGGATTGCGGGTTACAGGAGAGATGAGAGGTTTAAGGTGACCTCGGAAACAAAGAGAATCTTGAAGTTAGAGGTAGAAAAGAAACCAAGTTAACTCATCACTGGAGAGGCGATTTTTGACTGAGAAAGTTAGAGTAAGGTTTGCACCGAGTCCCACAGGGCATCTGCACCTCGGAGGGGCGCGAACTGCTCTTTTCAACTGGCTTTACGCGAGACATACTAAGGGTACATTCATATTAAGGATTGAGGACACCGACAGAACGCGCTCAACAGAAGAATATATAGAATCGATCATTGAAAGCCTGAAATGGCTCAAGTTTGATTGGGATGAGGGACCATACCGACAAACGGATAGATTCGAAATTTATAGAAGCTATGCAAAGAAACTACTAAAGGAAGACAAAGCCTATTACTGTTATTGTTCACCGGAAGAGCTTGAGCGAAGAAGAACGGAAGCATTGGCACAGGGAAGACCTCCGAAATATGATGGCCGGTGCAAGGGATTGAAGGAACCCCCAACAGGAAGAATACCGGTAATCCGTTTCATAATGCCACAGGAGGGAGAGACGATTGTTGAGGATCTGATAAAGGGAAGGGTTGTCTTTGAAAATGCCAATCTTGATGATCTCATAATCATGAGATCTGACGGGACGCCCACTTATAACTTTACAGTAGTGGTTGATGACGTAGATATGAACATCACGCATGTTATTAGGGGTGATGATCACCTTAACAATACTCCAAAACAAATACATATCTATAGAGCCCTCGGCTATGATGTGCCGTTGTTTGCCCATCTTCCGATGATCTTAGGAGCCGACAAAACACGACTCAGTAAAAGGCATGGGGCTGCATCAGCTCTGGCCTACAAGGAAATGGGCTATCTTCCTGACGCACTTGTCAATTATTTAGCCCGTCTCGGGTGGTCCTATGGAGATCAGGAAGTCTTCAGCCGGGCTGAATTAATACAATATTTCTCTTTTGAGAATGTTGGGGAATCCCCTGCCATTTTTAATACCGAAAAACTTCTGTGGCTTAATGGTTTTTATGTAAATAAATCCAGGCCTGAAGAACTTGGAGAGCTTGTAATTCCCTTTCTTATTAAAGAAAAAATTATTAGAGAGGGACGGACCCTTGATAAGGATTGGCTCTCCAAAGCAATCATGACCTTAAAGGAGCGCTCTAAGACCCTTGTAGAACTCGCAAATTCATTAAAATATTATATAGTTGAAGAAGTTGAGTATGAGCCAAAGGCAAAGGATAAATTCTTAAATGAGAAGACCTTAATATATCTGGTTGAAGTAAATGAAGAATTCGAAAAGCTGGAAGATTTTGTAGCGCCGGAGATTGAAAAAATCTTCAAGGCTCTTATTGAAAGACATGACACTAAACTTGCTGACATTGCCCAGCCTGTCCGCGTCGCCATGACGGGAAAAACAGAAAGTCCTGGAATATTTGATGTCCTTGAGATACTCGGTAAGGAAAAGGTCTTGAGAAGGTTGGAAAAGGCGATAAAGACGATTGGATGAGAGATGAATAAAAGAGAAGAGATCAAAAAAGAAAAGGAAGCTGTCACGGTAAATGATTCAGTCTCACGGTCTGACTTTATCCGGGAGATCATTACGGAAGATCAAAAAACAAGTAAATACAACGGTCGGGTGCACACCAGATTTCCGCCTGAACCAAATGGATATTTACATATCGGTCATGCCAAATCCATTTGCCTTAATTTTGGTATTGCCGCTGAATTTGGGGGTCTTTGCAATCTGCGATTTGATGACACTAACCCTTTAAAAGAGGAGGCCGAATATGTTGAATCGATAAAAGAGGATGTTCGCTGGCTTGGCTTTGACTGGAGAGACCGGCTGTATTATGCCTCCGATTATTTTGAACAGCTCTACCAGTATGCCCTTCAATTAATCAAAGATGGCAAGGCCTATGTTGATAGCTTGAGTGCCGAGGAAATTAGAGAATATCGCGGCACTCTGACAGAACCAGGCAAGGAAAGTCCTTACAGAAATCGCTCTGTCGAAGAAAATCTGGATTTGTTCAGGCATATGCGAGAAGGTAAGTTTGAAAACGGTGCCCATGTAGTCAGGGCAAGGATTGATATGTCCTCTGGGAATTTAAACATGAGGGATCCGGTCATGTACCGCATTCTCCATGCTACTCATCACCGGACAGGTGACAGATGGTGTGTCTATCCAATGTATGACTTTGCCCATTGTTTTTCAGATTCCCTTGAAGGGATTACCCACTCAATCTGTACCTTGGAATTCGAAGACCATAGGCCTCTTTACGACTGGTTTCTTGATCAACTGAAGGTCTACCATCCGAGGCAGATCGAGTTCGCCCGCCTCAATCTCAGCTATACCGTATTGAGTAAAAGAAAACTCATAGAATTAGTTGAAGGAAGGCATGTAAGAGGATGGGATGATCCACGGATGCCAACGCTGTCGGGTCTACGCAGGAGGGGTTATACGCCGGAGTCAATCAGAAACTTCTGTGACCGTATAGGAGTAGCCAAGAGGGAAAACGTGGCTGATATAGCTCTTCTTGAGCATTGCCTTCGCGAGGATTTGAATAAAAGTGCACCTCGAATGATGGCTGTCCTGAGGCCTCTTCGTGTGGTCATAGATAATTATCCTAAAGACCTGATAGAAGAAATGGACGCCATAAATAATCCGGAGGATCCGACCATGGGAATACGGAAAGTTCCTTTTTCAAGCGCCCTATACATAGAAAGAGATGATTTTCGCGAGGTTCCGCCCAAACAGTTCTTTCGTCTTGCCCCGGATCGTGAGGTGAGATTACGATATGCGTACTTTATCAAATGTGTGAAAGTGGTCAAAGATGAAAAAACCGGTGAGGTAGTTGAGTTACATTGCACCTACGATCCAGAAACACGGGGTGGTGATTCCCCGGACGGGCGCAAAGTAAGGGCAACCCTGCATTGGGTCTCGGCTGCCCACGCTCTGAAAGCCGAAGTGCGCCTCTATGATCATCTCTTCCTGAAGCCAAACCCAGCGGGGGATGAAGATTTTAAATCTTCCTTAAATCCTGATTCGCTGGAGATTTTAAATCCCTGCTTTGTCGAACCAAGCTTAACTGGCGCGAGGCCGGGAAGTCGGTACCAGTTCGAAAGACTTGGTTACTTCTGTGTTGATCCCGATACGTCCGATGGGACTCCTGTATTCAATCGGACTGTCACATTACGTGATACATGGGCCAGGATAGAAAAGGCGCAGAAGTAAAAGCGGGACTCATAATAAAGGATAAAGGACTCAAAAAGATACCAGAATTGAGATTTTTTATGGCAGGCGTTATGTATCGTGTGTCATGTGTAGACCAAGGATTTTAAAAATGGATCATATAGCTGTCATAGGTGCTGGCAGCTGGGGAACAACCCTCGCATCTCTCCTATCTATTAAAGGATATGATGTCTCCTTATGGGTTTATGAAAAGGATCTCGCCGAAGAAATAAATAGAACCAGGATGAACAGCATCTATCTACCGGATATTAAACTGCCCGATGATCTCGTGATTACAGAGAGTATCAAAAATGCTGTTACAGGGGCAGGGTATGTTCTGAATGCTGTTCCGGTTCAGTTTACAAGATCTATATTCAGAGAAGTTGTATCTTTTTTGCCGAAGGCGGCAATAGTTATTAATGTAGCAAAGGGCATAGAAAGGGAAACGCTTCTTACGGTTTCTTCGATATTAAAGGAACTATCTGATCATCCTGCGGCAGTACTTTCAGGCCCGAGTTTTGCAAAGGAGGTCATTAAGAGATTGCCTACTGCTGTGACCCTTGCAACGGAAGATAGAAATATTGGCTTTATGCTCCAGGAAGTATTCAATATGAACAATTTCAGAGTCTACACTCATGACGATATAATTGGTGTCGAGATTGGAGGTGCTTTAAAAAATGTAATAGCCATCGCCTCCGGAATTTCTGATAGCCTTGGTCTTGGAAATAATGCAAGGGCCTCTCTTATAACAAGAGGACTTGCCGAAATGACAAGGCTGGGTGTTGCCATGGGGGCAAAGGAAAGAACCTTTTCAGGACTCAGCGGGATCGGAGATTTGGTTCTGACCTGTACGAGCAACTTATCAAGAAACTATACTGTAGGAACCAAACTCGGAAAGGGCCTCGGGCTAAAAGAGATTTTAAATCAGACGAGGAGTGTTGCCGAGGGAGTGGCGACTGCCGAATCTGCCTTTGAGTTGTCAAAAAAATATAATATTGAAATGCCTATTGTGGAACAAGTATATAAGGTTATTTATGAGGATAAAGACCCTGCTCTTGCAGCCCGAGATCTAATGGTCAGATCCTTGAAGACAGAATTTTATGGATAGCTTAAAAGGCAATCAAAATCCTAAATTCGAAAGTCCTAAACAATTCCAGAATCGAAAAATTTAAATCTTCAAAACCTTTTTGGCTAGAATTTAGATATCAGAATTTAGAGCTTTAAATGGATGGATCAAAAATAAAAAAAATTTTAGAATCTGTTAGAGCAGGAACCTTGAAGGTAGATCACGCCTTCGATAAATTAAAACATCTTCCCTATGAAGATCTGTCCTTTGCCAAAATTGATCATCACAGACATATAAGGCAGGGAATTCCCGAAGTGATATTTGCTGAAGGAAAAAAGTTGGAGGATGTTATTGCCATAGCTCACTCAATGTACAAAAGGGACAAAAAACTTTTGATCACGAAGGCATCAAGAGAGATATACGAGAGATTAAGACTCAAAGATGCCCTTTTTTATCCTTCATCGGGTGCCATATCAATAGGTGAAAGGAAAAATAAAAGGGGTCATATCCTGATACTTTCTGCAGGCACATCCGATATACCCGTAGCGGAAGAGGCATCAGTGACAGCCTCCTTTCTTGGAAGCAGGATTGAAACTGTATATGACGTCGGCGTAGCCGGAATTCACAGGCTCATGGATTCAAAAAAATCTATCAATTCTTCGAGGGTGATCATAGTAGTCGCAGGCATGGAGGGTGCACTTCCTTCAGTCGTTGGCGGCCTTACAGATAAACCGATCATTGCCGTTCCAACTTCAATCGGCTATGGTACAACTCTGGGGGGTCTAACTGCACTCTTTGCGATGCTCAATTCATGTGTACCGGGGATCGCGGTAATGAACATTGATAACGGTTTCGGAGCCGGATGCCTGGCACATAAGATAAATATGTTAAAAGGCAGGAGATAGCCTCCTTTTTTTTGGAATAAAGTATCTTAAGTTGACATTCCCTTTAACCTTTTCTATACTTAAATTGTCCCTGGGGGAGGCAGAAAGCCTGAGAGTCTTCTAAATCTTTAGAGGAGACCCCTTGAACCTGATATGGATAATGCCAGCGTAGGGAATGGGAAAGTAGACCGTATCCTTCAGGGATGCGGTTTTTTTATTTTTGACGGGATATGAAACTGATTGTTAATGGAGAAACTTTAGAGATAGCACATATAGAGACCCTCCAGGATTTACTGAGGAAACTTGAAATAAGGCCTGAAAGGGTTGCAGTGGAAATAAACTTGTCTATAATCAAGAAGGCCGATTATCCAGCCTTCAGATTGAATGAAGGAGATAGGGTCGAAATAGTGAATTTTATTGGTGGAGGATAGACATAAAATAAGGAGAAGATATGGACGATAAATTAATCATCGGTGGAATTGAATTCAGATCAAGGCTCTGGGTGGGTACGGGAAAGTATAAAGATTTTGAAGAGACGAGAAAAGCTGTCGAGGCCTCCGGTGCAGATGTTGTTACGGTGGCTGTCAGAAGGGTAAATATAACGGACAGGAAGTCCGAGAATCTCCTTGACTACATTGACCCCAGGAAATACAAAATCCTCCCCAATACGGCAGGTTGCTACACCGTTGAAGATGCCTTAAGATATGCAAGACTCGCCAGAGAGGCTGGCATTTCAGACCTTATAAAGCTTGAGGTTATTGGCGATGAAAAAACCCTTTTCCCCGATACATGGGAACTTTTAAAGGCAACGAAGATTCTCGTGAAGGAAGGTTTTATAGTTCTTCCTTATACTAATGATGACCCGGTCATGGCAAAAAGGTTAGAAGAAGCAGGTGCTGGCGCCGTTATGCCCCTTGGAGCGCCGATTGGATCGGGCCTTGGAATAAGAAATCCTTACAATATCAAGATAATACTCGATTCAGTAAATGTGCCCGTAATTGTTGATGCAGGAGTAGGAACCGCCTCCGATGCAACCATCGCAATGGAACTCGGCTGCGATGCCGTCTTAATCAATACCGGAATCGCCTGTGCTAAGGATCCGATCGCCATGGCAGAAGCGATGAAACATGCCGTTGTTGCAGGCAGGTTTGCCTATAGGGCTGGGAGAATTCCTAAGAAACTTTATGCCACTGCGAGCAGCTCAATCGAAGGAATGCTTTAGGTGGGTAATCACTGAATGTGAAACAATTAGATTTCAGACTTTATTTGATAACTGACAGAAAACTCTTCGCTTCTCAGGATTTGCTTTTCACTGCAGTGGAAGAGGCGCTGAAAGGCGGTTTATGGGCAATACAACTCAGGGAGAAAGATTTCGACCTCAGAGATTTATTGAGCATAGCATATGGAATGAGAGAATTAACAAAGGATTACAAGGCAAAACTCTTTATCAATGACAGGGTTGATATCGCTCTTGCCGTTAAAGCAGACGGCGTTCATCTCGGACAGAAGGGCATGCCCGCTCCGGCTGCGAAAAAAATCATACAGGATAAAATGATGATCGGCATCTCAACACACAGTCCCGATGAAGCTATGAAGGCAGAAAAAGATGGTGCCGACTTTATAACTCTTGGCCCGATCTACCAAACTTCTTCGAAAATAAAATATGGGGAACCAATCGGTATTGATACCTTAAAAAAGGTAAGGGCTAAAATTTCAATACCTATCTTTGGAATCGGGGGGATAAAATTAGATAAGGTAAAGGAGGTTATGAAGGCCGGTGCCGATGGCGTTGCGCTAATCTCGGCGATCTTTACCTCCCATAATATCAAAAAAACAACAGAAGAATTTTTGAGGTTATTAAGATGACAAGAATAGAACTGGCAAAGAAGGGAATTGTTACTGAAGAATTCAGGGAAGTGGCCCTTTCTGAAGGTTTATCCCCCGAAGGTCTGGCTGCTAATATCGGTGAAGGAGTAACGGTAATACCAAGAAATATTAATCACCCTATAAAACCGCTTGGTATTGGAAAAGGTCTCAGAACTAAAGTCAATGCAAATATAGGAACATCAAAGGATAGGGTCTCTTTAGACGAAGAAAGAGAAAAACTTGACGTTATCGTTAAATACGGGGCAGATGCTGTCATGGACTTATCAACGGGAGGTGCGATAAAGGACCTCAGGAGACTTCTTTTAAAGAAATCCCCTATTTCTGTTGGCACGGTCCCAATTTATGAGGCGGCTGTTAGGGCGGCAGAGAACTATGGCACAATTGCAAAGATAACCCCTGATGGCATCTTTGAAGTTATAGAGGAGCACGCAGAGGAAGGAGTTGATTTTATAACCGTCCACTGTGGCCTCACAAGAAAGGCTATTGAGAGATTGATAAAGGAAGGAAGAATCCTTGACATTGTAAGCCGTGGTGGTTCATTCCTTCTTGAATGGATGATTTACAATGACAGAGAAAATCCTCTCTATGAGCATTATGACAGGCTCCTTGAGATATCTAAAAAGTACGATTTAACTCTTAGCCTGGGGGATGGATTGCGTCCCGGTTGCATTGAAGATGCAACAGACAGAAGCCAGATAGAAGAATTACTCACTATTGGCGAATTGAGAGACAGGGCTTTGGGATCGGGAGTTCAGGCAATCATTGAGGGTCCCGGCCATGTTCCATTAAACCAGATCGAACTGAATATAAAAATACAGAAAGAGATCTGCAGGGGAGCTCCCTTTTATGTCCTTGGCCCGCTTGTGACTGACATCGCTATGGGATATGACCATATCGCTGCTGCCATTGGTGGTGCCATAGCGGGTGCTGCAGGCGCCGATTTCCTCTGTTACGTGACCCCGGCAGAACATATCAGACTTCCAAATATTGAAGATGTTAAGGAGGGTCTCATCGCATCAAAGATAGCTGCCCATGCCGCCGATATTGCGAAGGGTATACCCGGAGCGATGGAACTTGACAGAAAGATGGCAAGACACAGGAAAGACCTTAACTGGAACGGACAGATTGAATTGAGTTTTGATCCCGAAAAGGTAAGACGGTGGCGTTTAGAGATTCCGCCAACAGAGCAGGAAGTCTGCAGCATGTGCGGTGAATTCTGCGCAATTAGAACGGTTGAAAAGGTATTAAAAAGCAAAGCTTCGAGGTCATAAGCTCTGAATGAAAGTAGCCCTTACCATAGCCGGTTCCGATCCCACAGGTGGTGCAGGACTACAGGCCGATTTGAAGGTTTTCCGTGCTTTTAATGCACATGGCCTCGCCATAGTTTCTGCCCTGACTGCGCAGAACACAGAAGGCGTTGATTCCATCCTTCCTGTTGACATAGATTTTTTAAGAAGACAGCTTAACGTCCTTCTATCTGATATCACGCCCCATGCTTTAAAACTTGGTATGCTTTATAGCAAAGGGGCTGTAGACACAGTTGCAGACATATTTGAAGAATATTCACTGGGCAACCTTGTCATTGATCCCGTGACAGTATCATCCTCGGGTACGAGCCTTGTCGAAAATGGTACTCTGGATGCCATAAGAGAGAGGCTTTTCCCTCCCTCGAAGCTGATCACACCGAACATATATGAAGCGTCTGTCCTAACAGGTATCCCGATTAAGGACCGAGAAGACATGGAGAAGGCTGCCAGATTCTTGAAAGATATGGGTCCTGAGGTCATAGTCATTACCGGTGGTCATCTCGAGGATATAGCCCTTGACATGTATTATGATGGAGAGTTTCATGAGATAGGGAGTGAAAAGCTAAAGGGCGAATACCATGGCACAGGATGTGCTTTTTCAGCAGCCGTTACCGTATTGCTTGCCCTTGATCATATCCCGCTTGAAGCTGTCAGGAGGGCAAAGGAGTTCATAAATAATGCAATAAAAAGGGCTTACCATCCCGGTAGGGGAATGGGGCTGCTTAATTTATGACCTTTCAGGTTTCCATTTAGATTTCAACTGAAAGATTAATTTTTATAAGTTTTTCTTAATATCTCATAAATCTGCTTTCTGAACTTCTGGGCACCGGCATTTGCAGGATGTCTAACCTCATAGAAATTTATCTTCATCGACTTCAACACGCTGGCAGATATCTTCCCCAGGGCAATAACTATTCTTCCCGGAAAAAGTTCGAAGAATTTTTCGAGTACGGGATATCCATATCTTAATTCCCTTTCAGTCGGTCTCCGATTGCTCAAAATTCCCCTTCTTCTATCAAAAGGATGCCAGGGGAAGACATTCCATAACACAAACTCATCAGGTTTGAGACCAAACTTTAAGAGTGTCCCCCAGACTATTGTCGCCGTGGGCTCTGAAAAGCCCTTTGACATTATCTCGGGCCTACTGCTCCGCCGAGGCTCCAGATCGGGCAATACGTCATGAGGATTAATTCCCTCTTTCTGAAGATATCCAAGAAGAATGCGCTCGGAGGTCATGGCAATACCGCTAAAATGTCCCCCCTGGTAGCCCAGTGCTTCGCCAATAAGCAAGTAACGGGCTTTCTTCAGGCGGGATAGGAGATAGTGTCTCATCTGATTTGTCCGGATCTTTGGCGCTTTTGAATCAATATCATTTTCGATATCCACCTCTCGCCAGGGGTTAAAGATATTTTCGATTTGCGGAGATTGTTTCAGTAGTGATATGAATTCATCAATTTTATTCTTAATAATTTCAGTCCAGTCACCCATGAATAATTCTACCATCTCTTTCTTTATCCGCTTTTAACCTCATTTTGACCTCCTTGCTTTACGGTCAAAGAAAACCGTAACGACTTTCTTTGGAGAAAGCAATATCTGTCCTTGAAGCTCTCCCACGGTGACTTTCTGTTTATACCCTCCTTAAGAAACTCTCTGTAATGCTTTTGCGCTGTTGTTCTTTAGTCCCAAATAGTCCAGGTATCCAATCCACTGAAAGATACTCCGGTACTTTCTTCAATCCCGCTGTCGCTGCATAACTGCTCCATTTCCAACGCTCCGGCAGTTCTACAAGTCTCACTCTGAGGGGATTAAGAACAACATACCGGCAAAGCTCAAGGAGATAATTATCTTTATCAACCAATATGGCCTTGTATCTTCCCTCTTGATTTTAAATTAGAAAGTTTTGGTTATCAATGTAATTGTGAAGGCATTAATGATATTAAGATAAATAGTATGTGCACCGTCTTTGCTGAGTCTGAGGTTGTTGGTCTGATAGCTAAAGGCATAAAGAGAGAACTAATTGCCACTGCCATTCATAATTCGATAGCAAGCAGGGTAATAGCATTGATAAAGAGAATTGATCTAAATGACGACATTGTGTTCACAGGCGGATGTGCGAGAAATCCATATCTACAAAGACTGTTTGAAAACTGCTTTCGAACAAAAGTCTATGTCCATGAGAATCCCTATATGCTGGCTGCTCTTGGGGCAGCGCTCTATGCCGAGCGCAAGGGGTATGGAGCTGGTGCCCTACCCGGTTTGCAAAACCAGGTGATGGTATGAAATATATATTATGACCCTCTAACCTTCATTGCCTTGTAACCAGCCTCTACAAGAATCCCCTTAATGCTGTCTTCAGTAAGACCTTCTCCAGAAAAGCTTATCTTAAGTAAGTGTTTTTCTACGTCTGCTTCAATCTCTAAATGACCGAACCTTTTCTGCAACGCTTCTTGCATGACTTTTACACACCCTACACAATGCATATCAGGTACTGCAAAGATCATCTGCTGTCTTTTCTCTTTGATTTCAGGCCTTTTAAGAAGGCGGCCGCCAAAGGAGTTTAAAAGCACTGTGCTTACGCTTGCTATCATTGCTGCCATTGCCCATACCGGATGTAGAAGACCGGTAACGGCTAAAGGTATACCGATTCCATTAAACATAAAAGCCAGGGCTAGGTTTTGAACTGTTTTGCTATAACTATTCCGGCTTATATAAAAAGCATCAATAATTGAGAAGAGTCTTTCGCCAATGATGATAATATCGGATGATTCTATGGCAATATCAGTTCCCGCACCAATAGCAATACCAACGTCAGCCTGCATTAACGAAGGTGCGTCATTGATCCCATCCCCAACCATCGCCACCTTTCTACCTTCCCTTTGAAGGCTCCTGATTTTCCCGGCTTTCTCATCAGGCAGAACCTGGGCTAAAACCTTTTCTATCCCTAACTGCTCTGCCACTATTTTTGCGGTTATTTCATTGTCGCCTGTAATCATTATGGGCTCTATATTAAGGTCCTTAATATAAGAAACGGCTTCTTTTGCATCCTGCTTTATTGTATCTGCAAGGGAAAGCAATCCGGCAAGGTTTTTATTTACAGACACAGCAATAACTGTCTGCCCTTTTCCTTCCAATTGTTTAATTATTTCTTCATGTTGTTTGGTCTCAATCTGAAATCTCTCCTGAAATCTGACTGTGCCCACAATAATCTTTGTTTTATCAATATCTGCTTCTACGCCTTCTCCAGGATATGCCCTGAAGTTCTTTACATCTTTTGTCCCGAAGCCTTTTTCTTCGGCTTTTTTGACTATTGCTTTTGCAAGAAGATGTTCTGACAATCTCTCTGCATTCGCTGCCAGAGCTAAAATTTCATTACTGTCTAAATCTGATAATGGTGTGATCCCTACAACCTGGGGTTTTCCCTCTGTCAGCGTGCCTGTTTTATCAAAGACTATCGTGTCTATATCCTTGAATATTTGAAATGCCTCTCCAGAGCGCATCAAAATACCTTTTTCAGCAGCAATTCCTCCACCCCGTATCAGTGCCAGTGGTGTCGCCATACCTAATGCACATGGATAGCCCATAATAAATACCGATATTGAAGCGAATGCAGCTCTGATGATATTCATCTTTCCTGCAACGAAGTAACTGCCGAATGTCCATATCAAAAAGCCGATACCTGCTATTAAGATAACTCCCGGAACATAAATTTTGAGAATTCTGTCAACGAGCTGAATTATCCCCGGTTTCATAGCACGAGCTTCCTCAACATATTTGGCAACCCTCCTGAGAAAACTTTCCTCGCCTACCTTCAGCACACTGATCAAGAGAGTTCCTTCCTGGTTTATTGAACCACTAATGACCTCTTCATTAACTGCCTTTTTTACAGGCATTGGCTCACCTGTCACCAGAGATTGATCTACACTTGAGGCTCCATCAGTTACGATTCCATCCACAGGAATTCTTTCACCCGGTCGCACTATCACTAAATCATCTATTTTCACTTCTTCGATACTTATTTCTTCTTCTTTTCTTTCACGTATAACCCTCGCAGTCAATGGCTGGAGAGACAATAATTTCTTGACTGATTCAGAAGCCTTTGCCCTCACCAGAGAAGAAACATAACCGGAAAGTAAATGGTAGGTAGTAACAAATACAGAAACAGCAAAAAAATCAGACATAGGGAAATTGGGAATAATGAAACCCAGAAATCCACCTGTTAGTCCGCTGAAGGCGCTGAATTCAAGAAGAACATGCTGGTTCAGAATTCTTCTTTTAAGTGAACCCCATGCCATTCGTAGAATATGCCTGCCTGCAAAAAAAACTGTTAATAACGCAAGCCCAGGCATAACTGACATGAACCATGGTTTTTTAAACTCTAACCAGGAGGAAAGCATAAGAATCAAGCTTGCTGTCGTGAACAATGCTGCAATTAAGAGCTGCCGTAGTTCAAACCGCAGTTGGGCCTTCTGTTCTTCAAAGGCTTTTATCTTATCTGTGTCCCTGACAGAATAGCCGAGATTTTTTAAAACATCCTTAAGTTCTAATTCCGTTATCTGCTGAGGGTTGTATTCAATAAGCGCTTCTTCATGGGCAAGACTGACATGAACTTCTTTTACTCCTTTTGTATGTTCGTATGCCTTGGTGATTGTCTGCACACAGAAGGAACAACCCATTCCGCCAACTTTCAATTGCAATCTCTTAGTTTTTTCTTCCATTTAGAGGGCTTTCAAAATTTATATGTGACATACACCCCTCCTACATGGGCCTCATAGCCATTATATGTGGCATCGGTAAAGAGGAACTTGGTGCTGTTCTCAGCAGAAACCCCCGCCATATAAGAGCGCGTGTCATCCCACGCAAAATCATCCAGCTTGTATTTCTCATATAGGTACCTTATGCCGGCTTTTATGTTTTTGGTAATCCTATAGCCCAAGTCGGCTTTGAATTGGTGGAGGCGGTTTTTTACCTTCCCCCAGTCTTGAACCGCCGCATTTGCGAGCTTTACTGGCCCGTTAGGGTTAAAAGTATCAAAATCTATTCTGCTGGAAGACAGGC
>JBFMEC010000023.1:0-22313 GCA_040753575.1 Nitrospirota bacterium | reverse complement strand
TAGCTCCTATTGAGCCACTCGATCGAATTAATTGACTTACAACTTCCTGATTAATATTGTTGCGAGGCAATTTCTTGCAAAGCCTTATGATCCTTTTAGCAAAGTCCAACGTTCTTTCTTCAAGGTCAAAAGTTTGCTTGGTTATTGCAGTTTGGTTATTGGTAATTGTCATTTTATTTGGTTATTGAAATTTGGTTATTGATTATTTATATTCCCAATCCTCCATCTATTTGCATTACCTGTCCTGTTATGTATTGAGATCTGTCGCTGAGAAGGAACACGACAACTCTTGCAACCTCATCGGGAGTACCAAATCTGCCAACCGCTATGAGCTCGTGGAGCTTCTTCTTATATTTTTCATTGAGACTTTCTGTCATGTCCGTTTCAATGAAGCCAGGTGCAACAGCATTGACTCTGATGTTATAAGGAGCTACTTCTTTTGCAAGGCCTTTAGTGAACCCGATCACACCGGCCTTCGCTGCTGCATAATTCACCTGACCCGGCATGGGATGAATACCACTAACAGATGAGATATTAACTATGTTCCCACTCTTCTGTTTAAGAAAGGTGATGATACATGCACGGGTTATGTTAAAAACTCCTGTGAGGTCTGTATCGATTACCTCAGACCATTCTTCTTTAGTCATCATCATCAAAGATTTATCCCTTGTTATTCCTGCATTGTTAACAAGTATGTCTATCTTTCCAAATTCTTCTTTTGCCCTTTCAACAAGCATCTTTGCGCCTTCAAAATCTCTTACATCCAATTGCGTTGCTATTGCCTTTCTTCCAATGTTTTGAACTTCACTAACGAGTGACTCCGCCAGTTCATGATTCTTAGAATATGTGAACACACAATCAGCACCTTCCCGACAAATGGCGAGAACTATTGAACGACCTATGCCCCTTGTTCCGCCTGTAACGATTGCTACCTTATCCTCCAGCAATTTTTCTTTCATGAGAAATAGCCCTCACCCTACCCTCTCCCACAGGGAGAGAGGAATTTTGTGTTCAGAATCTCTCTAAGGTATAAAAAAATAATAGATTCTGAAATAAATTCAGAATGACGACACCAATAAATCCTGAAAGGGATCGCGTTTCTTTTGGATAGGTAGGATTGGTTCGCTTTGTTCGCAATGACAACTGAGTGGCAAACAATGGGGGGCAAAAGGCTCACTTAGTTATTATGTAGAATATTATTATTCCCGTGTCCTCACGGCTCTCTTCTATTGCAGAATGAGGGATTTTAGCATCATACAAGATATCCCTGAAGTCCTCCTCATTTCGCTGTAAGAAACCATCCCAGTCTCCTATCCAGTGGTAAACCTGAGATTTATATTGGTTTGCATCCTTGAAGGCAGCAATTAATTTGCCACCGGGATTGAGGAGTTTATAAAGGGCTCTAAGCATCTTTATAAGAAACTCAGAGGGAAGATAATCAAAGAGTCCAACGCTGTATATGATATCCTGTTTTCCAAACTCACTCATGTTAAGTTCATCATCAAACATCCTGAGGGCATTATATTTGCGCAATTCAACTTGAGGAAGGATCCCGGTATAAGAAAGACGATTTTGTGCAAAGGCAAGGGCATCATTATCGTTGTCAATACAGATAATCTTTGCCTTTGACTCTCTAATTTCTGATGCTATACCCATAAGCTCTCGACAGGAACCGCAGGCGATGTTCAATATGGCTGGCCCTTTTCTCTTAATTATTTCATCTTTTAATATTTCCTCAAGCTTCTTTATCCTGTTTCTTACGGCTTCAGCAAGGGGTAAATTCAAAGAAACTAAATCCAGATAGTAGCCGATTCCCTCAGAAAGAGGTATGTTCCTGTATACACCCTCAAGTGTTTTATAATCACCCTGGTGCCCCTGGGGCCATGTCCTGGTGCGATTAATACAGTAACTTTTTGAAAAAATATGATTAGTCTTCAGTCTGAAGTCGATCTGTGCATTCTTTATTATTTCTTTATCGCCAATCTCATGCTCGAACCTTTCAGCCTTCTGCAAAAAATCATTTATTACATTAATTATTTTATTATATGTTTTTTCCGGCTCTGTCCCACCGCTTTCAATCTCTTTCTCAATGCTTCTTAACGATTCCAGTAGCTCAATAGTTGCGATATCTATGTACTGTATCCATTTCTCTTTTATCTCTTCTTCGTGGATATCGAGAAATGTCTCACTATCAAAATTGAGACTTAAACCACATCGTTCGCACCTCTCAGCCTGAAACTGGTTATTGTAACCGCAATAAGGACAGGTAAGTTCGTCAGGTAATTTTTCCTTTATATATTGCCAGAGTATCACCTTCATATCCTTATCAATATTGAAAAATTTCACGGCAAGTCCACTTTTTTCCTTTCTTAAAACCCTTCCATTAATCACAAACTCACCACGACGCGGCAAGTGAGCCCTAAGCTTAACAACGGTATCTTCAGGCACAGAGGTTGTTGAATTTATAAATGCGCCGTTAAGTCCCAGATTTGAGGTTACCGCAGATTGCGGAGGAATATCGTTTCTGCCAAATAGAACTATAACGGGAATTTTTACATTACTTCTTACGTCCAACCTTGGCATTTTCATTTTTTATATCACCTTTTACTTTATGTTTTAGGCTTAACGTCCCATAAAAGCTATTAAATTTTAAAATCAAGTTTTAAATAATGTCAAGCTTTTTCTTATCTGCCAAGGGAGAACGTACACAACATAATTAATTTTTGTTTTTTGAGGGTATCCTGAGGGAATGCCATTTCTTAAAAAGTCTTTCGATTTTATCTCTGTACACTATCGAAAAAAATAAAACAACTATTGTGATTCCTGAAAGCATAAAGAATTTGTAATATTCTTGGTTGCGGATATAGGTGCCTCCAAGAATCTCTTTGGCAAAGAGGGGTTAGGGGAGATTTTATGAATAATATTTTCATGTTCCTTTGTGAGCCAAGGGCTCATGTCGATTCCCCCTTGTCGGGAATCTTTCTGCAATAATGTTGTTGTAAAGAAGGATTTCGGACAAGCCGAAATGACAGAACAATAGGTGACGTCACATGGTCGTGCTATTTTTTAAGTTCTCCGAACTTCTCCAAAAACGGTTTAATCAAGTCTATAGGTACAGGGAATATTATTGTTGAGTTTTTCTCTGTAGCAATCTCTGTAAGGGTCTGGAGGAACCTGAGCTGTAATGCAGACGGTGCCGATGCAATGATAGTTGCCGCTTCAGTAAGCTTCTGCGCAGCCTGAAACTCTCCTTCTGCATGAATAATCTTTGCCCTTCTTTCACGCTCGGCCTCTGCCTGTCGTGCTATTGCCCTCTGCATCTCTATTGGCAGGTCAACATTCTTAACCTCAACTGCTGTTACCTTTATCCCCCACGGCTCTGTCTGGAAATCAATTACCTTCTGAAGTTCTGCATTTACCTCTTCCCGCTTCGTAAGGAGATCATCGAGCTGGCTCTGGCCAAGGATGCTTCTGAGTGTTGTCTGTGCTATCTGTGATGTTGCAAAGAAAAAGTCCTCAACCTCTGTAATAGCTTTTATAGGATCAATCACCCTGAAATAAATAACAGCGTTTACCTTAACGGTAATATTGTCCTTCGTTATCACATCCTGAGACGGAACGTCCATTGTAACAGTACGAAGGCTAACCCTGACAAGTTTATCAATTATCGGCCAGATGATAACAAGGCCAGGACCCCTTACAGGTATAACCCTTCCAAGCCTGAAGACAACCCCTCTCTCATACTCCCTCAAGATCTTGATAGCACTTGAGAGAAAATAGATAATCAGGAATATTACTAAAAGAAAACCCATAAATGACGGTGCTAAACCTGGCATAATTACCTCCCTTATTCAATTAACAATGATCAATAATCAATGATCAATTTTAATTGTTAATTACTCATTGTTTTTTTACCTTCACCTTCAAACCCGATACTGCTTCAACTATTACCTTTTCACCTTTTGATACAGGCTCATCAGAAAATGCTGCCCAGCGTTCACCATGCAATAATACCATACCTCCATCTTTTGTTATATCTATAACAGTAACCCCTTCCGCCCCTATTAGGCCTTCCGACCCGGTGACAGGTTTTCTTTTATAGGCCTTGAAGGCAAGGCCCAGTGTCACGGTAAAGAATAAGGCGGTTATTAGTGCGGCAGGAAGAATAATATAGAACGAGAGTTTCATGAAGGGTGCTGCTGATTCAAAGAGCATCAACGAGCCTATGATCATGGAAATTATTCCACCGATTGTGAGCACTCCATGAGATACAATTTTCACTTCCAGTATAAAGAGGATAATTGCGAGGATAATCAATAAAAGTCCGGCATAATTAACCGGCAATGTCTGGAATGCATAAAAGGCGAGGATTAGAGAGATTCCTCCCATCACGCCCGGAAAAATCGAACCAGGGTTTGTGAGTTCAAAAAAGAGGCCGTAAAAACCAAGGAGCATGAGAATATAGGCAATATTGGGGTCTGAGATGAGATTGAGTATTTTATGCCTTAGACTCATTTCCTCTCTTATCACAACGGCATTTTTTGTCTTCAAAATCTTTACTCCAAAGGCTGTCTGGACTTTCCTGCCGTCAATATCCGAGAGCAGGGAATTGAGATCCTTAGAAACGAGGTCTATAACATGCTCCTTCAACGCCTCTTCCTCTGTTGCAGAGATACTTTTCCTGACAGCCTCCTCTGCCCACTTTGCATTCCTGCCAGTCCTTTCTGCAAGAGATTTGATATATGCTGCTGCATCGTTAGTAGCCTTTTCAGCCATTGTCTTATCCATCTTTTCACCGAGGCCGACAGGATGAGCTGCTCCGATATTTGTACCCGGTGCCATAGCAGCAATGTGGGCGGCTAACGTTATAAATACTCCTGCAGAGGCTGCTCTACTGCCACTTGGTGAAACGTACACTACAACGGGAACTGCACTCCCGATAATATCTTTCACGATACCTCTCATTGAGGTATCCAGTCCGCCAGGGGTATCGAGCTCAATTATTAGCGCCTCAACTTTCTTCTCATTCGCCTTTTTAATACTCTTTCCGACAAACTCAGTTGCCACAGGGTTTATAACACCATTTACTGTTATAACCATAACTTCTCTTTTCGGTTCTTCTGAAAAGGCTATAAAAGAAGAAAAGAAAAGGCTGAGAAAGATTAGAGATATAATTTTGTTTTTAATCAAAAGAATTCCTCAAAGCTCTGATAGACTCGATACCTCGAAGCTCTGCAGGGTGGTTCATTCATCACTCGTAACCTGTACCTTGTCGCCGTCTTTTGGCTTTGGTCTGCATACAGGACAGTATAATTCCCCTTCGTCCAGAAGGCAGACGTGCCCTCATTCCGGACAGCAAATGCATTTCTCTATCGGCAGTCCGCAAACTTCACATTCCTCCATAAAAAATTATAGTCATTAGGATGAATGAATTGCAATAAAAGGATCTTGTAGATTTAGATTGAGGCTGAGGTTAAGGCTGAGAAAGATTCTCAACCTTAACCTTGATCTTAGCCTTTTAAAACAGACCTTTTACCTTACCGGTATTAACATCCACATCAACGCGGCGATAGGCGGGATCTGAAGATGTTCCCGGCATGAGACTTATAGCCCCCGCTACGGGGACAACGAAACCTGCACCCCCATAAAAGAGTATGTCTCTTATTGTAAGAACCCACCCTTTTGGTACTCCTTTAACCGCAGGGTCATGGGATAGGCTTAGATGAGTCTTAACCATGCAGGTCGCCATTTTTTCCATTGCGGGGTCTTTCTCGATCCTTTCGGCTTTCGCAGTAGCCTCCGGAGTATATGTGACTCCCTCAGCACCATAGACCTCCTTTGCAATCAATTCTATTCGCCTCCTAAGAGGAGTTTTGAGGTCATAGAGGAACCTGAAATCTGTTTTGTCCTCACAGGCATCAACCACTGCATCCGCCAATTCCAGGGCGCCTTCACCACCCCTTAACCAGTGCTCTGAAACAGCCGCCCTTGCACCTGCTCCTTCAGCAATTTTCCGGACAAGGTTAATTTCGTCCTTTGTGTCCGTATGAAATGCATTAATGCAAACTACCGGATTGATACCCGCTTTTCTTACTGTTTTAATATGATGCACCATGTTTTCGCAGCCCTTTTCCAAAAGGGGAAGATTCTCTTTTTTATACTCATCGGGAAGAGGTAACCCTGGTACAACTTTGGGACCGCCGCCGTGCATTTTAAGGGCTCTTATGGTGGCAACGATAACGGAACAATGAGGAGTAAGACCACTATAGCGGCACTTGATATTCCAGAACTTCTCAAAACCGATGTCAGCACCAAAGCCCGATTCTGTTATATGGTAATCAGAAAGTTTTAGCGCAATACGATCCGCAACAATTGAGGACTGACCAACAGCTATATTAGCAAAGGGACCGGCATGTACGAACACCGGTTGTCCTTCGAGGCTCTGAAGAAGGTTGGGATTTATAGCCTCCCGCATCCATGCCGTCATAGCACCTGCTACTTCGAGATCCTCGGTAGTAATAGGCCTACAAACCTTATCATAGGCAACTACTATTCTGCCCATGCGTTCACGGAAATCTCTAAGATCAGTAAAGATTGATAACATAGCCATCACCTCTGAAGATACGGCGATGCCGAACTTTGAGGACATCATGAAGCCGTCCATCTTGCCGCCTATACCGATAATAATGTTCCGAAGGGCCTGGGCACAAAAATCTATTATCCAGCCCATTTCTACATTCCTGGGATCAATATTTAAACGTTTAAGATTGCGCTTGGCAAGATCCCCATCAGAATAATTGAACTCGTGCTGCATCCTTGCTGTAAGAGCTACCATAGCAAGGTTGTGAGCGTTCATGACAGCGTTAATATCCCCTGTAAGCCCTAAGGAGAATTCGGTCAGAGGAATACATTGGGCAAGACCTCCACCAGCAGCGCTTCCCTTGATATTCATGGTAGGTCCGCCGGAAGGCTGCCTTATAGCTGCCGTAACCTTCTTACCGCGTTTACCCATACCCTCAACAAGACCCATAGTGGTTGTCGACTTGCCCTCGCCCAAAGGCGTCGGAGTAATAGCGGTAACTTCAATATACTTGCCATCAGGTTTGTCTTTGAGACGATCGAGCACTCTCGCAAAATCCACCTTACCAACATAGTGACCATGAGGAAGAAGCTCCTCCTTTTTAAGTCCGAGTTCATCTCCCAACTGATAAACGGTCTTCATTGATACTTCTGCTGCTTCTGCAATCTCCCAGTCTGCATGGTTAGTTGGATCGAGGGACATTTTAAAAGTCCTCCTTTCTGGTAATATTTTGGCTTGTCATGAATTGTTATGGATTTATCTAAAATGCTCTTTTTAGTCCAATTAGGATAAATAACCAATTACCAATCATCAAATAAACTTCGATAACCAATCCCTAAATTTCAAATAAATTACAATAACCAAACACCAATTAACCAAAAAGATTTGGGACTTGGAATTTGGTTATTGGTCATTTCCCTTTTTGGTAACTGGTTATTTTGGATGATCAGTAGCTGATCAGCGCGTTAAGGAATTTGTCGTTCATCCGCCTCAGGTTCTTGCTCATCACTAATGCAATTTTCTTAATGATCTGGCATGCAAGCTCTATATCCTCTTCCATCAATTTTTCAAAGTCTTCTTTTGAGATAAGGAAGAGTTCAGAGTCTTCAGCAGCAATGGCACTTGCCTCATGTCTTCTCTTCTCAAGTATGGATAACTCACCGAAAAAATGTCCTGGCGTTAAGGCAGCAATAGTCTGTCTCCAGCCATCAGGAGTCACCTTGGAGATTTCAACCTTTCCGGAATGGATAAGATACAACCCCCTTGTGTCATCTCCTTCTTTAAAGAGTTGCTCGCCCTTTTTGAATGTCATCTTTTTGAAGATTTTCGATATCTTATTTAACCCTCCACTGTCCAGATCCTGGAGCAAAACCTGTTGTTTCAATGTCTTAATCATAGCACCTCCTTTTTAAATAGATTCACCCTATATTCTCTATTCTTACCGCACATACTTTTAATTCCGGTATCTTTGCAATGGGATCAAGGACAGTGTTGGTGAGTACATTCGCTGCAGCTTCTTTAAAATGGAAAGGTAAGAAGACCATACCCCTCAAAGGTCTATTCGAAATCAAGGCCTTAGTATCTATGAATCCTCTTCGCGATGTAACCCTTACCATACTACCGTTATTTATACCCAATTGTTTCGCATCCTCGGGATGAATTTCAATATAGGCCTCCGGTGATATTGCATTAACGGCATCAATCTTTCGTATCATCGAACCTGTATGATAATGGAAAAGCTGCCTTCCTGTCGAGAGTAAAAATGGGTAATCCTTATCAGGCAATTCTTCTGATGGTCTATATCTAATGTTCGTGAAAGCACCTTTACCTCTGGGAAAACCTCCTTTAAAGAGATAGGGAGTTCCGGGATGATTAAGTGTAGGACAGGGCCACTGAAGACCCGTTTTTTCTATCCTTTTATATACTATTCCTGCAACTGCTGGCCACAGCTTTCCAGCTTCGTGGAATACTTCCTGGATAAAGTTGTATCTCATCTCATGGCCGAATAACTTCGCCAGTTCTATTAATATACTTGAATCCTCTTTAGCTTTCCCCGGTGGTTCTACTGCTTTTCTTACCCTTTGGACCCTTCTCTCTGTATTTGTGAAGGTACCATCTTTCTCTGCAAAACACGCCGCGGGTAGTACTACATCTGCAAGTTTTGCCGTTTCTGTCACGAAGATATCCTGCACAATAAGGAAATCAAGTTTTTTCAATGCCTTCATAGTCTTAGTTATATCGGGTTCACTTAGAACAGGGTTTTCTCCCATTATATACATCGCCTTAAGACTTCCCCTAAGGGATGCCTGGCTCATTTCTGTTGCTGTAAGTCCTATCTTATCCGAGAGGCTTACACCCCAGGCCCTCTCAAACTTCTCCTTAACACCGGGTATGTCAACCCTCTGATAACCCGGGTAGAAATCGGGTACACAACCCATATCAGTTGCACCCTGGACGTTGTTCTGTCCCCTGAGAGGATTGACACCCGTACTTTCCCTTCCAAGATTGCCAGTCATCAATGCTAAGTTTGCGATGGCATAGACATTTTCTGTTCCATGAGTATGTTGTGTAATCCCCATTGTGTAATAGATGCCTGGCCGTACGGCATTACCATACAGGAGGGCTGCCTTTATAATATCTTCCTTAGGAACCCCTGTAATTTTCTCTCCTATTTCAGGAGGATATTCCTCAAGAACCTCCTTGAAGGAGTCAAATCCCTCTGTCCATGCATCTATAAACTTCTTATCTATCAAGTTTTCTTTCACTATTACGTGCATCATAGAGTTAAGGAGGGCTACATCAGTACCCGGTCTATGCTGTATCCATAAGGTAGCAAACCTGACGAGATCAATCTTTCTCGGATCTACAACAATAAGCTCAGCACCTTTTCTTACTGCCTTCTTTATTTTCAGACCGATTATTGGATGGGTCTCCGTTGTATTTGAGCCAATAACGAAGATAAGATCATGATTTTCTACCTCCGGTATAGAATTTGTCATGGCCCCTGATCCAAATACTGTGGCCAGACCGGCCACTGTTGCGCTATGTCAATACCTTGCGCAGTGATCCACATTATTTGTACCTATGACGGCTCTCATAAACTTCTGGAAAAGGTAATTTTCTTCATTAGTGCATCTTGCAGAGGCAAGTCCGCCAATGGCATCTGAACCATACTGATCTTTTATCTCTTTTAGCCTTTTCGCAACATAATCTAATGCTACATCCCATGAAACTTCCTTAAAGCCCCCCAGCCCCCATTTACTAAAGGGGGGGGAGGGGGTGATCTCTACTGAATGTTCTTTAGGTGCTACTCTGATAAGTGGCCTTGTCAATCTTTCAGAGTGATTAACAAAGCCATAGCCAAATCTGCCTTTCGAACAGAGCCAACCTTCATTAATTGTATCTTCCTTTGAAGAGACTCTTATTATCTCGTTTCTCCTGACATAAAGTGTAATATTGCAACCACATCCGCAATAGGGGCAGATTGTATCAATCTGCTTTATATCCTTCTGCCTTCCTTTATAGGCCCACATCTTTCCGGTAAGGGCTCCCGTAGGGCATATGGCTACACATTGGCCGCAGAACTCGCAATCGAGGTCTTTCTCGAATGATGTGCTTATCTTTGCATTGAAACCTCTATAACCAAAGTCTATTGCACCAACACCCTCAACCTCATCGCATACCTTTACACATCTTCCGCACATTATGCATTTCTCGAGATCCCTTTCGATAAAGGGATTTCCATCTCTTTTTGTGTATACCCTTCTTTCCCCCTCAAACCTGTTCTCCCTTATACCATAAAAGTATGCAAGTTCCTGAAGGGTGCAATCACCTGCCTTTTCACATATCATGCAGTCATTTGGGTGGTCAGAAAGGAGAAGTTCAAGGGTTGTCCTCCTCAATTTTTCTAAATACGGGCTTGTGGTTATAACCTCCATCCCTTCGATTACAGGTGTTGTACAAGCTGTAACAGGTCTTGCCATGCCACTCACTTGTACTATGCATAGCCTGCATCCACCGGAAGGAGAAAGCTTTGGATGATGGCACAGAGTAGGTATAAAGATATCGAGTTTCTTAATAGCATCAAGAATTGTAGACAACCTTCTTACAGTAACTTTCTTACCGTTTACTGTTAAAGCTACCATATTAACTCGTTACTCCTTATACTTTACGATTTCATTACTGCCTTAAACTTGCATACATCGAAGCATGTTCCACATTTTATACATAACTTAGAGTCGATCTTATGAAGTTTTTTTCTCTGACCTGTAATCGCCTCTGCCGGGCATACCCTTTTGCATGCACCGCAACCGTTACAAAACTCTTCAAGGATACTGTAGGTGAGTAGCTCTTTGCATATAGCAGCAGGACATTTTTTATCTTTGATATGCGCCTCATATTCATGTCTAAAATATCTAATAGTGCTTAATACAGGATTGGGAGCAGTCATCCCCAATCCGCACAATGAAGTTGCCTTTATATCTTGGCTGAGTTCCTCAAGAAGTTCTATATCTCCTTTCTTACCCTTTCCTGATGTAATTCTTTCTAATATTTCAAGGAGTCTTTTTGTTCCAACTCTGCAAGGAGTACATTTGCCGCATGACTCTGCCTGTGTGAAAGAAAGGAAAAATTTGGCTATATCTACCATACAGTTATCTTCATCCATAACGACCATACCACCTGAACCCATAATTGAGCCAGCCAGGGCAAGTGATTCATAATCTACCTCCATATCAAGAAGTTCCGCCGGAATGCAGCCACCCGATGGACCCCCCGTCTGTACCGCCTTGAATGCCTCTCCACCTTCAATTCCACCACCGATGTCGTAGATTATCTCTCTCAGGGAGGTGCCTAAAGGTACTTCAATGAGACCTGTATTTTTCACCTTTCCAGTAAGTGCAAAGACTTTTGTGCCTTTACTCCTATCGGTACCAAGTGAAGAAAACCAGTCAGCACCATTTAAAATAATAGGTGGTATGTTCCCAAAGGTCTCAACATTATTTAAAACAGTCGGTTTACCCCAAAGTCCCTCATAAACAGGGAAAGGTGGCCTCGGTCTCGGCATGCCACGTTTCCCCTCAATAGAACGCATAAGTGCTGTTTCCTCACCACAGACAAATGCACCCGCACCCTGGTATATTTTTAGATCGAAGTTAAACCCTGTACCAAGGATATTCTTACCGAGCAGTCCTGCTTCATAGCATTGGTCTATTGCAATCTGGAGGCGCTTCACGGCTAATGGATATTCAGCCCTTACATAGATATAACCCTGGTGTGAACCGATTGCCTTTGCACATATAATCATTCCCTCAATGACAGCATGCGGGTCTGCCTCCATTACAGACCTGTCCATGAAGGCCCCCGGATCGCCCTCGTCACCGTTACAGACAACATATTTCACGTCAGACTTAGTCTTCAAGGCGAGTTCCCACTTCAACCCTGTCGGAAAGCCTGCACCCCCTCTGCCCCTTAGTCCAGAGTCCTTTACAACCTTTACTATCTCTTCCGGCGTCATTTGAGTAAGTGCCTTTGCAGTAGCCATATATCCATCCCGCGCAATGTATTCATCGAGACTCTCGGGATCTAAGAGCCCCCTGTTCCTTAATACACGAAGTACCTGATATTTAAAGAAAGGTATCTCACTCATTGTCGGGATAGGTATTTTCTTACGTGGCTCCTCAAACATCAATTTCTGGTAAGGTCTACCCTTCAGGAAATGCTCCTCAACTAACTTGGGCACTTCTTCAACAATTAATGATTGATAAAAGATTCCATCTGGATAGACCACCATAACGGGTCCCTGGGCACAATAGCCATTGCAACCTGTCAGGACTATTTTTATTTCTTTTTCAAGTCCTCTCTTCTTTAGCTCTTCGCTAAGGGCAGTCTTGATTTTCATGGTCCCACTAGCGACACAGCCAGTCCCTGAACACATCAGAACATTTGCACGAAATCTTTCCATACTTTAGTAACAGCCTCCAGGCACCTGAAGACTTATATCTCTTTATCAGCCTTCATTATGGTCATTATTGTCAGTCTTCTTTTTACTTTCCAGTGTCTTTACTTCCTTTACAAGTTTATCAGCCGTCATTTTGCCATAAACCTTCTTGTTAATGATAACAACGGGTGCCATACCACATGTCCCTACACATGCAACCTTTTCAACGGTAAACCTCCTGTCATTAGTTGTATTTTCATCAGGAGGAATCTCAAGTTCTATTAAAAGTCTATTAATCAGCCTTTCTGACCCTTTAACGTGGCAAGCGGTACCACAACAGGCTGTGATTATGTTTTTACCTCTTGGTTTAAGGTGAAATTGGGCATAAAATGTGGCAATCCCATAAAAACGACTTGCGGGAATATCAAGCTTCTTTGAGAACCAATCTACCGCTTCTTCTGGAATAAAACCGAAGGTTTCCTGTACATCCTGAAGTAGGGATATGATGCTACCTTCTTTATTTTTATAAGCGGCTAATATACTCTCAAAAATCTCTTTCATTAACTCCCTCATTTCAGAATGGAATCTTTCGGAAATGAAACCAAGCTATCTTACATTAGCAAATCAAAAAAATCTAAGATAAAACCTCCCTGGGCTTTAAAAAGAACTATAACTTAAACTTATTTTACTATAAATAATTTTGTTTTTTCCACAATTCTTTATTTCCAATTCCTTATATTCTCTCTTAATTACCCAAAAATTCGCCAATTGTCATGCTTAGTCATTTCAGCATCTCATGAGACCCTCCCGTTGCAATAATTTCAATCTATCATACTTATACGGTTTCTATCGGCAATTTCAGTTGTTTTCGCCTAGTATTGTGTCTCAATAATATTTATATTATGTTTGTCATTCCGGGCTTGACCCGGAATCCAGGTTTTTTCAGTTCTGGATTCCCGCTTTTCAGGCGGGAATGACGGACAAAGAATTTATGTCAAGAATATTTGAAACACCACACTAGTTGAGAAATAAAATCCCATGTTTTATAATTCATTTCATTGCAAATCAAGAGATACCATACTTGTACAATGCCTTACGAAACGGTGATTTTATTAGCTTTGTGACACTTATGAAGAGATACCATGTTTAACCTCAGGCTATTTATTCCTATTGCATACATCTTTGTGTTCACAGTTCTATCCGATGCTGCCATCCTTCTCGACCGCGTAGTTGCGGTAGTCAATAAAGAGGTCATAACCTGGAGCGAAGTATACAGGATGATGGAGTTTGAAGCAGCCGATCAGGTCAAAGCGTTAAAGGAAGACGAAAAGTTAAGGTTGTTCAAAGAAGATGAGGAAGCCTTTCTTCAGAAACTTATTGATATGAGACTTCAGATACAGGAGGCCAAAAGGATCGGGTTAGAAGTCACACCAGAGGAACTTACAGAGGCTATAGATAATATAAAAAAGAAGTATTCCATGACTCAAACCAGCTTTATGGAATCCCTTCAGAAAGAAGGACTGACTATAGAGGAATATAAGAGAAGACTTTCCGAACAAATACTTATAGGAAAGGTTATTAACCAGCAGATAAGAAATAAGATTGTTATCTCCGAGGATGATCTAAAGAAATATCTTGAAAAGAACCGGCAAATCTTCGGCGATGCTGAAGTTTATAAACTCAGGCAGATATTCTTAAGAAGGCAGAAGAACGTGGATGATCGGACTATAGAGGAAAGGGCATCCCTGATCGTTGAGAAACTGAAGGCGGGCAAGGATTTCTCCGTGCTGGCAAAAGAGTTTTCTGAGGACCCTTCGGGAAAAGGCGGAGGGGAACTTGGCCTTATAAAGAAGGGTCTCCTGGCAAAGGAATTCGTGGATATACTTTCGACGATAAAACGGGGAGATTTCAGCAGACCCTTCTGGACTGAAAAAGGCCTTCATATAATAAAACTTGATGAAATAATATCTATGCAAAATGCCGATCAGATAAAGGAAGAAGCGAGGAGGTATTTAACGGAACAGCAATTTGCCGGCAAATATAAAAGCTGGCTTAAAGGCCTCAGAGAAAGATCTTTCATAGAGATACGGCTATAAAGATTCCTCAGCTTTTTGTTCTGTCTATTCATTGAGGTGAAATAGATGATCGAATCGATCCTAAAACTCGGAGTCCTTGCATCGGGAAGGGGCTCAAATTTTCAATCAATCATAGATGCAATAGATTCTGGAAAATTGAAGGCTGAGATAGCTCTCCTGGTTACAGATAATCCTTCGGCTTTTGCAATAGAACGGGCCAAAAGGCATGGTATTGAATATCTTGTTCTGAATCCAAAAGAATTCGATTCTAAAGATGAGTTCTTTGAGAAGATTGCTCGGGAGCTTAAGAAAAGGAATGTGGCTTTAGTTATCCTGGCAGGTTTTATGAGGATCGTAAGAAAACCTCTGATAGAGGCATTCCCTTTCAGGATAATGAATATACATCCTGCCCTTTTACCGGCCTTTCCCGGATCGCATGGTCAAAGGCAGGCCCTTGAGTATGGTGTGAGGATTTCAGGCTGTACAGTTCATTTCGTAGATGAAGGAATAGATACAGGACCTATAATAATACAGGCTGCGGTACCCGTTCTCGAGAACGACACCGAAGAGACTCTCTCGGAAAGGATATTAAAATTTGAACATAGGATATATCCGGAAGCTATAAGGTTGTTTTCAGAAGGAAGGATCGAGATCAAAGAGAGAAAGGTAAAGATTAAAGATTATCACTCTCCTGAGGCTTATATCGTGAATCCTCCTTTAAGAAAGATATGATACGACGAAGAAGTTCTCGCTTCTAATTAGAGTCTGTCCATAAACTATGTTTGTGTATCTGTCATTCCGGCAGTCCTTAAGCCGGAATCCAGTGTTTTCAAGGCCTTCTGGATGCCGGATCAAGTCCGGCATGACGGCAAAAACGACTTTATGGACAGACTCCAATTATTTCTTCTCGCGGCGTTCTCTAACGGCTTGAATAACACTAAATACCGAAGCCCCGCTGATATTTATCAGCTCATCAGATAAAGAAAACTCCCTCCAGGGCAATGTAGATTGTAAAAGTTCCATGAGAAGCCCATAAAAGGAAGAAAAAATTATCGACAGGATGACTGTCTTGATCAAAGATACCTTTAACCTTATCATCCTGAAAAAGACAATCGCAGTTATTCCATACATAATAAAATGAATTCCTTTATCTAAAGGAAGGTCTGTCTCCGGACCTCTGGCCGGTATAACGGAAAATAATAGAATAATTAAAAGCCAGACAAAGATGAGACTCATTCGTTTACCTGAAGGCTTTTATCGTAGAGTTCCTTTTTACTTAATCCATAGGCCTCTGCAACCTTTCGAACAGCCTCTTTTCTTCCCAGACCCTTCTTCATTAAGGAACTCACTTCCAGGAGTGCATCGCTGCCCGAAATTCTGCTGCCTTCTTCCCTGCCCTCAACAATGATCACATATTCACCGGCTATTGTTGTTTTTTTAAGTCTGTCAAGTACCTCCGAAATAGAGCCTCTTAAGGTCTCTTCGTGGGTCTTCGTCATCTCCCTGATGAGTGCAACCTTTCTTTCTGAAAAGATTTCTTCCATATCCTCAAGTGTCTCAAGAATTCTATGTGGTGCCTCATAAAAAACAAGGGTCTTTCTTTCAAGACTTAAGTCCCTCAAAATCTTCCGGCGCTGAATCTTCCTGGGAGGAAGAAATCCTATAAAAGTAAATCCCTCCGTTGGAAGTCCCGAAATAGACAGGGCAGCGATTAGGGCCGATGGACCGGGGATTGAAACAACAGGAATATTTTCTTCGATCGCCCTTTTTATAAGAACCGAACCGGGGTCTGAAATGCCAGGAGTACCAGCATCTGAAATGAGGGCGACAGACTGGCCTTTTCTGAGTCTTTCAATCACCTCTTCTGATTTAATCTTTTCTTTTGCACCCCAGTAACTAATTATAGGCTTAGAGATTCCATAATAGTTTAGCAATTTTAAAGAACGGCGGGTATCCTCTGCCGCAATGACATCTACTTCCTTAAGAATTCTCAAGGCTCTCAGCGTAATGTCTTCAAGATTACCAATTGGAGTAGAGACTATGTAAAGAGTACCCTTCACTCCACTTTCAATAATCTTCTCAGTTGTCTATCTATCCTGACAATCTCGTTTACGTCATCGCCGGTGAGTTCCCAGGTATATTTACCCTCGGCCAAACGTCTAAGCTTTATCCTGACAGGTTTTTTCTGTTTCACCTGTTGTATTTCAGGTTGCTTTTTGAATTGAAAGGCCTTGGTATCTTCAGAAAAAATAGAACCGGCGCCAAAAATAATAATAGAAAAAGATAAGAGAGTTAAGAGCAGAACCTTTGTCATTCTCAGAGCTTTATCTCTCACTAAGACGTATGGATTGTTTAAGTATCCAATACAAATTTTTATCAATAACTCTTGTATTTATTTGTTATAGGGAAACGCCTATCTCTACCTAAGGCCCTCTGCGTTATCTTAATACCCGGTGGAGCCTGCCTTCTTTTATATTCGCTTCTATCAATCATTCTGATTACGCTCTGAATAACATCTTCCGCACATTTAACCTCGCATCCTATAGATAATATCTCCTCAAAGCTCTTGTCATCCTCTATATAAGCTTTTAACACGGGATCAAGTACAGGATAAGGCGGAAGCGTATCTGTATCTTTTTGATCGGGCTTCAGTTCTGCCGAAGGTTCTTTCCTGAAAACTCTTTCGGGTATCACTACCCTCCCCTCTTTCTTGTTTTTCCACGCGCAGAGCTCATAAACCATCGTTTTTGGCACGTCTTTTATTACCGCAAAACCTCCTGCCATATCACCATAAAGAGTCGCATATCCCACGCTCATTTCTGATTTATTTCCTGTCGTCAAGACGAGCCAGCCGAACTTATTAGATAATGCCATAAGTATATTTCCTCTTATCCTTGCCTGTAAATTCTCCTCCGTCACATCCTCAGGTAACCCCCGGAATCCGTTTTTCAATGTTTCGATATAGCCTTTGAATATCTTATCGATCGGTATTGCTATTACCTTGAATCCAAGATTTTCGGCCAATTCATAGGCATCTTCTCTGCTTTCTTTTGACGTATAGGGAGAAGGCATAAAAAGACCGGTCACATTCTCTTTGCCGAGTGCATCCACTGCTACAGAGGCAACGAGGGACGAATCGATCCCCCCGCTTAAACCAATAACGACACCTTTGAATCCATTCTTATTGACATAATCAAATGTGCCAAGAACTAGTGCCTTATAGATCTCCTCCAATGGTTCTAAAACCTTGTAGCCTGGCGCCGGCAAGTGTAGAGGTGATCTTGATATTCCTTGTATCCTTTCAAGAGGGATGATAATCCTTTCAACTGTTTCTTTTTCGAGCTTTATCGCCTCCAGTCTTCTCCGGGGAGCATGAAGCCTTCTCATCATTACACCCTCAAGGTCAAGGTCGGCAATGATCATGTCCTCTTCGAATTGTTTCCCCCTGGCGATTATATCTCCATTTTGGTCAAGGATGATGCTGTGTCCATCGAAGACGAGTTCATCCTGCCCTCCCACAGTATTAAGGTAAGCCACAATAACAATGCTATCGGAGGCCCTTGTTGATAGCATATTTTCCCTGAATCTCCCCTTGCCGATTCGATAGGGTGATGCATTGATATTTATGATCACTTCAGCACCGGCAAGCGCCTGCGTCCTCGTAGATCCTTCCGGATACCAGATGTCTTCACATATATTTACACCTATCCACACATCGCCCAACTGATATATAGGACTTCTCGTGCCAGCCTGAAAATAGCGAAATTCATCAAAGACACCATAATTGGGAAGGTACATCTTATGATAAATGTCGATAAGATTCTTGTCATGGATCACTGCAGCAGCATTGTAAATATCATCTTTTCTGTCAACAAACCCGACTATCACCGTAATGTCTCCGCTCTTCTCCTGAACCTCCTTCAGAGCATAAAGATTATCTTCAATAAACTGAGGTTTCAAAAGCAGATCCTCTGGCGGGTAACCTGTTATTGAAAGCTCAGGAAAAGCAACTATGTCAGCGTCAGCTTCCCTGGCCTTCTCAAGATAATAAACAATCTTGGAGACATTGCCCAATAGGTCTCCCACGGTAGGATCAATCTGCGCAAGGGCAATTCGTAGAGTCCTCATCTAACTCCGTTCATTAGATCATTCTCTATGGAAATGAAACCGTGCTTATTATAGCATTAGAAAAAAGATTCAACAAAGAAATCTATCGATCACCTGTTTGACTTTAAATAATTTGATGTATAAACTTAACTCCTGTGAAGAAGGATCTCATTAAAATAATTGAAGATTCAGTTAAATCAATGGGAATTGAAAAGATTCCTGCCATCGAGGTCGAGGTGCCGCCCAGTGAGTCTTTTGGTGATTTAGCAACACCTGTTGCAATGACCCTCTCGGTGGTTCTTAAGAAAGCTCCGAGAAAATTAGCAGAGGAAATCGTAAATTCTATTAAAGACAAAACTGTCTTTGAGAAGATAGATATTGCCGGCCCGGGCTTCATTAACCTTAAATTTTCGAAAGAATACCTTTATTCAGAACTTAAAAAATTGATAAAAGACAAAGAAGGATTTCTTAGAGAGAATCTGGGCAAAGGTAGAAGGGTACTTATCGAATTCGTCAGTGCAAACCCGACCGGACCATTACATCTTGGACATGGAAGAGGTGCGGCAACAGGTGCCGCCCTTTCGAATCTTCTTGAAGCGTCAGGTTATAAGGTTGACTGCGAATATTATATAAATGATGCCGGAAAGCAGATAAAACTCTTGGGGCTTTCAGTGTTTGCCCGTTACCAGCAGTTGCTGGGAATAGAGTACGCCTTTCCAGAGGAGGGCTATAGGGGAGGCTATATTGATGACATTGCAAAGAAAATAATTAAGGAAGAGGGTGAAAAGTTCCTTCGGGCAAATTTCGAGGAAGTATCAGATTTTTTTATTGATTGTTCTTACAGGATGATCTTATCTGACATCAAAAAGGATTTGGAGGACTTTGGTGTTTCTTTCGATTCCTGGCAGAGTGAAAGGGATCTTTACAGAGATGGAGATGTTGAAAAGGCAATTGGAGACCTCAAAAAAAAGGGTCTTATCTATGAAAAGGATGGTGCCACCTGGTTTAAATCAACTGCCTTTGGAGATGACAAAGACAGAGTAATCATCAAACAGGATGGAGAGTATACATATTTTACTTCTGATATTGCCTATCACAGGAAGAAGGTGGAAAGAAAATACGATGAGCTGATTAACGTATGGGGCGCTGACCACCATGGCTACATACCAAGACTCAAGGCAGTTATTGAGGCCTTTGGTTACCCAAAAAACAAATTAAAGATCTTGCTTGTTCAGATGGTTACTTTGTTGAGAGGCGGAAAACCTGTCCAGATGTCAAAAAGGGCCGGAGAATTTGTGACTCTAAGAGAAGTGATAGATGAGGTTGGTGCAGATATAACAAAATTTATATTTCTTACGCGCCGGCCTGACAGTCACCTGGAGTTCGATCTGGAAGTTGCCAAGGCTCAATCGGCAGAAAACCCTGTTTTCTACGTCCAATATGCAAATGCTCGGATAAACAGTATATTTTCCTACGCAAAGGAAAGGGGGTTCAATATCGATGTAATAGATGATTCAGATTTCGATCTCTTATCTCTTCCTGAAGAACTGCGCATAATAAGGAAGCTTCTTATGTATTCGATGATATTTGAAGGTGCCGTCGATGCTCATGAACCACACAGGATAACATTCTATCTTCAGGAACTTTCACGTATTTTTCATTCCTATTACAACAAATATAGGGTCGTCAGTGATGAAGTTGAGCTGAGAAGGGCCAGGCTTGCCCTTTGCGAAGCGATAAGGATCGTCCTCAGAGATGGTCTTGAAATTCTCAGTGTTAGTGCACCTGAGAGGATGTGATTGACATTGTCTATGCTATACTGATATAAATAACACCCGATGATACCGAAGACAAAAAAGATATGGATGGACGGAAAGTTTGTGGATTGGGATGACGCACAAGTGCACATTCTAACCCACACCTTACATTACGGTCTTGGTGTCTTTGAGGGAATAAGGTGTTATGAAACAGAGAAGGGCCCTGCCATATTCAGGCTCGATGAACATATTGAAAGGCTTTTCAATTCAGCCCATATATTTTTAATGGATGTCCCCTATTCAATGGTGGAGATCAAAAAAGCAATAATCAAGACAATAAAGGTAAACAATATCAGGGAGTGCTATATAAGGCCTATTGTTTACTTAGGTTATGGCGATATGGGCCTCTATCCGAAGGAAAATCCTGTTCGTGTTTCCATTGCAGTGTGGCCCTGGGGAGCGTACCTTGGAGACAAGGGACTCAAGGAGGGTATCAGGGTCAAGATATCTTCCTTTATCAGAAACCATGTGAATTCCAATATGTCTCGAGGTAAGGTTTGCGGGTATTATGTCAACTCGCAGCTTGCAAAAAAAGAGGCAATCTCATCGGGTTATGATGAAGCGCTTTTACTTGATACAGAAGGGTATGTCTCTGAAGGAAGTGGTGAGAATGTCTTTATAGCAAGAAGGGGAATACTTAAGACAACCCCTCTCACTTCCATACTTGAAGGGATAACACGAAACAGTATTATCGAAATAGCAAACGATGAGGGTATTAAGATAATAGAAGAGAGGTTTACGAGAGACGAACTCTATATTGCCGATGAGGCCTTCTTCACGGGTACTGCTGCAGAGGTAACCCCTATAAGAGAAGTAGATGAAAGACCTATTGGAAATGGGGAACCCGGTGAAATAACAAAAAAGCTACAATCTATCTTTTTTAAGATAGTAAAGGGTAAAGAGGAAAAATATAGCCATTGGCTGACAAAAATTTAAAAGGCCTGCAAGATTATGCAGGCCTTTTAAATTAAGATTTCTTAAATTCTTCTAAAAATACACCGTCCTAACTATTTCGCTGGGGCCGGTGCTGTAGGAGCCTCTGGGGCCGGTGCTGCAGGAGCCTCTGGGGCCGGTGCTGCAGGAGCCTCTGCAGGAACCTCAGCCTTTTTATGGCACTTTCCGCAATCTGCTTCGGTAGACTGAGAAAATGCCTTCTTACCATCGTGGCAAATTCCACAGTACTCAGCTTTGCCATGGCCTTCTTTTGTCATCTTGAAGGAACCTTTCTTCATTGCAAAAGGTTTCGGATGGCAGTCAGTACATTTCATACCTTGCTTTGCGCTATGCGTATCTCCACTGAATATAACTTTACCCTGATCCCCATCTGGATATTCTACAGTCTTTCCGGGACCTACTGCCATTGCGCTACCAACAAAGGCAACTGCTATTATCGTCACCAATAGCAACATCTTTAATCTCATCACTCTTCACCCCCTTTCACGAATAATCTAAAATCCTGATAATCAGGAATCAAATAATATGCCAGTAAATAATCTGCCAAAAATGTAGGTCTTACACAAAAAATATTCCCCAAATAGGAAATAATTCCTTTATAGGGAAAAGTGAAATCGAAAAAACTATAATCCAAAACGATGATATTGTCAAGGGGAAAATGCTTATCGTTGTTTGATTTATAAGATTCAATAATGTTAAAATTAACGGATATTTTTGGAGTAAATGATGCTTCAAGAGGATTTACATACAGGTCTGACTTTCGATGACGTACTTCTCATGCCTGCAAAATCAGCGGTACTTCCCAAGGAAGTTGATATAACCACTTTGCTCACTCGCAACAT
>JBFMEC010000022.1:18372-22323 GCA_040753575.1 Nitrospirota bacterium | reverse complement strand
GTAAAGGAGGAAAAAGATTATCAGCACGGTGAGAGGAATTACGATTTTTAATCTCTCATAGGTCTTAATGAGGTATTCATACTCACCACTCCACAGGAGGTGGTATCCTTCCGGAATCTTCAGGGACTCAACCCTTTCCTTTGCTTCTTCCACGTATCCGGCAACATCCCTGCCTGTAAAGTCTATAAAGACATAGGATGTAAGAAGGCCTTCCTCGCTCTTTATGCTTGTCGGTCCTTTCACAATTTTTATATCAACCAGCTCGCCCAGGGGAACTTGAAGTAATTCTGACAAGCCCATGGAATAATTATTTTGAGCGCCCATAACAGGAACGGGTACCCTTTTAAGTTTTTCTATGTCATCTCTCAGCTCCCTTGAATAGCGGACATTTACAGGATAACGTTCCCTTCCTTCAATTGTGGTGGTGAGATTCATCCCGCCAATGGCAGACTGGATCACCTCCTGGACGTCATCAACAGTCAGGCCATATCGCCCGGCTTCTTCACGCTTTATGGTGAAGTCTAAAAAATATCCTGTCGTTACACGTTCAGCGTAGACACTCCTTGTTCCTGGAACCTCTCTTATATGTTTTTCTAACTCCATTCCTATCCTTTCGATCTCGTCGAGATTTGGGCCCATGACCTTAATCCCCACGGGAGTTCTTATACCTGTGGAAAGCATGTCAATACGGGCCTTTATGGGCATTGTAAAGGAATTTGCAACTCCGGGTATGGTTAAGGCTTCATTCATCTCCTCCTTAAGCTTTTCTACTGACATACCCTTTCGCCATCCCGATTCAGGCTTAAGGTTCACCACCGTCTCAAACATCTCAAGGGGCGCAGGATCAGTCGCAGTTTCAGCACGACCTGCCTTTCCGAAGACCTGAGTCACTTCAGGAATGCCTTTTAATATCCTGTCCTGCATCTGAAGAAGCCTTGAGACCTCTGTTATAGACGCCGCTGGCATCGTCACCGGCATATAAAAGAGAGTGCCCTCATAAAGGGGTGGCATGAATTCTGAGCCAAGTTTCATAAAAGGATATACGGTAAGAATCATGATTATTACCGCCACTATGATAACCGTCTTTCTAAACCTCAGGGCAAAATTTGCAGCCGGTTCGTAAACTTTATGGAGGAATAGGCTAACAGGATTCTTTTCCTCATGCCTGATCCTGCCACGAATAAGGGATGTCATTAAAACAGGTGTAAGGGTGATTGCAAGAAATGAAGAGAAAAGCATCGCAAAGGTCTTTGTGTATGCCAGTGGTTTGAAGAGTCTTCCGGCTTGGGCCTGAAGAGTGAAAACCGGTAAAAATCCAACAGTAATTACAAGAAGGGAAAAGAACAGGGAGGGTCCGACCTCTTTGGCTGCATCAATAATCACGTCTACCCTGCTGCCCTGTCTGCCCCCTTCTTCCCATACCTCTAATTTCTTATGGGCATTTTCGACCATAATAATAGAAGCATCTACCATTGCACCGATGGCAATGGCAATTCCGCTCAAACTCATGATATTTGAAGTGACCTTGAGATAATACATGCATATGAAGGATATAATTATCGCAACAGGTAAAGTTAAAATGACAATAAGGGCACTGGGCAGATGAAACAGGAATACGATGCATACTGCGCTTACAGCCAGAGAAAGTTTTAAAATTTCTTCCTTAAGAGTGTTAATGGAGCGATATATAAGATCAGACCGGTCATAGGTCGTAACAATTCTCACACCTTTGTAAAGGCTTGGCTCAATCTCTCTTTTGATCTTCTCCTTTACTCTCTCGATTACGTTAAGGACGTTCTCGCCAAATCTAACAATTACAATGCCTCCTGCCACTTCCCCTTTGCCGTCGAGGTCTGCCAGTCCTCTCCTTATGTCAGGTCCAAGCTGAACACTCGCTACGTCTTTTAAAAAGATAGGGGTTCCGGAACTATCTGTGCTAACGGGAATATTTTCCAGGTCTTTGAGGTTTTTTATATAACCTCTTCCCCTTATCATGTATTCGATCCCCGAAAATTCGATTACTCTCCCTTCCACATCTTTATTGCTTCTTCTTATTGTTTCCATCACCTTTGTTAGGGGTATGTTGTACGCCAGGAGTCTGTTGGGGTCTAATGTTATCTGGTATTGTTTAACGAATCCACCGATGCTCGCTACTTGTGATACTCCAGGAACACTTTCAAGGGCAAGCTTTATATTCCAGTCCTGGATAGAACGAAGATCTGCCAGGTTATACTGGCCCGTTTCATCAATTAGGGCATAGGAGAACCCCCATCCGAGGCCGGTCGCATCCGGGCCAAGGACAGGATTAACGTCTGGAGGGAGTTTGTTCTTCACCACCTGAAGGTACTCCAGTATCCTGCTCCTTGCCCAGTAAATATCAGTCCCTTCTTCAAAGATGACATAGATGAAAGAGCTACCAAGGAAGGAAAAACCCCGGACAACCTGCACTTCTGGAGCTGCCAGAAGGGTTGATGTTATGGGGTAGGTTATCTGATCTTCTATCAGGTCGGGGCTTCTTCCGGGCCATTCAGTAAAGACTATTACCTGTGTGTCACTCAGGTCAGGAATTGCGTCCAGGGGAGTTCTCTTTAAGGCCCAGTATCCCCAGATAATTAAAAATGATACCAGCGAAAAGACGATGAATTTATTTTTAGCACTATATTCAATTATCCTCGCTATCATTAACGATTCACTTACTGCATATGCAGAGGCACCACACCTTTCAACTTTGCCTCAGAATCGATTAGAAATGTGGCTGATGACGCAACCCTTTCTTTAGCCTTGAGCCCTTTCGTAACCTCAACCATTCCTTCACCCCTGAGTCCCAGAGCAACTTCCCGGGGTTCAAAATATCCTTCACCTTTATCAACATAGACAATCTGTCTTGTCCCTGTGTCGATTACTGAATCTACAGGAATAAGAAGCCTTTTGCCGAGATTAACCTTTACTTCCACATTTGTGAACATTTCCGGTTTAAGCTTTAAACCAGGATTGGCAATGGTAAATCTGACCTTTGCTGTTCTTGTTTCACCAGAGAGAGCAGGATAGATATAATCAATCTTTGATGAAAATTCCCTGTCAGGGAAATAGCTCAGGCTAATTTTTGCCCTCTGCTCCACATTCACTAAGGGCATTTCATATTCGTAGATGTCGGAAATGATCCAGACTGTTGATAAATCGACAATGTCAAATAGTTTTTCTCCGGCCATAACACGCATGCCTTGCAAGGCCATCTTCTCTAAGACATAGCCGCTCAAGGGACTATATATAGTCAGTGTCCTTATTGGTCTTCCGATCTTCTCTATCTCCTTTATCTGTTCATCTGTTATATCCCAGAGTCTCAACCTCTGCTTTGTCGCTTCAACTATCGCCTCGGCGTCTTTCGTAAGCATTGTGTTTAGATTGTTATTCTTGCTTTGCTTCATCCACCTCAGGAGATTAATGAATTCCTGCTGGGTAGCAAAAAGTTCCGGGCTATAAATCTCTGCAAGAGGCTCCCCTTTTTTAACATATCTTCCCGAATAGTCAACATAAAGTTTTTCGATCCAGCCCTCGAACTTAATATTGACGGTAGTGACTTTTCTTTCATCATATTCGATACGTCCCACAGTCCTTATGATTTTCTGAAGGGGCTTTACCGAGACTTCCGTTGTTTTAACCCCTATCAACTGCTGTTTCTCCGGGGGGATCTCGATAGTCGAAATTTCTTCTCCTGCCGTCTGCTCTTTTGATGCCCGGCCTTGAGCTGTTTCAACTTCAGCATGTCCACGCACGGGCTGCTGAGCTTTTACCTCCCTGGAAGTCTCTCTCTTCGAGATATCTCCTATGAGACCTGGCTTCGAAAGGTAAAAGAGAATTATCAATAAGATCATCAATCCTGCAGTAATTATCAATTCCTTCTTCTTCATCCTGCTTTCACCTTTCAGCCAGAAACCCGGCTAATGCCTCAAT
>JBFMEC010000022.1:16864-18272 GCA_040753575.1 Nitrospirota bacterium | reverse complement strand
GCCTCAATCTTTCCTGTAGCGTATCCTGAAAGGGCAAGCTCAAAATCCTGATAGGTCTTCGGGATCAAGGCACTTTTATATAATTCCATCAATTTCTCGGCAGCCCTTATCTTAGAGTAATTATCTCTAATCTCTGAAGAAAGCATCAGTCTGGTTGACTCCAGTTCATTTACCACCTCTGATAAAAAAGATTTTGCTTCATGAACAGCCTGTCTTTGCTTCGTCCTGTAATAAACAGGTATATTTATGGTTGTTGCGAGGCTCCACATGTCATCAAACTCTCCAGCCCTCTTAAATAAACTTGCCGTCAGGGTTATGTCAGGATAATATTCTTTTTCAGCCATTAAAATCCTTGTTTCTGCAAAGTTAACTGTCTTCTTTCTGGATTTTATCTCGGGAGAATTTTCATTAGCCGTCTTGAGGATCTCATCTATACTATATGCATATGAAGTTGAGACAGGCTCAGCTGGTTTGCCAAGGGGAGAGCTAACATTCCTGCCTACCGCAACATTGAGCATTGCCTCTAATGATTCTATCTTCTGCTTTAACATCTCCTCTTTTTCCAGGAGCATATACTTTTCCGTTTGAGCCATTAATACTTCCTGCTGTGGGGCCATGCCTGTTGAATATCGTGCGAGGGCTGCCTCTTCTATTCTCGAAAAAAGAGCATTCTTATCCCTGATGAGTTCGATATCTCTGTATGTGAGAAAAAGGTCATAGTAAAGCTCTTTGATCCTTTTTATGGTCTTCAAGCGAATAGAGTCATAGGATTCTTTCAGACTTTCAGCCTCTCTGTAAGCCATCTCACCTCTTAATGCCAGTTTTCCCGGGAAAGGGAACATCTGCGATGCAGAAAACATCCATTGCGCATCCTCTGACTCGCCAAAGGTATATTTTCTGAATCCTTCATTCTGATAACCGAACATGAACATCGGATCAGGAAGGCTCCTTGCTTGTGGTATTTTAAAGGTTGATGTTTTCCATCTCGATTCTGCGATTAAGACCTCCCGATTGTTTTTCAGTGCTTCTTCAATCAACCCCTTCAAATTCAGAACCTCACCAGTAAGGGCATTATCAAAAATCAGTAGCAGAAAGACAAAGGAAATAAAAGGGAGAATAGCCTGCGTCATTTATGTGCATCCACATTGAATCTCATTGTGGCTGTCTTGCCCTCCCTCGTTATCCTTACTGCAATATTCCAGGAACCTGCCATGGAAAGATTCATTCTCGCCTTATACTTTTCTCCCTTCAGCTCGGCCTCTGTCTTGTAATTCATCGGAGGCATTCCGGGCATTGCCGGCATAGAATAATTTACCATCACCTTTGCGTCTTTAATGTATCTACCAGCCGAATCCGTTATCTCTATTTCCACATTGTTGTCACCTACGACTGGCGGATTCTTATCAAT
>JBFMEC010000022.1:0-16764 GCA_040753575.1 Nitrospirota bacterium | reverse complement strand
GCATTCCGGGCATTGCCGGCATAGAATAATTTACCATCACCTTTGCGTCTTTAATGTATCTACCAGCCGAATCCGTTATCTCTATTTCCACATTGTTGTCACCTACGACTGGCGGATTCTTATCAATCTTAACCTCCACATCATATTCTCCCACCTTTTTCTTAACCTCGAAATCCTTTGCATATGTTGAGATGGACGCTAAAAGAAGAATTAAAATAAACATAAAAAACATTTTTTGCATCTTCCATTGACCTCCTTTAACTATTTAGAAAGCCCTGCCTCCGGCTCAAAGCAGGGCATCTTCAGTTAATTATTCATGTCTTCTTCTCCAGCCAGACCAGACAGAGGTTCCATTCTCATCTCTGAGTATCAGTGTATCTTCAGCTTTTTTAACCCATTCCATCAAATGCCCCTTTTTTATATTCCTTATAAAGGTAATCGTATGATGAAAGTAGTACCTTCTCCTATTTCGCTTTTTACGGAAATAGTGCCCCTGTGTTCCTGAATTATCTTTTGCGTAAACGTAAGTCCAAGCCCCGGTCCATATATTTTGGAGGTAAAAAAGGGATCGAAGATGTACTTTATCTTATCTTTCGGGATACCTCTCCCTGTATCAGATATCATTATCTCCATATATTCATCGGTTAAATGATTTGTAATCGTAATTACTTTAGACGGTTTCTGCATAGCCTCGATAGCATTTTTGATAAGATTGGCAAGGGCTATGGTAATCTTTTCTTTGTCGACAGAGGTTGGCGGAGGATCAATCATTAATTCAGTTTTTACCTCTATGTTATTTTCTTTAAATTCCTTTGCAAATGTCTTCAGGACATCCGTAATTATGTCATTGATATTCGCAGACTTCATGTGCGTTACGCCCATCGTTTTTAAATCAACAAGCTGCTTTATCATATTTTCGAGTCTCATTACATCCTCTATGACCATCTCGAGGTATCCCCTTTTGGGATCACCCTCAGGGAGCATTCCGTGAACCTTGCGTACGAAACCCCCTATAGAGGTGAGGGGATTTCTTATCTCGTGCGTTACCTCATCCATCATCTGTTCCAGTGTCTTCGACCTCTCCTCCTCAACCAATTTTTCTCTTTCTGCCTTCATAATAAGGAGTGCCGCAGGATCTTTGTCAAAATTTTCTTTACATTCTTTTGAGCAGAAATAATAAATGGTACCTTTATATGAGGAAGTGCCAAAAACAGCCTTCTCTTCAATTGTCATACCACAGACAGGGTCTACAATCTTCATCTATCTCCTCCATAAGTTCATTGGATTCAAAATAACCTTAAGCGTTATACGAAGGTTTATCATCATTTTGGCAAAGGTATTTTACTTCCCAAGATTCTTTCAAGCTCTATCTCTTGATTCCGATGATCGCGCAAGGCTTCAAGATATCGGCGAGTTGTCTCGATGAGTTTCTGGCGGGCCTCAAGCAGATAAAGCATATTTAGTTGCATTGCATTGAAATACTTGTCAGCATACTCAACGGCACTTTTTCGTATCGGCAGTATCTGATCGCGGATAAGACCCACTTCCTTTCTTGCAAGGGTTACTACCTCGAAAGCACTTGAAACCTCTTCGCGTATAATGCCTATTTTGTTCTGCAATTCCTTCTCAGCGTGTCGCACTTTATATTCGGCCTTGGATATTTGCGCCTGATTCTGATCAAAAATAGGTAATGGTATCCTCACTTCAGGTCCCAGGAAATCTGTCCCTTCCGTGTCCCGTGCATAGGCAATCCCTGCTTCAACGTCCTTAAAGATACGTCTCCGTTCCAGAGCAAGCACCTGCCTCGACTCTTCAATCTGTCTTTTTGCTATCTGCAAATCGGGTCTCGTCGAGAAGGCATGAGCAATAAGAGTCTCAGAATCAGGAATTGGTCTGAATTGATCAGGAAGTTTACCTGTGACTTCATAACCAGATTGTTCCGGAGAAAGTCCCAAAATACGATTGAGACGCAACCGCGCAACCTCTAAATCCCTTTTTATTCGCCCGATCTCTGCCTCGAGGTCGAGGACAGCAGCATCTGCCATATAAATATCAATATCCTTTGTGAAACCGAACTTCTGCCTGTATAGCAGATGATCCCTCAATTCTTCCATCTGCTTTTTCCTATTTTCAGTCTCTTTCCGTATCTGGAATAAGGCAACATATTCATTATGGGCATGTCTGGCCTCAGCCATTGTGTTCAGTATCTCTTCAGAAACTTTAAGCATTGTTGCCTCAAGCCTCGCAGAGGCCACCTTTTTGCGAAGAGGGATCTGCCAGAAGTCAGATATCTTAAAGGCTCCAACTGCCTCAATATCTGCATCTCCGCCTCCGTAGGGGAAACGGAAGACCGCTGAGAGATCGGGGTTTGAAAACAGGCCGGCCTGAACAAGGTCTGCCTTAGAAATAGCTATCTCTTCAAAAAAAGCCTGCAGTTTAGGGTCATTGAGAAAGGCAATTCTTACAGCGTTCTCTTCTGTGAGGCCGTCTGATAGCAGCTTATTTACTTCTTCCTTTGTGACCTTTGCATCTTCTTCAGTCTGTTCCCAGTGAGTTTCTACTCCTGTGTGTTCTGCGGCAAAGGTTTTAACCTTCTCCCATTCCTGCGAGGTCTGAACACTCGCACAGCTCATTAACAATAAAACAAAGCCAGCGATCATCAGGATTAACTTGAGTGATATCACATGCCGTGGCAGGCAGCAAGGAATCCAGTTTGTCATTCCGGCTCGTCCGGAATCTTTCTGTATTGAAGATGGATTCCCGTCAAGCGAGAATGACATACGGAACAAAAATATCTCTTGGTCCAAAATGGAGGCCTTTTTATTCATAACCACCTCCTGGATGACTCCATTTTGCACCTTTCTCCCTTGGGATCACATTCACAATTGTGGCCAACCCACCCATAGGCATTACACCCATCGGCATATCAATTTCTGCATTCATAATGTGGTGAAGTTTGTGACAGTGAAGTTGCCAGTAACCAGGGTTCCATGCAGTGAACTCCACATCCCTTGAGGACCCCGCTGGAATATCAACGGTATTTCCCGGCCATTGGGAGCTCTTCGGTATAGGACCTGCTTCTGTTCCCACAACCCACCATGTATGACCGTGGATATGTATAGGATGGTCATTCTGGTTGCTAAAATTTATAAGCCTTATTCTTACCCGCTCGCCTTGACTGACGTCAAGTATTTCCGTGCTTGGCGCGGCCTTTCCGTTGAAGGTAAACCAATCAGGATTTGTTGACGTCACATCGGGATTCTCATTTCCAGCCACGAACTTCCACTCATTCATAACTATCACAAAATCTTTATCTATTTTGGATTTCTCTTTTTTGGGATGAATAACAAAGGCACCACCAAGGCCCATCCCGACCTGCTTCATTTCATTAAAGGCAGAGTGGTAAAAGAAAGTACCATTCTGGTGGAGAGTGAATTCATAAGTAAAAGTATCGCCTGGCATGATCGGCGCTTGTGTAAGACCGCCCACACCATCCATCTGATTGGGCAACTCGATACCATGCCAGTGAATAGAAGTTGGTTCAGGAATTTCATTTTTAACAACCATCCTCACCCTGTCACCTTCAAATACCTCTATGGTGGGACCGGGAATGGAGCCATTAAAACCCCAACCCTTTATCTTCTTTGGTAAAAACATAGCGGGAAACTCATCAGGTGGCATCCCTTTACCTTTATGAAATTTATACCATAGAGACTCTTCAGGTGGTATTCCGTCATGGATATATTGTTCTACAGGCTGGATTATTAAAGTAAAGACCTTCACATTTCCATCCATCTCATAACCCAGAGGTAATACATTCGGAGTATGAACATGGCCCATCTGTTTTCCCATCAACGGAGGAGGCGGTGATATTTTGATATTTGGATCTGCCCACGGGATGGGTTCCATCATCATCTTCATCTCGGCAGATTTCATATCCATGCCTTCGTGGGCCATGCCCGGCATAGTATGGTCTTCCTTTATTCCCTGGGCCACAGCCTCTTTGCCGACAAACATGGCACCAAGAGTTAAGGCCGATTTTTTCAGAAAGTCACGCCGTTTCATAATTACTCCCCTCCTATCTTTCTTCTGCTCTTCAGGTACATGATTCAACTACACATGCATTCCAGTGAACAGATGATGAAAAAGGATTCAATGCAGGATATCTGCTACCGAGAAACCCTGTGAGAATATAAATTGTGAGAGGGAAACCATACATCTCAGTAAAAAGTGCTACAAAAAAGGCAAGGGTCGCGCCCATCGACCGCCATTCTCTCTTCTTGGCTGGCCTGAGAAAACTTAAGATAAAAAAGGCGAAAAGGCCGACATTGACTACTACAAGGCTCCAGAAACCATAGGCATATGAGATACCCTCACCGTGCATGTTTCACCTTTCGGAGACTCGGTAAGAATCGAGGCACCTGCTTCATATAATCCTTATAATCTGGCATGCGGTGCAGGAGGTCTATTTCCTCTAACCGGGCCTGGACAATAAGCCATACAAAAGCGAGTATGCAAGCCGTCACAAAGGCTAACGTTGGCCTTATTAATGATAGTCCGGCAACAATCAACATGCCACCGGCATATATCGGATGACGCACATAGGCATATAACCCATGCCGTACCAGCGTGTCCTTTACGGACGGCATATGTGTCCTCCAGCCAAGTTCAATGTGCCCCCAGATAAGGGGGATAGCGCCTAAAATTATCAGGAATAATCCAATGGACTTTAGCGTTATGTAATTAAGCAGAACGGGGGATGGTTCAAGCCATGCGAGGACAAAACCTGTAACCCAAAAAGGAATGCCGAGGAAATTCCTCAAAATAATAGTAGCCCACTGACCACCCTTTTCACCCCACCACCTTGAAAACACGGAAGTAAAAGCGCTGGCGCCGACTAATGTAAATCCTATTATTATGAGAGAAATTGCTTTCCCCATGCCTGCCACGCCGAGATACACAACCGATATATACGCAAAAGTAGAAGCTAACAGGAGATATATAGCCGTATATATAACCGTTTTCATATCGAAAACAATGTTATAAGAAATACTCTCCCCATGCATTTCAGTCCTTCACAATTTTGTTATAAATCCAGCCTAAGATTGTTCCCATTATGAAAAGATCTAAAAAACCGTAAAGCAAACCGATAAAACTACCGCCAGGTGAAATCTTATATCCAGGATAGATAGAACCTGCAAGGACATCAAGGAATAATTTCCCATATCCTGTGAAATATGAAAGCCATGTTGTTATGAACAATGCACCTCCCCAGACAATACCGAGACTGATGCCCAATGCAATAGGTTTAAGTTTCATTGCCGCCCCACCTCTTACTTATAAAATTATATATTGGCACAAAGACAATTCCGATATAGACCCCATAAAGAAAGCTCTCTACGAGACCGAGAATGAATCCCCCGAAAGTAAGCCATTTGAAAGCAGGAAGTATCGACTCAAGGAATGCAGACATGCCGTGTAAACTTTGAGGGACAACCAATCCATAGATAACACAGAGAATAAATGTGAAGGCCATAAAAATTCCCGATGACCAGCTGACAATTTTTATTCTTAACAGCATCCCCGTCCTCCTTTCTTTTCGGCTCCTCTGCCTTCATGGCCTCTATGTTCCCCTTCCTCCTCTCCTTCACCGCGCCCGCCATGTCCTCCGTGCATGCCGTGGCCAAAAAGATGCATGGCTATAAAGATGATAAAGAACAGGATAAAAATCCAGTTTTGTCTAATCCATTCCATAGCATTACCTCCTATCCTTTATCAGGGAATTATAAATAAGCGCAAAAAGTACACCTAAAATATACCCGTAAACAAACATCCATATACAGCTGATTAGAGCGCCTATGAACGAATGCTTGTAAGGGCTATATCCTGGATGAAAAGGGGCAATAATATCAAAGAATTCCTTCGCAAACCCTGTGAGAACTGAAAGAAGTGTGAGCAGAAAGCTAACTACTCCAGATAATATTGCTGCTGCCAAAGCAAAAGCCTTTGTATTGAGTTTCATGTTACCTCCTCTATTCTTTGCAATCCCTTTATGTTGTTAGTCCCATAAAGTTCCGAAAATTTACCATAATGAGAAAAAATCCTTACAGAAAATCAGACTGCCAGATTGAGGAACTGCCGAAAACAGCTTTCTCTTCAATTGTCATACCACAGACAGGATCTATAATCTTCATTTATCTCTCTATAGCTAAGTTTTCGTTGTTATTATGCCCGACCTGATATGTTTTATTCCAGGAAGCCGTGTTCGTTTAAGCAGTAATGCATTTATCGCAACAAGTGCAGAGCTTCCCGACATGGCAAGGGCCGCAATTTCTGGACTTAACAACACAGGGTAGAATAATCCTGCTGCCAGGGAAAAGGCGATCACATTATAAGCTACCGCCCAGAAAAGGTTCTGATGCATCTTCCGCAGGGTAGCACGTGAGAGTTCGACCGCCCCAACTACATCAAAGGGATCGCTCTTCATCAATACTACGTCCGCGCTCTCCATGGCTACATCAGTTCCTGCACCTATGGCAAAACCTACATCCGCCTGGGTTAACGCTGGTGCATCATTGACGCCATCACCTACCATGCCTACCTTTTTCCCTTGCGTTTGCACTTCTTTGATCTTGCCGACCTTCTCTCCGGGCAGAACTTCGGCTAATACAATGTCTATCCCGAGTCTGTCAGCAATTCGCCTGGCAGTACTTTCGTTGTCACCAGTGAGCATAGCCACCTGCAGACCACCTTTTTTCAATCTCATTACTGTCTCGGCGGATGTCGGACGCGGAGCATCTGCAATGGCGAGCAGGCCAACAAGCTTTCCATCATGGGCGACATGAACAACCGTGCGACCTGCACCCTGAAGCTCTTCAGCTTTCTCTACAAGTTCATCCATATTCACGGATTGAGATTTCATAAGCTTTCGATTGCCGACCAGAACAGTGTGGCCTTGAACCTCAGCACGTGCGCCCATGCCTTCAATGATAGAAAAGTTCTCGGGCTTTTCGATAGGCAGTGCGGAGGCTCGCCTTAAGACTGCCTGTGCCAGTGGATGTTCGGAACCTTGTTCGACTGCTGCTGCAAGAGCCAGTATCTTTTCTTCAGTAATTTCTTTTGCCATTGCGAGTTCCACCACTTCTGGCTGACCCATCGTAAGGGTACCGGTCTTGTCGAATACAATTACGTCAAGTTTGGTCGCAGCCATCGCCATAAGAACCAGCCGCCAACTATTAGAACTGCCATAAACATTGCTACAATTAAGAATTTCCTTATTTTCATCCTACCCTCGCTTCATTCGTGATCGCCGACCCTGAAAATTATCATCTCCCCTCTTTTCCCAAGTCCAGCAAATACTGCCTTGCTGAGAGTCCGATGGACTTCAAGCGCAACTATCCATGATTACCGGTGAACAGATAATAGGGTGTCCACGATCTATAATTACTTAATATGACTCAGGATCTGCCCACGGATCTCGCCGCCAGGGTTCTTTTCAGTGTGAACATTAACATAGGCATGCTCAGCCTCGATCAGCCAGATCAACTGATCGAAAGATTTTCCCTTTAACGAACCGGACAAATCCTTCACTGTGATTATGCCCTCTGAAAGGGTACCGCTGAATTTTCCTTCTTTCTTCGGACCAGCAAAAAGACTCACCACAGGTGGCCCGTTCTTGCCATATTTTCCCTCATGGATATGTGCAGCGGTGACATTTTCGATATCTGTCACAGTAAGTTTGTAGGTCATCTCCTTGCCTTCTTTGACTATCTGAAATGTTGCCATGCCTTTGGCCGTGGTTTTTACAGACGGCATGACCTCACTCCCTGAGAGTTCTGCGTAGAAGTTTTTATCAGCGGCAATTACGGAAGAGAAGAGTAAAACGATTAATAAGAAAATAAATTGTGCTATCCTCACCTTTTGCATAGCCTTTCTCCTTTTAATGTTTGTTTATTCTTCTAACTACGTTAATCCGTATTTCCCTTCGGTTATTTTCGACTCCTTCAAGCCCTGCTCCTGCATTTAACCGCCAGTTGCATTAAATCACAACTGGTTGCAGGGCAGATGACGAAAAGGCTTTACCAACTCATACAAGAAGATTCTTCTATCACCCCCTTTCAATTAAAAATCATGCTATCAGCCTATCGACTCTAACTCCTTTATGCTATCCCTTGCGATTCTCGAAATTTCTTCTTCAGTTATCTTTGAGTCATCAAAAACTATCACTACGTTCTCACCCTCTACGTCAATAGACTCGACCCCCTCTACATGCCCTATAAACCTTTTTAAAGCCACGGCGAATTCATCATAAAGAGTCTTGCCTAAATTAAATGAAATCTTCTTTTCCATTAGATTTTACCTCTCAATCCCGGTATAAACATTGGGGTCTTCTCCATATATCTTCTATACTCATCCCCGTACTGTTTAACCATCTCGTGCTCTTCCCTCTTTGAAAGCCGGTAATATACAAAGACAAGGACAGGAAACATCAGGGCTGTTATTATCGTAGGCCATTGAATCAGCATCCCTATCATGATGATAAAAAGCCCCGCATACTGCGGATGCCTGACATATGCATAAGGCCCTTCTGTTACTAAACCTCCTTTTGCACCATGAATCAACTTCCAGCCTTTCCACATTATTGCAAACCCTATAATTACCAGCACATTACTGATGAGATGTATCATCGTCATCATGACCACGCCACCACCAAGGAATGCAAGCCAGAGGTGTCCGCTCGCATGGGAAAAGGGATTCAATATAGGATATCTGCTGCCGAGGATCCCTGTGAGAATATAAATCGTCAAAGGGAATCCATACATTTCTGTAAAGAGTGCAATAAAGAAGGCAAGAGTCGCCCCCATCGAACGCCATTCTCTTTTTTTGATTGGGGCAAGGAAACTCAAGATGAAAAAGGCAAAAAGAGCAACATTGACTACAACGAGACTCCAGAAACCATAGGCATAGGAAATGTCCTCACCATGCATAGCGCCCTCCAGCGATTAAATTGCCCAGCAGTTGCATACTTTTATTCGATTTGGGAGGCAGATGTGCTGAAAAAGCTTTTCCAGCGACACCTTACAGTCCTTCAGATTTGCCAGCCAGCCTTTTGCCAGAATGCACCAAACGTTTAAAATGCGGTCACGTGAATCAAAATAAAATCCTGTCGCTTTGAAAAGGTTTTTTAGCATGTCTGCCTCACATTTTATGCAAATTGGGATTGTAAATCCCTTTCATTCTCTCACAAATCTGTTATAAATCCAGCCTATAATTGTACCTGCTATCAACAGATCTACAAAGCCATAGAATAAACTAATAATACTTCCTAACGGCGAAATCGAATAACCTGGATAGATAGAACCTGCAAGGACATCAAGGAATAATTTCCCATATGCGGTGAGTACAGACAGGACATTCATATCTTCACACCCTTAAGTAGAGCTGAGTTACTTACAACAGATAAGGAGCTTATCGCCATAGCTGCGGCTGCTATAATAGGGTTAAGAAGACCAAAGGCAGCAACTGGAATTGCAGCGGTATTGTAAAACAATGCCCAGAAGAGGTTTTGTTTTATCTTCCGCATCGTTGCCCTTGACAGTTTTATGCTTTTTATGACATTTCTCAGGTCTTCACTGACAAGGATGATACCGCCCGTCTCCTTTGCAACATCAGAACCGCTTCCTATGGCTATCCCTATATCTGCCTGCGCGAGGGCGGGTGCATCATTTATCCCGTCTCCAACCATTGCCACAACCTTTCCTTCCGCCTGAAGCTCCTTTATCACCTTCGCTTTATCACCCGGAAGGACGTTGGCTATGATTCTGTCTATTCCTATCTTTGAGCCTATGGCCCTTGCCGTCCTTTCATTGTCTCCAGTAAGTAGGATAACTTGAACACCTCCGGCCTTAAGACCCTTTACAACGTCCTCTGCGTGTTCCTTCAGTGTATCAGCAACAGCAATTAATCCCTTTAATTTACTGTCCTCTGCAACAATCATCACAGTGTTTCCCTTTTCCTCAAGACCAGAGATTTCAGCTTCTCTGTTTTCTATAGGAATCCCTCTATCTTTCATCAGTCTCCTATTTCCTATCAGTATCTCCTTCCCGTTGAAGCTAACCTTGACTCCATGCCCTGGTATGGCTTCAAAGGTCTCCGCCTCCGGTATAGAGAGACCCATCATATTTGCCCTCTTGATAATCGCCTCTGCAAGGGGGTGCTCAGAACCTTTCTCAGCTATACAGGCATAAAGAATGACATCTTCCTTAGTGCCATCAAAATTCATTATCTCGGTAACCTCCGGTTCCCCTCTTGTGAGTGTGCCTGTTTTGTCAAAAACAACGGCATTGAGTTTCTCTGCCTTTTCAAGATACTCTGCCCCTCTTATCAGAATCCCCATTTCGGCGCCTTTGCCAACCCCGACCATTAAAGCAGCGGGAGTAGCGATACCGATGGCGCATGGACAGGCAATAATAAGGACCGCTACAAAAGAAAGAAGTGCCATCGTGAAATTGCCGTTAAAAACCCATGCAATGACTGCTAAAATAGCGATCCCAATAACTGCGGGCACAAAATAAGAAGCCACTTTATCAGCCAGTCTCTGGATCTGTGCTGATGATGCCTGAGCCTCCTCCACCATTTTTATTATCTGGCTCAGTGTTGTATCGGCGCCCACCCTTGTTGCCTTGAATTTAAACAGGCCCACCTTGTTTATTGTACCGCCGATTACCGTGTCACCGGGGTTTTTCTCCACTGGAACACTCTCTCCGGTTATCATCTTTTCATCCACAGATGAATGGCCTTCTATCACAATGCCATCTGTCGGAATCTTCTCACCGGGCCTGACAATAACAATCTCATCCACCATAACAGACTCCGCCGGTATTTCCACTTCAATGCCATCTCTTATAACTCTTGCAGTTTGAGGCTTGAGATCAAGGAGCTTTCTGATAGCCGCAGAACTCCTCTTCTTTATTATTTCTTCCATATATTTTCCAAGGAGTACGAAGGCTATTATTATTGCTGATACCTCGAAATAGACATTCTTCTCCTTAACCGGTAACACACCGGGAAAGAAGACAACAAAGGCACTGTAAACGTAGGCAACGCCCGTACCGAGGGCTATAAGAAGGTCCATGTTTGCTACGCGTTTTTTAATGGCGTGATAGGCCCCGACAAAAAATCCTTTACCTCCAAAGATCATAATCGGCGTTGTGATTATAAAGAGCCATACACCCCATGTAAACCAGGGAAGCCATGGAATGGGAACCCATGTCACGATCGAGACTCCCGCTGCAAGTGCCAAAAATGCCGCTGCCCTTAAAATTGCAAGGGCAACAACACCTGTGAGGGCAATTGCAACCCGCTTCCTCATCGACTTAAGTTCGGCTTCAGGTGCCTCAAATGTTCTCACGCAGGTTTCGCTGCAGAAATAATAGGACCTTCCCCCAACTTCCCTCTTTATGGAACGATCCTTTGGGATAACCATTCCGCATATGGGGTCCTTTGCCATTTCGGCCATACCAACAGGCGGTATTTTTGGCATAGTTGCTTTTTCACCAATGAAAGCTTCAGGGTCTTTATCAAAATCCTCCTTGCATTGTTTTGAACAGAAATAATAGGTAATGCCTTTGTATGCGGATGTACCTATGGCATCTTTATCCTCTATCATCATCTTGCAAACAGGGTCTACAACTTTCATCGCTTCCTCCCTAAACCAAATATAGCAATTTTTCCGTAAAGCTTCATCTTTCAACTCCTTCTTTTCCGGATAGCCTGAAATGTTTTATCCACGGGAAACACCGGTACGTTTGATCAACAATCTAATCATAACAACCTTATACTCTCTTTCTTAACACTTTATAAAAGAAGAGATGATTTTAAATAAGCCATTTTTGCATGTGAAGGCATATCGAGACTGTCTAAAAACTTGCAATACGATGCAATATGTCATGCTGAACGTTCGGCTGAGCTCACGTCGAAGACTTGTTTTCAGCATCTAATAAAATCAATAGGTTATGAGACCTTGAAATACCCTGAATCAAGTTCAGGGCAGGATGGCAATTAATGAGTTTTTAGACAAGCTCCATCTCTCCTATGTTTAAATTTATATATAAAAGAAAAAAAATGCTATCGGTGAAAGTCTGATTTTTTTGTAAGATTCTGGATTATTTTTTGTAAGTCTTTGTCTGACAAATTTATAGAAAATCTTGTGTAGACTTGAGAACTTTGAGTGGTAAACTGATTCTCTATTTCAATTTCATACCCTGAACCTTTGCATAAGCTCCTAGGCTGTGAGCCTTGCACCTTGAAGAAAGGTTAGTTTAAAGTAGTATATATTATTCTATGAAACTTAGAAGGGAGGAACATTCGAATGAAATACGGTGCAAGAAACAAACTCGTTGCAAGAGTGAAATCGATAAAGAAAGGGGATGTTATGTCACTTGTGAAGTTTGATGTGGCCACTCCAGCCGAAATGGCATCTGTTGTGACTACCGAATCTGTAAAAGAGCTTGCTCTGAAAAAAGGTGATACTGTTCGGCTGATCATTAAAGCTATACATGTTTTACCAGTGAAAGAATAGAAAGATTCAAGTTTAGCTAAATCTCTTTAAGGTATCTTATTTTTACAAATTAGTGCCGAAGAATCTCTTTCATCTTGTCTCTACCGCAACTTCAGATTGAAGTTTAACCGAAAGTGAGGTGAAGAGGTAACCTTTCTTCGTAAAAAATTCATATTTTGATATATTTACTTATATTCAATATCATCCTCTTCGTTTTTATCTTTATATTCCCTCTTCTTTTTTAGCATCCGTATAAATCCAAACGTTGTAGCCAGGGCGGCGATGAGGAATAATATCCCATATAGGTTATGGCTCAGGTATGAACCCCACGTGTATTTTCTTTTAAGATAACCTCGCCACTTCACCTCAAGTTCCGATGTACTAATCGAAAGTCCTCTCTGGAAAGATTCATCCAGAGAATAACCTTCTTTCAGATAGTTAAGCACCTGTAAAATTCCCTGCTTGTCAAATTCTCTATTGATATACTCAACAATGCTCTTGCTTTCTTCGTAGGCAAGGGTAAGGTCATCGGGTGGAAAACTACTGAGTTTCTCTATGCCCATCAGTCTGCCCGTGAGCGTGGCTTTATGAAGGGTTCTTTCACTGTCTTCTGCCATTAACTCCCAAATACCTCCACTTGCCCACTGGCAAACCCCTTCATCAAACCATCTTGGCAGTCCTTCGATATTCCGGTGAAGAAGGAGGTGACATAACTCGTGCTTGAGGGTTGACTCAAGAGAAAAAGGTTTGGCGTAAACTCTTGATGAATCAAGTACAATAAGGTTCTCTTTGGGGACTGCATAGGCAACAAACATCTTACTTCCGGTGGTTTTCTTCAGGATATCTCCCTCTTTGTCAATTTGAACAATTGGCCTGAAGTCCACTTTCCATCCCAAGGTTTCAAAGAGGTCTGCCTTAATAGATGGATACATTTCCAAAATTTCTTCGGCAACGCTCATCTGAGGACCTTCAAAAAATATTATGACTTCCCTGGTATGAAGAGATTTTGTTTCCGCATAAACAGGGCTCAATAACATGAGCTGTAGAAATGTAAACAGCAGAAAAACGTTCTTAAAATTATCATAACCATGCATAACTATTTTTATTCTTTCAGGAATGGCAAGGAAAGATTGAGAAAGAAAAACGCCTTTTGAAAAGCTAAATTCGGTGATCATTTCTCGCATAGATATAAAGAGGGCTGTTCTATTCCTTAGATACCAGGGGGACCCTTCAACAGCCGAACATCGTCAATCCATGCGGTTCCTCTGCCATTGATAACCAGATTAAGCTTCACATAGTCAGGTTTTTCTCCCTTCTTCAAGAAGAATGGGGTCTCTTCTGTTGTCCAATCAATGGAAGTCTTCCCAATTATTATCACTGATTTTTATATGCATTTGTGATAAAATTCAGAGCAATAAAATTGGTTGTAGTAATAACTGGGATATAGCGAGCTTGGCAGCTAAAGTGTCAGCTTTCTGGGAAGAAGAGACACCCCACCATATCCCAGTTTCTCTTATGCAAAACTTTCGTGGGGAAAAACTATAATATTTTAGCATTCTTATAAAATTTCTTGCAATCTCTCCGTAATTTCAAAAATATAAACTTTTTTACGCAAGTCAGGCATGCAAAAGGGAATCATACATTTGTAAATCCCGCTGCAGCGAGGATGCTTGGGAATTTATCATTATTGTGGAGAAAAATCTGCCTTTATGGTAGTTTTTAAACAGACGGGAGTATTTGATGTTTAAGAGTGTTTGTCCAAAGTGTCAGAGAGATTTATATAGTGCCAAGGAAGAACCCTATCATATATGTCCTTGCTGTGGAATTGTCTTCAGTAAAACATACGGTTCTGACAGAAGGCGCGAAGAGCGATTTAGACAGAAGATCCTTTTTGATTTCCCCTGGAAGGAAAAGTATTTTGATGCAAGTACAATAGACATTTCTGGGAAAGGACTATCAATAATGATATTAGGTGAACCGCTAATAAAAGTCGGAGAGACCATAGGCTTTCCTATCGGAGATCTCCAGATCAATGCAAAGATCGTATGGATAAATAAACAACTTGATAGATCTATAATTGGCCTTCAAAGACTGAATTAATACAAAACTATATCTTCCATTCCATTTCTAAAAATAATTCCAGGACCTTAGGATCAAAGTGCTTGCCAGATTGCTCGCTTATATATTCCCGAACCTTTTCTTCTGGCCAGGCAGAACGGTAAGGCCGATCTGAGCGGAGTGCATCCCACACATCCACTACGGCAAATATTCGTGCTGCTAAGGGAATCTGCTCCCCCTTCAGGCCGCGGGGATAGCCTGAGCCGTCCCATTTTTCATGATGGCAGTAAGGGATATCCAGAGCAGGGAGTAGAAAGGCAACGGGAGAGAGCATTTCATAGGCAAAGACCGGGTGTTTGCGCATGATCTCCCATTCTTCCTCCGTCAACGGACCCGGCTTGATGAGAATACCATCAGGGATACTCATCTTACCGATGTCGTGAAGCAATGCACCTCTGCGTACATGAACCAGTTCGGCACCACTCATACCCACGGCCTGTGCAAGGCGTAAGGTCATCTCCATTACACGTTGTGTATGACCTTCCGTCTCTCTATCACGCATATCAAGGGCACGTGACCAACCTGCAATGGTTGCATCGTAGGCGATTGTGAGTTCTGTGTTGGCACGCTGTAAATCGTTGAAAAGAAAGGCATTGTCTATGGCGATAGCTGCCTGGGCTGCCAGCGCTTCCAGGAAATCCAGCCATTCGAGGTCAGGAGATAGGGGACTACGGTGAAAGATTTCAAGGACGCCCTTTACCTGGCCCTTTGCAATGAGTGGCGCAGCGTAATAGGCTTTGAATCCTTCGCTTGATAGAAAGGGAGATCGCACGAAGTCTCCCTGGAATTCAGAAAGATTGGTGATACCTACGATATGGCGTTCGAGGGCTGCGCGTCCGGCATGACCTTGGCCCAGCTGTAGATGGGTATGACGGAGTGCTCTGGAGCGGAAACCACGGCCTGAGACGAACTCCATCGTTTGGGTGTATGGATTGAGTAATAATACGTCGGTGGCATCTACACCGAGCTGGTCTGTTACCTGCTCAAGAAGGACATTAAGGGTAAGATGCAAATCAAGGCTCGCATTTATGGATATATCAATTGTATGGAGGGCTGCCAGGCGCCTTATACTGCGGTCAGTCTGTTCATTAAGGGTGACGCGCTGAATGGCATTCGCTGCAATATTCGCAACAGCCATGAGCAATCGCAATTCGCACTCATTTATGTCGGCCTTACGGCCTAACCACAGAGCGCCTATGGTTTGTTCCTCTGCAATGAGCGGAATGCAGGCTACCGCATGAAGATCAGCAACCCGCTCAGGCCAGGCAAAGCGAGGGTCGTCCAGCACATTGTTGTTCAGATATTGTTGACCGGTGTCAATGACATAACCACTTACTCCTTCGCCCCTGGGCAGACGAAGGCCCTCCCATTTCTCCCATGCCCCCTTGGCCAGTTCAATTATTGAATCGCTGTTGGAGAGGTCACGGATAGCCAGTGCAGCCCCCTCTGCTTGAAGCAGATCGATTAACTGGTCAAGGATGAGAGACATTATTTCAGCCCGGCTCCTGGCTGTACGCAGGGCAGCTGATACTGTTACTATGGCATCCAGTTCTTTCTCACATTGCTTGCGCTCGCTGATTTGTATGGATACGCTATCAATCATCTGGTTTGTTACTTTCTTCAAAGATTCCAGTAATTCCACTTGTGAAATCCCGTTTACTCTTGCATCGAGGTCGCCTCGTGAGACCCTGTTCAATACGTCAAAATGTTCAGCAAGATTCACGGCGAACTCATGAGAGAGATCAACGATTTCTTCGATGCTTTCTGCAGTCAGATTAATCACATGTTTCAATTTAGAAATCAGCTCATTTTCTGATGTCTCCGAAATCCTTATTGAAGGATCTCCCGAGGAAATCTTTTCCAGGGCATCGAAGACCTCCGATAGGCCTTGTTCTGTTTTGAATTCCCTGAATCCTTTATTTACAACCTCGATAGTTTCTTTTATTGCCTGGGCATCGATGTTTGCTTTAAAAACTTCACAGTCAAGACACATATCTATCATCTTATCTAAAAACTTTCCGTGAATTTCATTCCGGCAGTGGGTTCCTGAAGACAGCCAGCAGTGCAGGCCCTTTGACTTAAAGGCC
>JBFMEC010000021.1:0-22614 GCA_040753575.1 Nitrospirota bacterium | reverse complement strand
AATTCAGAATAATCTGGTTGATGTAAAAAAAATGATAACACACAAAATTCCCCTTTCATCTATCCTGCAAGGCTTTAAATTAGTCACTGAAGCAAAAAATTCCTTGAAGGTTGTGGTGGTTCCTGACTAAAAAAGCCTGACTTCGACAATTTCACCTTCTTCCACTCCCAGTTTTCGCAGGGGTATAATCGCCGTTCCATCAGCCTTTATCAAAGTAGTAATCAGACCCGATTTTCCTAATATAGGTATGGCCCATATCTCTCCTTCCCTTTCTTCAAGAACAACAGCTATATGTTCTTCTCTTCCGGGGCTTGAAGCGATATTCTTTGCAATTCTTGCCTTAATTGTATTTTTTTCTTTTACAAATCTATCTTCCTTTAGGCCTGAAATTGTTTCTAACACCGGTTTGATAAATATCTCAAAACAAACAGTAACGGCTGCGGGGTGACCTGGAAGTCCAAAGACAGGAATGCCATTTACAATGCCACCTATTAACGGTTTTCCCGGTTTCAACGATACTCCGTGGAAAAGCACTCCCGGTCTTCCAGTTTCATTTATGACCTGGGCCGTAACATCCTTTGTACCAACAGAGCTGCCGCCGGTAATCAGAACCATGCCCGAATCCCGAAGCGACTTCTCAACTACTTCCTTGATGATTTCATATCTATCGTTGAATATTCCCTTTCTTGCTGGAATACCGCCGGAATCCAGGATCAAACCAGCAAGGTTATAGGAGTTTATATCCCGAACCTGGCCTCGTCTGAGCGGTCTGTCAGGCGGCACTACTTCGTCACCCGTCGATATAATGGAAACCTTTGGCTTTTCATAAACCCATACCTCTGTTACACCAAGGCCGGCCAGGGCTCCTATATCCTGGGGTCTCAGTCCATGACCTCTTTCAAGTATCAATTCATTCTTCTTTGCATCTTCGCCGGCCTGAATAACATTTTCAGCAGGGGCAACGGGTTTAAAAATTTCAATCATTTCTTCATCTATTTGCTGGGCGTGTTCCAGCATAACAACTGAGTCTGCGCCCCGCGGAAGCATACCACCAGTGGGAATTTTCGCAACCTCGCTTTTCTTCAACTCAAACCGGGGCTCTTCTCCCATCAATATTTCATATTTCACATTGAGATATGCAGGCATTCCCTCCGTAGCACCAAAGGTATCAGCGGCAGATACAGCGAATCCATCGACAGTAGATCGGGAAAAGTCTGGAAGTTCTTCAGGGGAGAGTATGTCCCTTGATAAGATCCTTCCGTAGGATTCTTCAATTTTCAGTTTTGTCTCTGGAGGGAGATTAATTGATAGATTACTGAAGATAAGATTGCGGGCCCTTTCAACGGTGACAACCTCCTGTCTGCCGAGCATATCGCGCATTACTTAACCTCCAAGAAAAATAACCAATAACCAAATCACAATAACCAAATAATAACCATTGATTCAATACCAAATTACCATACATTATTTTTGGCGATTGATTGTTGGAGCTTATTTGGTTATTGGTGATTGGTTATTGAATCATGGTTATTGTAATTTGATTATTAGTAATTATCTGTTATACACATTCATTGCCTTTTCCAGACCGTCTTGGATAATCGAGGTAATCGCATCTGCTGCCCTTTCAACGGCTGCCTTTACTAATGGAAGGTCATCCTTTCGAAATTTGCTCAGGACATAATCTTCGGAACTCATGGTCGGGTCCCTTCCGATGCCGATTTTCAATCTTGCAAAGTCTTTAGATTCGATGTTCTCTATTACTGATTCAACTCCTTTATGACCGCCCGATGAGCCCTTCCTTCTGATTCTCAATCTGCCGATCTCTGAATCAAGGTCGTCATGAATTACTATGAGTTTTTCGGGTGGAATCTTGAACTCGCTCAGTATATCTTTGATGACAATGCCGCTTCTGTTCATGTAAAGAAGAGGTTCTATAAGAATAACATCCTCACCATTTATATGGCCTCTTCCGATTCTATATTTTCTATCTTTCTTTTCTAAATCTATTCCGCATCTCCCTGCGATCTCCTCTATCACCATGAAGCCGACATTATGTCTTGTTCTTGAGTATTTTCTACCAGGATTTCCAAGTCCCGCCAGAACCCACATAAACAGTTATCAGTCATTAGTTATCAGTTGTCAGTAATTAGTGACAACTTAAAAACCAATAACTTAAATCAGGTTTCCTCCTCTTCTTCCTTCCTTCCCTTCTTGATCACCTCCGGTTCAGTAACTTCGGGGGCTGCTGCTTCAACAGGAGGTGCCACCTCTTCTACAGCTGGAGCTATAACATTGACAATGACTTCCTCGGGGTCTGTAAGGACTTTTATGCCTTCACCGAGTTTTAAGTCGCCAACATGTATTGACTGACCTATCTCAAGCCCTGAAATATCCAATTCGACATGCCCCGGTATCCTATCGGGAAGACATTCCACTCCTATCTCTCTCAGAAGATATTGAAGTATCCCTCCGTCCCTTTTAACACCAATAGGTTCTCCTACGGGAGTCACATGCACAGTTACCTCCACTTCCTCTGTAAGGGACACCTCAAAAAAATCAGCATGAAGTAATTCTCCTCTGACAGGATCCACCTGGTAATCCTTCAAAAGGGCAGGCTTTATTTCTCCCTCTGCAAATTGAAGGTTCACCATAACCTGCTCGCCGGCAGTTGTATTGATAAAGTGAGAGAGTTCCTGTCCGGAAAATTTTATAGGGACAGAACTTCCCCCTCTGTAGAGGATTGCTGGAATCATCTTTTTTCTCCTAAGTGCCCGGACCGCTCCTTTTCCGGTTTCTACCCTTTTTTCAGCATTAATAGATATTCTTTCCATTCCTCCTCCTCTTTATTTAAGAAATCAGCTACTATAGAAAAGTGAACTTATCGAAGATTCCTCATGAATCCTTCTGATCGCCTCTCCAAGAAGAGGCGCTATGCTTAAAACAGTAAGTTTTTTACACTGCTCTTTTTTGCTATCAAGTGGTATCGTATCCGTGACGATCAGTTCTCTTATAGGCGAATCGTTTACCCTCTCCACGGCATTTCCTGAAAGCACTGCGTGTGTACAGGCTGCAACCACCTGCTTTGCCCCTTTCCCTTTTAATGCCTCTGCAGCGTGGACTGTTGTGCCCCCGGTATCAATCATATCATCAAGAATAAGAGTATCCTTGTTTTCGACTTCACCTATTACGTTCATTATCTTTGAGACATTCACAGCCTCGCGTCTTTTATCAACAATTGCGATTGAACACTGAAGCCTTTTTGCAAAGGCCCTTGCCCTTTCAACGCCGCCTGCATCGGGGGAAACGATTACCAGGTTTTCAAGATCGTAAGTTTTCCGCACATAATCAAGAAGGACTGGTGATGAATAGAGATTATCAACGGGAATGTTGAAAAAGCCCTGGATCTGGCCTGCGTGAAGGTCCGTCGTGAGAAGCCTGTTTGTACCCGCTGCGGTTATCAGATCCGCCACGAGTTTCGCCGATATCGGAACCCGGGGCTGAACCTTTCTGTCCTGTCTCGCATATCCATAATAGGGAATAACAGCCGTAATTCTTCTTGCCGATGCCCTCTTGAGAGCATCAACTATCAAAAGCAGTTCCATAATATTATTATTTATGGGCATGCATGTGGGCTGTATTACGAATACGTCTGTTCCCCTGACGTTTTCATTTATCTGAATCATGATTTCACCATCGCTGAATGTGGATACAGTAGCATTGCCAACGGCCATGCCGAGATAGTTTGCAACTTCCTGTGAAAGTGCCCTATGGGCATTACCAGTAAAAAGTTTCATTCCCTCTGGCATTGTACCTCCAAACAAAAAAGTTTAAAGTTCAAAGTTGAAAGTTTAAAGTCAAAAAATCTTGATTCAATAAATATTGTCTCTTTCTTATCACTTATAACTTTAAACTTTCAACTCTCGATTTTACTTAGTAAAATCAAGTCTAGCTGGGGCGGGAGGATTCGAACCTCCATATGGGAGATCCAAAGTCTCCTGACTTGCCGTTTGTCGACGCCCCAAAATAAAAAATTTAAAGTTCGACTTTCAAATTTTCAACTTAAGTAATTGTTTTAACCAACATGCACCATGCGCCAGGTATGAAAGACTTCATCGACCTGGCAGCACTTTCTGCTATATTATAGCTATCAAAAACGGCAAAGACCGTTGGACCACTGCCACTCATCGATGAAATCTTAGCCCCCTCCTTTAGAAGTCTCACCTTAATATCTTCTACAACAGGATACCCCTCAAAAACAACGCTTTCAAGATCATTCTTTATCATTAAGCTGAGGGAGGCAAAGTCTTTCCTCTGCAAGGCCCGGCAAAACAGTTTAATATCAACGGGGTTTTTTGTCAACTCGCCTGTATTCTTCCCATCGTAAGTTTTATAGGCCCATGAGGTAGAAATGGATATCGGAGGTTTAACAAGGAGAAACTCCAAGGAGGAATTGATCTTGATGGTTCTTATTTTTTCGCCTCTTCCTGATATGAAGGCAAGAGGACCGTTCAAGAAAAAAGGAACGTCAGAGCCTATTTCTTGCCCTATACCGATTAGTTCCGGATTTTTTAAACCAAGTCCCCAGAGTCTGTTCAGTCCTAAGAGCGTATAAGCAGCATCACTGCTACCTCCACCAAGGCCTGCACTGACAGGTATATTTTTCTTTACTGTAATCCTTGCCCCCTCTTTGGAAGAAGAAAATCCTTTAAGTATAGCGGCGGCTTTATAAACGAGGTTATTTTCCGGAGGAATATCTAAATCGCTTATGACCTCTATTCGGTCCGAACGTTCAAAGGCCAGATCATCGTAGAGGCTGATGGATTGCATGAGGCTGTTGATATCATGGTAGCCATCTTCCCTTTTACCATTGATTGTGAGAAACCAATTTATCTTTGCAGGAGCACTCATCGAAAGTGAAGAGCGACGAGTGACAAGTGAGGAGTTTTCAACCATTATTTAATGATCTTAAATCTCTTATTTTTTTCTCGACTCTCTCTTTTAGTCCTTCTTCCTTTTGATGAAACTCGATCGCCTTTAGCCAGAATTCCTCGGCCTTTTTCTTAAGTCCCATTGAATTGTAAACATCTCCAATATGTTCAAATATAGTCGGATCATCCTTCACCAATTCAGAGGCCTTTAAAAGGGTCTTCAGGGATTCATCATATTTACCCAGTTTGAAATAAACCCACCCAAGACTATCTATTATGTAACCGCTGTCGGGTTTGGGTTCGAGTGCTCTTTTAATCAGCGAAAGTGCTTCCTCTAAATTCACACCCCTTTCAGCATAACTATAACCCAGGTAGTTAAGGGCGTCGGCATGTCCTGGGTTGATCTCAATCACCCTCTTCAGATATTTCACCATTTCATTATATCTATTTGTTTTCTCCATCACAATGGCAAGATTGAAGTTCAATTCATCATTGTCTTTGAAACGGCCAAGACCATCCATGAGGATTTCCTCTGCCTTCGCATATTCTTTCTTATGTATATAAGTCATAGCAAGATATAGATAGACTTCTGGCTTTTCCTTCTCAAAACTGAGTATCTCTTTATAAATTGCGATTGCATCGTCATCTCTGTTCATCTTTGAATATAAGTATCCAAGGTTAAGGAAAACCACCAGATTCTTTGGTTCCTTTAAGACTATCTTCTTTAACTCCGAGATTGCTTCCTCCTCCCTGCCCAATTCTTCTAAGGCAAGCGATAGATAATACCTTACGGATGTGTTGTCGGGTCTGGCCTCCAGGACGATTCTGAATTCTTCTACGGCCTTATCAAACTGTTTATCCTCTAAATACAGTATTCCAAGATTCACATGTATATCGATGTTTGTCGGTATCTGCTCGCTCATCTCCTCAAACTGCTCGATAGCCTTTTCCGGTGTCTTTTGTCTGATATAGATCTGTGCGAGCCTCTCTCTGGCCTGGAGGTTATGGGGATTTACAGAAATTGCTTTATTATAATATTCTTCTGCTTTGTTAAAGTCCTCTTTGAGCTCACTGATCAGTCCTAAGTTTAGATAGGCAGTATCAAAGTCTGGTTTCTGATCTATCGCCCTCTGGAAATATTCTGAGGCCTTTTCGAGGTTTCCCTGTTCGATATTAATGGTGCCAAGATAATAAAGGGCCATTACATTATCTGGATAGTTCCCGACGAGTTTATCCAGGATTTCCATAGCCCTATCATATTCTTTTATTGAGGCATAAAGGACGCTCAAGAAAAGTGCAGCCTTCTGATTATCAGGCTCTCCCTTTAGAACTCTCTCATATATTTTTATTGATTCCTCTGTCCGTTTCTGGCTGTTGTAAAGTTCTCCAAGAAGCATGAGTGCCGGGATATAATCAGGTTCAGTTTTAATGATATCCTCAAGAAGTGAGATAGCCTCCGTTATCTTTCCAGTCCTCAAAAGGACATAACCAATTTGAGTTCTTAGATGCGCCGATGAGGGATCCAGATCGAGGGCCTTATTGTAATATTCAAGGGCATCTTCCCACTTTCCGGCCTTTTCTGCATCGTAACCGAGGATGTAGAAATAATAGGCGTCCTTTGGGGGAAGGGGCCTTGATCCCTCTGTTTTGACCTGAATTGCGGTGCATGATGTTATAACTGAAGACAGTAACAGTAAGAGTATTATTTTAAAACGCATGTCCAATTATGACACAAAGATGAGATTGAGAACAATGTGATAAAATCCTCTATGGAGCTTCTTGATATACTCTTTCCAATAAACTTAGGCCCTCTAACATACAACTGTCCTGAGGAATTTGTGGGGATTGTGAAACCGGGGATGGCAGTTACAGCTCTTCTCAAGAACAGAAGCTTAAAAGGAATCGTCATAGAGAAATCTTCAAGGAGTCCTTCGGGTGAAATAAAAGATATTCAAAAAGTGCATGGTGATACCCCGTTCTTGAGCGACAGGATGATTAATCTTCTTAGATGGATGTCCGAATATTATCTAGCAGAACCTGGCATTGTTCTCAAGAACTTTCTTCCAAAAGAGGCGTTTACAAAGGTAAAAAGAAGGCAAGGTAAAATTGCTCCCTTTCTAAAGGGGGGTAGGGTGGGTTGTTCTTTCAATATTATCAATATAGTTGATGGCGCAATATCCGGCCTCATGGATTCAATATCCAGGAAAATATATAAGACATACCTTCTCCAGGCCCCATCTTCGATGTATGAATATTCTTTTGTTCTTAAGATAATTTCAGGGATCAGGGGTGCGATCATCCTTTTACCGGAGGTTTCACAAATCAATGAAGTTTATCCTCTCTTCAGTAATAGTTTCGGAGAAAGGTTATGCCTCTTACACGGTGCGTTGAGCAGGGGGGAAAGATCTGAGGCCTTTGAGAAGATTCTATCGGGAGATGCGGACATAGTACTTGGCACAAGGTCAGCTGTCTTTGCCCCTTTAAGAAAGGTTTCCTTAATTGCCGTTCTTCAGGAACAGAGCAATTCTTATAAACAGAAAGATAGTCCCTACTATAACGGCAGGGATGTGGCAGTCATGAGGGGCTATCTCGAAAGAGCTACTGTACTCCTTTCATCTACAGCCCCATCTATTGAATCTTACTTTAATTGCAGATCAGGTAAATACACCTTGTTAAAACCTGAAGATTCTATTAAGAGACCAAGGGTGAGAATAGTGGATATGAGGTTTGAGAAACTTCTTCGGCCCTACATTTCGAAGCCGGTGGTGGATGCCTCCAGGAGGTACATGAAAAGAGATAAAAGGGTGATGTTCATCATAAACAGAAGAGGATATTCGACACTCCTACAATGTGGGGACTGCAATTATATTGAGGAATGTCCTGATTGCAGGATTCCTCTGGTCTTTCACAAACAGGATATGTCTCTGAAATGTCATTATTGCGGATATGTTTTAACCGAAATACCGGAAAGTTGTCGCAGGTGCCGGGGTTATAACATTAAATTGCTTGGCGCAGGTACACAAAGGCTTCAGGAGGACACTGAAGAGATCATGGGAACTAAAACATTGAGATTTGATAGTGACAGGATAAGAAAAAGATCGGAGATATTCACGGGGACTTTCAACAGGGATGATATAAGGATAATTATAGGAACAAAACTTTTAACGAGGAGATTTTGCGGCCCCGAAGGATTTTCTATGGCAGCCGTCATGAATGCAGACCTATTCCTGAATCTTCCAGACTTCAGGTCTGCTGAAAAGGCATACCAGGAAATCTCCTCCGTAATAGATAAGATCGAAGCTGACGGAGAGATATTCATCCAGACGAGGATGCCAGAGAACTATCTGTTCAGATATCTAAAGAATCATAATTATGAATCCTTTTTCCTGGAAGAGATTAATAGGCGTAAATCTTTATTTTATCCTCCCTATTCAAGACTCGTGCTCATCAAATTTATGGGTAAAGAGAACCTGTCCGCTAAGTTATTGGATATCATTAAAAAAACAGATAGAGATGTTGAAATCCTTGGCCCCTCTCTATCAAAGAGGAAGGGTAAAAACGAGGTTAGACTGCTTCTGAAGTCTTCGGTAAGGGGAAAATTGCATTCTGCTGCCAGGTCGTTCAAGGAGGCATTCAGAGATTCGAAAGATGTTGTGGTAAGAGTTGATGTTGACTGTCTCAGTTTAGAGTAAATACAATATGCAGACGGGAATAAAATATTTTCTTTACTTCCTGACAGGTGGAACGATAGTAAGCATTGTAACCTATCTCGCCAGTCATGCAAAGGGGTTATTGGCCGCTTTCTTTGCCAACCTGCCGATTGTAACATTTATTACTTTTTTGACTATCTATTATGAATCGGGCCAGAGGGCGATAGTCTCCTATGCCGAAGGACTAATAATTATGCTTTTCCCCTGGCTTGCTTACATCTTTGCCATTATTTTTTTAACACAGAGGTTAGGTTTTATTCCTTCAATCATCATCGGAATTTCTCTCTATTTATTGCTTGCCTATTTGATTATTAACGTAAAGAATTTATTGTAAAAATCTTTAAGATCTTGTAGGACAAACACCGATAACTCTAAGGTACAAAAAACCTACAAAAAAATCAGACTTATTCTGATACCCTTATTTTCGTTTCTAATTTATATTGAATTTAAACAAGGAATTAGCAGATTAATCAAAAAGGAGGTGTCTTATGGCAAAGGAGACAAAGGAATTGGTAAAGACTGAACCAACCAGGGCCCTTTCGCCCTTTGAGGCGATGGAGAGATGGGTCGACGAAGTTTTCAGGAGACCCTTTTCTCTATTGGGTCCATCCTGGTGGCCAAGGCTAAGGACAGAGTGGGAAGAAGAGATGACCCCCTCTGTGGATATTTTTGAGGACAAGGATGAAGTGGTGGTAAAGGCTGAATTGCCCGGTATGAGGAAAGAGGATATTGATTTGAGTATTACCGATAACACCATCTCGATATCGGGCGAGAAAAAGAAAGAAGAGAAGGTTGGAGAGAAAAACTATTACCGTCATGAGCGTTCCTATGGTTCCTTTACACGGGTTTTCAGGCTTCCTGAATACATTCAGTCTGATAAAGCAAAGGCAAGTTTTAAAGAAGGTATTCTCGAAGTAAGAATCCCGAAGAGCGAGGAGGCAAAAAAGAAGGAGAAGAAGGTACCAATTGAATAAGATTTAACTGATGAAAGATACTGGGATATTTCTCTATATGTCTCGATACTGAAAACAATGTCTTCGGGCCGCTGGGAAGAGGACAGAAGGGCGCGATAGACTACATCAATTTAGGGCGTTTCATACCGAGGATTTCTTTAGCCTTTTCAATATCATTTCTTATTTGTTTTTCAAGGCTAAGGGGATCGGGAAACCGTTGTTCGTTTCTGATTCTATCGATGAAGTAGATTCTTATGTTCTCTCCAAGAAGGTTGCCGGAAAAGTTAAGGAGATGTACCTCATAGCCAACATCGGAATTTCCGAATGTTGGATTAGTGCCAATATTTGCGACACCATCAAAGACTTTGTCCTTGATACCTGCTCTGACTGCATATACGCCTTCTTTCGGTGCAAGTTCGATGGGTGTTGTCATATTCGCTGTCGGTATATTCAGAAGTTTTCCACCTCTACCCGCACCCGGTTTAACGCTTCCCTCTATTGAATAGGCCCTTCCAAGGAAATTTGATGCCTCAGAAACCTTTCCTCTTAAAAGGAGATTTCTGATCTTGCTGCTGCTAACTATGTCATCATCAACCTTCGCGTATCTTATAACATTTACACTGAAACCGTATTTCCTTCCCCTTCTTCTCAGGAGTTCCGTAGTCCCTTCTTTATTTTTTCCAAAGACATAATTTCGGCCGATTATAACCTCCCTTGCCTTCAATTTTTTAACGAGTACATCGTCGATAAAATCATCCGGATGAAGTTTCGAAAATTCCTTATTAAAGTCTATGAATAGCAGAACCTCTATACCAAAAGCTTCAATAAGTCTTGCCTTTTCCTTGAGGTTTGTTAGTATTTTTAGCTCGACTTCTGGTGTAAGAACCTTTATTGGATGAGGTTCAAAGGTGACGACCATTGACGTCCCGCCGATCTCTTCGGCCTTTTTAAGAACTTTCCGGAGTATCTTCTGATGTCCCAGATGGATGCCATCGAAATTGCCAATAGTCAGAACTGTCTTAGGATAACTGTCGCGTAAATTTTCGAGACCTTTTATAATCTCCACGTCCTGCCTCTTCTGAGAGTTTCTGATAGATCGCTCTGGCCTGGGTTCTTGTTTCTTCAATCGTACCGTTGTTATCTATTAAGAAATCAGCTTTCTTTATCTTCTCTCCTATCGAAAGTTGAACCCTTAATCTGGCGAGGGCCTCATCTCTTTTGATCCCGTCTTTTTCCAAACGATTCAGTGCAATCTCCTCTGTTGTGTATACTGTGATCGTCCTGTCAAACCAGCATTCGTATCCTCTTTCAAAAAGCAAGGGGATCTCAACTACCACTATTCTGTCTTCCGCTTTCATCCCGTCCAGAATATCCTTCAGCCTTTCGAAAACGAGGGGATGGAGTAAGTCCTCAAGGGAAAGTCTTAATATATCATCTTTAAAAATTAAATTCGCAACCTTTCCCTTATCTATATTTCCGTCATTATTGAAGGCCTGTCCGCCCAAAAGTTCCCTGATTTTGTCGAGAATCTTCTTCTCTGTCAGTAAAGATTCAACAATACTATCTGCATCCAGAATTGCGGCTCCTGAATCTTTGAACATTTGAAGGACGGTGCTTTTACCCATCCCGATGTTACCAGTCAATCCGACCAGAAGCATAAAATATTATACATTAACTTGTGTTATTATTATTCCCATGGAAAGAAGGGTTACCTACTTTGAAAAGGCAGGAATAGAAAATACCTCTTTCTGCATTAATGTTGTAAAGAGGGCTATAGAAGACTTCGGGTACAGGCACATCGTTGTTGCCTCGACTTCAGGTGAAACAGGCCTTTTGTTTTCAGAGGCTCTGAAGGGATTCCCCATAAACATTGTTGTGGTTACCCATTCGACAGGTTTTAAAAATCTGAATGTCAATGAGATGTCCGATGAAATGAGAAGAAAGATTGAGGCCAATGGAACAAAGATCTTTACGGGTCCGATGCTGACCCACTCTATAGAGACATCTCTTTCGGTAAAATTCAGCGGCCTTTATCCGACGCTTATTATCGCCAATACCTTGAGAAGATTCGGAGAAGGAGCCAAGGTATGTTGTGAGATCGTGATGATGGCCGTTGATGCCGGTCTCATACCTGAAGGTGAAGAGGTTCTTGCTGCTGGCGGTACGGCAAGAGGCGCCGACACAGTCATGGTTTTAAAGTCAGCGGCATCGAAGAGATTTCTTGAACTCAGAGTTCTCGAGATACTCGCAAAGCCGAGGGTTTAAGATAACAAAGGGATCCCTGTAACCAAAGTCGGTTGTTAGAGTAATGAATCGATTTTCTTGCATCACATCCTTGTCACATAGCTGTCCGAATCTGATCAGTTATCCCATACATGTAAAATGACAAATGACAAATGACTAATTGACTAATGACATTTAAGGCCCCCAATAAGTTCTTTTATATCCGTAATCTTATTTTCTCGCATGAAGGTCTCTATGCCTTCAAGGATATCAATTGTTGCAAGGGGATTAATAAAATTTGCCGTTCCCACTGCGATCGCTCTGGCGCCGACAAGCATAAATTCTATGGCATCATTGGCATTCATTATTCCACCCATCCCTATAACAGGTATCCTGACGGTTTTATAAACTTCCCATACCATTCGGAGGGCGATAGGCTTGATGGCTGGACCTGAAAGGCCACCTGTAAATTTTCCGAGTTTGGGTCTTCTTGTCTTTATGTCAACTGCCATACCTGTTAGAGTATTTATTAGAGACAGGGCATCAGCTCCGGCATCCTCCGCAACTCTCGCCATCTGGGCAATGTCGGTAACGTTCGGTGAGAGTTTGGCTATCAGGGGGAGGTCAGTAACTTTGCGAACGGCCTGGACAACCCTGAATGTGACCTCTGGATCTGTTCCGAAGATTTTCCAGCTAGCCTCTTTGTTTGGACAGGATATGTTCATCTCGAGGCCATGGATACTATCAACGTCGTTTAGTTTCCTCGCTACCTCTTCATATTCACCAATGGTATCGCCAAAAAAATTCACTATAATTGGGGCATCGAATTTTCTCAGAAAGGGAAGTTTCTCTCTAATAAAATTCTCAACGCCTATATTTTGAAGACCAATTGAATTGAGCATCCCCGCCGGTGTTTCGACAATACGCGGTGGAGGATTTCCTTCCCTTGGCAGGAGAGAAAGGCCCTTTACGACAATTGCCCCAAGCCTGTTAAGGTCTACAAAATCAGAATATTCCTCACCATACCCGAAGGTTCCAGAGGCCGTCATTACCGGGTTTTTAAGCTTCAGTTTGCCTATGGTTACACTCAGGTTCATGAGCAAGATGTCAGATGCATATAAGGTCACCCTCTCGCTCATTCTCGTCCCGACTAAAAGTCGGGACTCCGAGGTGAATTCCGATAAATCGGAATTCAAAGCCGCTCGAGGGCAACCTTATATGCATGATTAATAAATTTTTTACCATACAATCTCCTCAATCGGAAACACGGGACCTTCTTTACATACCATTTTATATCCCTTAACAGTCTTTACTGCGCAACCGAGGCAGGCACCAATGCCGCAGGCCATATTCTCTTCCATAGAGACATATGCGTTAATTTTTCTATCCTTTATAATTTCTAATATTGCTTTAAGCATGGGTTTTGGACCGCATAGGTAAAGCAGAAATTTATCGGATAAATAGGATTGAGAATTAAGAAATCTTTTGAGAATATCGGTGATATCGCATTTTTCCCCGACTGATCCATCATTTGTTGAAATAAAGAGTTCCTTTGCAAAATTCTTCAGTTCATCCATTAGGAGAAGTTCATTCCTTTTCCGAGCGCCATAAAATATATATGCCCTCTTTGATAGTTTTTTTGAGAGTGAAAACAGCGAGGCAATGCCTATCCCACCTGCTATAACTAATGGTATATGGTTTCGAGCTGGCATAGGATAGGCATTGCCAAGAGGTCCAAGGATATCCAGTACCGAACCTTCTCCCATATTACTCATAATCAGGGTTCCTCTGCCCCTGATCCGATAAAGTATCTGTATGCTCTCGGGTGAACTGCTCAAGGGACTGAAGGGTCTTTTGAGCAGGGGATCATATTCCTCCCTTCCCATGCCTATCATATAGAATTGTCCCGGTTCAGGTTCTTTTATGGGAGTTAAGGGAGTAAGTATCAGAAGGTTATGATCTTTATTTAGTTTTCTGTTTTCCTTGATCCTCGCCCTGAAGTATTTACTCAAAGGTGATCTCTAATATTTCATACTCAATGGTTCGTGAAGGTGCTTTTATTGTGGCTATTTCACCAACACCTTTGCCGAGCAAAGATCTGCCAACAGGTGAGTTTATAGAGATCTTTCCGTTTCTGACATCTGCTTCGTCAGGGCCCACCAGTTTGAAGACATATTCCGTATCTGCTTCTACGTCCAGAACCCTGACCTTTGCGCCGAAGGCGATCTTTGATTGACTTATTCTGGACGGGTCTATAACTTCCGACAAGGCTAACTTCGTCTGAAGCTCCTGTATCCTCCCTTCAATAAAAGACTGCCTCTCCTTTGCCGCATGGTATTCAGCATTTTCAGAAAGATCGCCGTGGGAGCGCGCCTCGGCTATCGCCTTAATGATTGCGGGCCTTTCCACCTTAAGAAGTCTTTCCAGCTCTTCCTGGAGCTTCCGGTAACCTTCTGGAGTTATTGGTATCCTCTGCATTTATTATCTCCTGAAACAAAATTAATCTAACACTTTTTTATTAAATTTTTCTATATTAGAATCTTGAATCCTTGAACCCTTTTGAAGGAGATTTGTTATGCATTTCTCAAAGATGCTTATCCCTACTTTAAGGGAAACTCCGGCTGATGCAGAAGCGATAAGTCATATTCTTATGCTGAGGGCTGGCTATGTGAGGCAGCTTGTGGCCGGTCTTTATATCTATCTTCCCCTTGGTCTCAGGGTTATAGAGAAGATAAATAAAATCCTCAAGGAGGAGATGAATGCCATAGGTGCTCAGGAGGTTATTATGCCCCTGCTTCATCCTGCAGAGATCTGGAAGGAGACGGGCAGATGGTATGAAATAGGAGATGAAATGTTCAGGCTCAAAGACAGGGGCGGAAGGGAGATGTGCCTCGGTATGACTCATGAAGAAATCATGACCTGGCTTGCAGTGAGAGAAGTGCGCTCATACAGGGACCTCCCACAGATATGGTACCAGATCCAGACTAAGCTCAGGGATGAGGCGAGACCGAAGAGTGGGGTGCTCAGGACAAGAGAGTTTCTAATGAAGGACAGCTACAGTTTTGATGCCGGTGAAGATGGGCTTGAAAGGAGCTACCAGCGGCATGCAGAGGCTTATCATAAGATTTTCTCCCGGTGTGGCCTTAAGTTTTATATGGTTGAATCGGATCCCGGAATGATGGGCGGGGCGGTGGCGCATGAATTTATGGCGCCAAGCCCTGCAGGTGAAGATGTAGTTGTGATCTGTGATTCCTGCGGATATGCGGCAAACGTAGAGCTTGCCCTCTCAAATCCTCCGGGAATAAAGTTTGAAGATTGGAAATTTGAAGAGGTCTATACTCCTGAGAAAAGAACGGTCGAGGAAGTCTCAAGTTTCTTAAAGCTAAGTCCTCAATATTTTATAAAAAGTATACTCGTCATCGGTGATGATGGTCCGGTCCTTGCGCTTGTCAGAGGGGATCAGGAATTACACGAGAAAAAACTTGGCAGGATCATAGGTAATCACAGGCCCGCTCAGAAGATTGAAGTCAAAGAGATTCTCGGTGTTGAGGCTGGATTCATAGGCCCCATGGGACATCAGATAAGAATTATTGCTGACACCTGTCTTAAAAAAGGAGTTTATGTGAGCGGCGCCAATAAACCACATTATCATGCTATTGGGATAAAGCCTGGAGAAGATTTCGATGCTGAATGGCATGATATACACGTTGCAAAGGAAAGTGATTCCTGTTCGAAATGTGGTAACCCCATAAGAATCGAGTGCACCATCGAAGTGGGAAACATCTTTAAGCTCGGCACAAAATACTCTGGGCCCCTGAAGGCATTCTATCTTGATGAAAATGGTCAGGGGAAACCGCTTATCATGGGAAGTTATGGAATTGGTCCCGCCCGAATTGCTGCCGCTGCTATTGAGCAGAATCATGATAAGGATGGAATCATCTGGCCAAAAGGTATTGCACCCTTTGATATAGAAATTCTTCCATTGAATATGAAAGATTCAAAGACTGCTGAGGTTGCAGAGAAACTCTATAAAGATTTAGTAAAAGAAGGCCATGAGATTTTGATGGATGACAGAGATGAAAGGGCAGGGGTGAAATTTAAAGACGCCGATCTGATAGGGATTCCCACCCATATTATCCTCGGTGAGAAGAATCTCAAAGATGGTTTTGTCGAGATCAAGGACAGGAGAACAGGAGAAGCAGTGAAAGTCAGAGTTGAGGAAGTCGTGGAAAAGGTTAGGGATTTTATCTCTTCTTTTTAAATAAGAAGAATACTGGCAAAGAAATAATCTCCATCAAAACAACAAACATTATTAAATAGCTGATTGAAAAATCATACAAAAATCCCATGAGTGTACTCCCCAGAAACCAAGATGCTCCATAGGCCGTATTGAATATCCCGTAGGCGAATCCTCTGTGTTCAAAGGGTATTAAATCGGCAATGGCAGCTCGCATTGTGGTTTCATGAATCCCCATTACGGCACCCCAGAGAACAATACCTATCACGGCGAAATTGTGACTAAGCGAAAATGCGAAAAAGGGAATTGGAAGGGTCACGAGAGGAATTGCTATCAGTGAAGTCAATCCAGTCCTATCATATATTTTCCCAATAATTAGAGCTACCAATGCATCAACACCCATTGCGATCGCATAATATAAAGGAATGTGGGAATCTGGAAATATTGATTTGACCTTGAGATGATAGGAGATTATCTGGAAATGGCTAAATCCTGCAACACTGAGAAAGATAAATAACGTGTAAAACCAGAAAACCTTGGGAAGCTTAAAGCCTGGACTTTTCCTGGCACTCTCTGTTTCGCCACCTGAGGTCTCAAGTTTCTCTGGAGTTGGAACTTTTACCCTTGCTATCACAAGAAAGAATAAACACAGTAAGGCTGGTATCCATAAGGCTATAAAGCCATCACGATAACTTCCTTCTAAAATAAAAACGACAGTGAATAGCAAAGGGCCGATAAATGCGCCGACTTGATCCAGGGCTTCATGGATTGCAAATCCCCAGCCTCTGCCTACCTGTTTTGTGGCATGCGAAAGTATTGCATCTCGGGCCGGCGTCCTGATTGCTTTTCCCATCCGTTCAACAATAAGGAGTATAGCCGCAGCCTGCCAATGGCCCACCAGCGCAAGGAGAGGAATAGAAAGAACTAATACATAGCCGATGATCGTTAGTAGCCAGTAAGCCCTGGTACGATCCGCAAAGCGTCCTGAGATGAGACGCAGCGCATAACCAATAAATTCTCCAACTCCCGATACGAGGCCAACCATGCCAGCACTAGCGCCCAGAATAGCCAGATAAGGTCCTGTGATGCTTCTTGCCCCCTCATAGGTTATGTCCCCAAAGAGACTGACGATCCCGAAGAGGAATATTAGATGATAGGAGATTCTTTTTCTGTAATCCATGGTAAGTGATGAGTTTTTGAGACTTTATTTATCAAATTTTATTCACTGCCTATTGAAAGCGTTAACTGTCGTTTTTAATTCCCTAAAGCAAGAAAGTGGATTCCGCATCCAGTGCGGAATGACAAACAGGTAACCCCAAGCCAATTTTTTTAGATAGACGGAGTTTCCGGAACCTCCAGGTGTCTGATTATCTTTCCTTCACACAAGTAGACGACTAATTCAGCGATGTTGGTTGCATGGTCTGCAATACGCTCGAGATATTTTGAGACATAGGTAATCCTTGTAGCCCGGGATATCGTCCGTGGGTCCTGAATCATATAAAGGAGAAGTTCATTAAAGACCTGGACCGTTAATTTGTCGACTTCGTCATCCTGCTTTAAAACTTCATAGGGTATCTTTGAACATTTCTTTACGAAGGCATCCAGAGCATCTCTCACCATCCCTTCAGCAATCTCTGCCATTCTCGGTATGTCTATATAAGGTTTTAATTGAGGTTCTTCGTTCAGTTCGATTGCCCTTTCAGCAATATTTACCGCAAGATCACCCATTCTTTCGAGATCTGTGGTAATCTTCATAGCTATCGTAATGAATCGAAGATCTCCAGCTTTAGGCTGTCTGAGAGCCATCAACCGGATACATTCTTCGTCTATCTCAACCTCCAAGGCATTGATCTGATGATCTTTGTTGATAACCTCTCTTGCAAGATCACTATTCCTCTCGACGAGTGACCTCACCGAATCGCCTATAGCCTTTTCAACCATTGAGCCGAGTTTTAAGACTTTTTCTCTTAATGCTCTTAACTCTTCATCAAAAATAGACATAATCTTCCTTTAAAAATCCAAATGCCAAATGTCAGATATCAAAATATTAGTTGCGGCGTAGTTCTTTTTTATTCGCTTTCACTGATCTCCATGTGTCTTATGATCTTTCCCTCAGTCATATAAATGACCATCTCGGCAATATTCGTTGCATGGTCTGCAACCCTTTCAAGATACTTTGCGATGTAAGTTCTTTTCACAGCTATGGGGACAGTCTTTGGATCCTGAATCATAATGAACAAAAGTTCATTGAAATTCCTGACCGTGAGATCATCAACCTCGTCGTCCCTCTTAATTACGTCGTATGCTAAAGATGTATCTTTGCTCAGCAGAGCGTGGATGACATCCATAAGCATGGCCTGTACAATTTTTGCTATCTTCGGGATGTTTTCATAGGGCTTCAGAAGAGGCTCTTCATTAAGTTCCAAGGCCCTTTCACATATATTTTCCGCCAGGTCACCCATCCTTTCAAGTTCAGTGGTTATTTTCATTGCCGTTGTTATGAACCTCAAATCCCCTGCTGTTGGTTGTCTTAAGGCAATGAGTCTTATACACTCTTCGTCGATCTTCACATCAAGGGCATTTATCTGATGGTCCTTAATAATAACCTCTCTCGCAAGTTCGCTATCTCTATCCAAGAGTGATTTTATTGAATCCTTTATAGAATCTTCCACAAGGGAAGCCATCATCAATATGTTCTCTTTAAGTTGCCTCAGTTCTGTGTCGAAAATAGTCATCAGCCAAACCTGCCCGTTATATATTCCTCTGTCAGCTTATTCCTTGGATTTACGAAGATTCTATTTGTGGTGCCGAATTCTATTAGTTCTCCCAGGTACATAAATGCAGTATATTCGGATATTCTTGCAGCCTGCTGCATATTATGGGTGACGATTACTATTGTAACAGTTTTCCGGAGTTCAAGAATGAGGTCTTCTATTTTGGCTGTGGATATGGGATCCAGGGCTGATGTAGGCTCATCAAAGAGTAGTACTTCTGGTTCTTGTGCCAGTGATCTGGCAATGCATAACCTCTGCATCTGACCTCCTGACAGGCTCAATCCTGATTCGTTTAATTTGTCCTTCACCTCGTCCCAGAGAAAGGCCCTGACAAGTGCCCTCTCAGCGATCTCATCGAGTTCACTTTTCTTTTTAACTCCCCGTATTCTTGGTCCATAGGCTACATTTTCATAGACCGAACTCGGGAAGGGGTTCGGCTTCTGAAATACCATACCCACCCTTCTTCTTAAATCAATGACATCTATATCCTTGCCGTATATATCTATCCCGTGAAATTCTAACTTACCCTCTGCTCTACAGTTTAGTATCAGGTCATTCATTCTGTTAAGGGATCTCAAAAGCGTGGATTTGCCGCAGCCAGAAGGTCCGATGATTGCAGATATTTTATTTTTTTCTATATCAAGGTTATTATTCTTTACTGCTATAAGATCACCGTAATAGACACTGAAATCTCTTATTTCGAATATGTTTTTCTCTTCTACCATGCCTTTTTCTTTCTCTGTCTTGCCCTCAAAATTATTCCCAGGAGATTCATGCCCAGAACTAATATGATTAACGTTAGGGCTGTTCCGTACTGTATGGGTCTTGTTTCTTCAATATGTGTGCCTGCTGTTGCTAACACATAAATATGGTAGGGAAGGGCCATAACGGGTTCAAAAAGAGATCTCGGAATACCCGGTGTAAAAAAGGCTGCGGCCGTGAACATAATGGGAGCCGTTTCACCTGAAACCTTTGCGGTGCCGAGGATTGAGCCTGTGAGTATTCCAGGCATTGCGGTGGGCAGAACAACCTTTTTGATAGTCTGCCATTTCGTAGCGCCGCAGGCAAGGGATGCCTCTCTGAAGCTATAGGGCACGGCCTTAATTGCTTCCTCGGAAGTCGATATTATATAGGGAAGTACCATAATGGCAAGCGTCAATGACCCTGCAATCAAACTCATACCAAAGTTGAAGGCTACAACAAAGACAGCGAGACCGAAAAGTCCAAAGACGACCGAGGGAACACCGGCAAGGGTATATATGGACATCATAACAGTATTGAGGATGAGCCCGCGTTTTGAATATTCGGCGAGGAAGATGGCAGTGGCAACACCAACAGGTATAGCAACCATCATGCAAATTACTGTGAGCAATATGGTTCCCACTATAACGGGGAAAATACCACCCTTTGTCATTGCTTCAATTGGAGGTTGTGTTATGAATTCCCAGCTTAAAACGTGTATGCCGTTATAAGCTACAAAGGACAGTACAATAATAAGAATTATCGCTCCGGTAAAACCGAGCGTTCTGATAAGTGAGAGGAAAAATCCTTCTTTAAGATTAAACTTTTTCTTACGGAGCAACTCTTCATTCATACCTTTTCCCCAATTCTTACAGCCCTGTATTTTTTAGATATGAAATCAGAGATAAGGCTCAGCAAGAATGTGAAAAGAAAAAGGATTACCCCTACCCCGAAAAGTGCATGATAATGCAAGCTTCCATAAGGAGCTTCACCCATTTCGGCTGCAATGGCAGCCGGCATTGGCCTGGCAGGATCAAATATCCAGTGAGGCATTACAGCTGCACCCCCCGCAACCATCAAAACAATCATGGTCTCGCCAACAATGGTTCCTATCCCAAGGATCACAGCAACACTCAATCCCGAAACTGAGGCAGGGATAACTACTCTCCATATCGTTTCCCATTTACCTGCGCCGAGGGAATAAGATGCCTCTCTGTAAGTACGGGGGACGGCGGTGAGGGCATCTTCAGCAATGCTTGCAATAACAGGGATTGCCCTTATGGTGAGCATTAAGGCTGCGGCGGAAATATTGAGCCCCGATGAAATGAATAATTTGTCATAAAAGAAATCTGCAAGGGTCGTTGAGATAAAGGGGATATTTGTGCTTCTGAGCATTTCAGGAAGCTTTTCGGAAAGGATCGGTGAAAGCCAGCCCGACAGAATAGGTGCGATGACTACCATACCAAAAAAGCCGAGTACAACGGAGGGAAAACTCGCAAGCATCTCTATAAGAGGTTTTAAGAATTCCTTAACTCGATGATGGGCAATCTCTGCAATGTAGATGGCCGTTGCCAGACCTAAAGGTATTGCCATAATTGCAGTAAGAAAAGTTACCGAAAGAGTACCGGCAATGAGCGGGAGCATGCCGAAACTCGGTGGATCATAGGTGGGATACCAGTCCCTTCCGAAGATGACTTTTAAGACACCAACTTTATAGAAAATCTGAAAAGCCTCTTTGAAAAGGAATAGGCCGATTAAGATGAGAACTAAAACGGACAGTAAACCTATAGAGCTAACAGTTATTTCAACAATCTTCTCTTTTGTCTGCCATCTCAAGATTTATTAGTCCTTCGTTCGATTACAATAAGACTATAAGTAAAAATACATCCTTTCCTCACTGAGGATATCGAATATGTTCAATTCTATTTAATGCTCACATATTTAACTTCGTTAACGATTTTCTGTCCTTCTCTTGAAAGTACGAAGTCGATAAATCTGGCCATTACACCGGAGGGTTTTCCATTAGTGTACATGAAGAGCGGTCTTGCGATCGGCCATGAACCATCACGTACACTTGCTGGAGAGGCGGTCTTACCATTCACCTTTAACACCTTAATGGACTTATCAATATAGCCGATTCCTATATAACCGATAGCATATCTGTTCTGGGCAACTGTCTGGACAGCCTGACCATTTGATGCCACAAGGAGGGCATCGGCTCTTACTCTATCGCCTTTAAGAACTTTCTCTTCCCACACCTCATATGTTCCTGAACTTGTATCTCTTGAGACAACGGCTATAGGTCTGTCGGGCCCGCCAAGCTCTTTCCAGCTTTTGATCTTACCGTTGTAAATCTCTCTGATTTGCTCTGTGGTAATATTGTCTATCTTCATAGAAGGATGAACTACCGGTACTATGCCGTCGAGGGCAATTTTATGGGGAGTAAGTATAACTCCCTTTTCTTTACCAGATGCTATCTCCTTATCCTTCGCTTCTCTCGAACTCGTCGCTATATTAGTTGTACCATCCATGAGGGCCTTAATACCTGTCCCCGAGCCGCTTCCTGAGACATAGACCTTGACGTCAGGATTTTTCTTCATAAACACTTCAGCCGCCCTCTGGGCTATGGGAAGAACTGTCGTCGACCCATCAATCCTCAGATCCTCTCCATAGGAAAGACCTGCCAGGGATAAAGCAAAAAAAGCTGAAAGCAGAATTGTTAAAAACGTCTTCATAATTTTCCTCCCTCCTTATTGATTTTAAAATACTTATAGAATGTTACAATTATGTTACAGTTTCATTAAATTTCTGTTACATATTTACCTTCTCTTCTTTGAACGGTCTTTAGCAGTCGGAGTATTTGATGTTTCGGCTTCCCCACCAAAGATCCTTTCTATTAGCTGAAACATAAAGAGATTTGGTTTTTCCCGTGTTCGACAGTAATAGGCATATTTTAGCAAAGATATTCAGCTAAGTACTTGATCTTCCTGCATTCATATTTTTCTGAAGTAAAATTGCATAGGCACACGTTTTAATATTTTTTTTCTT